>CAYMOU010000051.1:0-19183 GCA_964392115.1 uncultured Defluviitaleaceae bacterium | reverse complement strand
CAGTAGATAAAAATTTGTAATTTAGACAAAGATTCAAGGATAATTTGCAAATTTTATCCTTAATTAAATATGGAATTCATTTAAGATTACGACTTCTACCTGTAAATTGCTGCTTTTACATATTCCGAATATTCGGAGCCGTCCTCTGTCACACCCTTAAAAATGTAAGCAGGCTGCAAAATACTGTTTTCATATACATAATTCAAGGTAACACTGTTTACAGTAACCTCTTCATTGGTTTCAGGCAGTTCTTCCGCCGCCTGTATCATGGACTTTATTTCACAATTGTTATAAATATTATATTTTAAACAGTAATAATCCATAGATAAAATTCTGCCGTTACAATCCATGGTTACGCAGGTATTAAAGTCGTTTTTTTCGTAGTTACCCAGTTTATCCACAAAAATAACCTTTATGGTGTTGTCGTTAAATTCGGTGTTGCTGTGGTCGAATTTTAAACTTAGGCAACGTGCCTCGATAAAAGCCAGTGCTTTTTTTACTGCTTCCTCCGAGGTTATGGACGTATAGCCCGTAGCCGGCGGTAGCTTGCTTTCATAACGAATATAATCCAAAAATTTATACACTATCAGTCGTGATTGATTGTCGGAAATACTGAAAAATTCCTCATCTTCTTCAAAGTTTCCGCTAATATCAAAACTATTGCAATAATACTCCGCCACGTCACGGGTGTTTTCCCTGAAACGAGGAAGATAGGTATTCATTCTGTATACACCCTGCAAATTTAAGGTATTAAGGATTTTATAATTTCCGGTAACAAAAACTTCATTGGTCTGCAAACGGCAAACAGGAGCAGTCTTAACCTCATAGAGCATAGAAATTAATATTAATCCCAAAAAAATTAAAGATACAATTTGCAACAGTTTTTTCATTTCATTCAGTCCTTTGGGTAGGCGGATTGCTCGTAAAAAGTACTCATGGCTTTGTTAAATTGCTAAATCAGTTCTTTGGCGAAAATATGATTCAACAAATCACCGGAAATTAACCCCTTGCTTCTTAAAACCATATCCAAGGCAGCTAAAGCCACAGCAACTTTCTCTACGCTACAATTCTCTCCCATATGACCGATTCTTATAAGTTTGTTTTTAAATTCTCCCAAAGAGCCGGCTATCATAACGCCGTGATTAAGCATATCTTTGTATATTTGTTGATAATCGGCGTTTTTAGGTACGTAAAAAGCGGTAACCGTATTGGAATGACCTTCTTTGCAATACAGTTGCAAACCGGCTTGGCTTAACGCCGCTCGTACAGCCTTGGCTATTCTTGCATGACGTTTTACGAACTCTGCTTCGCCTATAAACCTTTCAACGGCGGTATCCAGGGCGAAAAGCATTGCACCGGGCATGGTATGAGGAAACCACCTGTTTTTTACGGCATCCTTATAGTTTAACAGATTAAGATAATAGCTTGGAATTGGGTGGTATCTTTTCTCCATTTTATTCCATGCAGCTTGGCTTACGGATAGGAAGCTTAATCCCGTAGGTGCTGAAAAACATTTCTGCGATGCACCCAAAACCACGTCCATATTCCTGTCATCAACATTAATCTCCTCACCGCCTATAGCCGAAACCGAATCTACTATACTGATTATGCCGTAACGTTTAAGCAGAGGGCAAATTCTATCAACAGGATTGGTTAACCCGGTTGGGGTTTCGCAATGAACCAGCGTGGCAAGTTTAAAGTAGGAATCCTGTTTCAAAAATTCCTCCAATTTTTCTACATCTATGGGCCTGTCATAGTCCCCGGAAAACATTACCGGCTTACCGCCGGCTAATTCTATCAGTTCCTTAAAACCGTTTCCGAAAATTCCGTTATCTATACACAAAACCCTGTCGCCTTTTTCTATCAAAGAAACACAGGCCGCTTCAAGCGCAATCATACCTTCTCCGCAAAGTATGATTACGTCATTGGCAGTGTTTATAATTCTGCCTATTTTTTTTGTCAAGTGGCTGTAAAAGTCCACAAAAGAATCATCCAAATCAGTATTGGGATAATCAATGGCCAGTCTCATTCTTACGTCCTCATGAACGGCTGTAGGCCCGGGCGTCATATTTAACATAATAATTCTCCTTTGCAAATAGTGTTACTTTATATCAGGGTGGTTTATCCCATTAACAATAAAGCCAAAAAATTTATTATAGTACAGTATTATATAGTTTTTGGCTTTTATTGAAATAATTACGCATGGAAAGCACAAGTAAAATTGCCACGAAAATTTTAATAATTACTTTGCTTTTTTCGACAAAACAAATTATAATATTAATATATTTTTTTGGCTCGCCTGTCAACTTGTATGCTTTGTAATTTTGACGTAGACAGGTGCTTATTTTCATATGTTTGTACCTAAAGTCAAATGCACAATGCTAATTTATAACCCAAACCGGTGCTATGCCGGTTTATAGCCAAACAATCGTTTTATTTAAAGATTATACATAAGGATCAGCCTTAGCTCATAAAAATTATATTCTGAATGAGGTTAGCAATATGGTAGACAAAGCGAGAATTGAAAAGGCCGTAAGAGAAATTTTAATAGCAATCGGAGAAAACCCAGACAGGGAAGGTCTGCTGGAAACGCCCAAAAGGGTGGCAAATATGTACGAAGAGGTTTTTGCCGGAATGCACCAAAACCCACGGGATTTAGTTAAGGTTTTTTATGAAGGCACCGGCGAAGATATGGTTATTGTAAAGGATATAACCCTGTATTCCATGTGCGAACACCATCTTTTACCCTTTACAGGCGTGGCTCATGTGGTTTATTTACCCAACGAAAGCGGAGAAATTTTGGGGCTTAGTAAGGTGGCAAGATTGGTGGATAATATTTCCAAAAAGCCCCAACTGCAAGAAAAACTCTGTGCCGAACTTGCCGATATTATCGAAGAAGCCATTAATCCCAGAGGTGTATGCGTGGTTATAGAGGCAGAGCATCTTTGTATGACCATGAGAGGCGTACGAAAGCCGGGTTCGAGAACCGTAACTTTCGCAAACAGAGGCATTTTTAAACACGACCCTCAAAAGCGTTCGGAAGCCCTTGCATTAATGAATATTTCGGGAAAATAACATGGACAGAATAAATCTTATTATTAATAATCAAAAATACCTCAATCATCTGAAAAAAAACCGCAAACACGAAAAAAAACGAATTTACTGTAAACATAATCTCCAACATTTTTTGGATGTTGCAAGAATAGCATATATCTACAACCTTGAATCAGGACTGAACATAGAAAAAGATTTGATTTATGCCACTGCTTTGTTGCACGACATAGGCAAATGGCAGCAATATGAATCAAAAATTCCTCACTGTTCGGCAAGTGCCTTGCTTTCACAGGAAATACTTGAAGAATGCGGCTTTGTTCCGGAAGAAATCGAAAAGATTACCTCTGCAATACTTACTCACAGAAGTTACCCGGATTCCGAAGCCGAGTTGAACCTGCTGATTTATCGTGCGGATAAACAATCCAGGCGTTGTTTTGCCTGCAAGGCTTACAATAACTGCGACTGGCCGGACGAGAAAAAGAACAAAGGCATAAATATTTAGCTATAAGCAAAATAAGCCTCCTTCATTGTCTACCGAAAGGAGAAAATATGAAAATCGGTAAAACAGAATTTGAAATAGGTAAACGTACATATATAATGGGGATTTTAAACGTAACCCCGGATTCCTTTTCCGACGGTGGCAGCTTTAATACTCTTGAAACCGCTCTAAGGCAAGCAAAAGCCATGATAGACGAGGGTGCAGACATTATAGATGTAGGCGGCGAATCCACAAGACCCGGCCACGAGAAAATTTCCGAAGAAGAAGAGATTAAGCGTGTTATTCCCGTAATAGCAGCCCTAAAATCAATATTCTCCAAGACCCCGGTTTCCATAGATACCTATAAACCCGCCGTTGCGGAGGCCGCCGTAAAAGCCGGTGCCGACCTGATAAACGACATCTGGGGCTTTAAACAGGCAGAGCAAATGGCCGACTTAACCGCCGAATACGAACTGCCTTGCTGTCTTATGCATAACAGAAACCACACACAATACAGTGATATTATCGAAGAAATGGCAAATGATTTGGAAGAAAGCATAGAAATAGCCCTAAGTCACGGCGTATCGAAATCTAAAATAATTTTAGACCCCGGCATAGGCTTCGGCAAAACTTACGAGCAGAATTTATTCGTGCTAAATAACCTAGACAAACTAAAAGAAAAACTGCCATATCCCTTTCTTTTGGGTGCATCCAGGAAATCTACAGTAGGTAAGGCTCTGGGTGGTTTACCCACCGAACAACGCCTGGAGGGTACGCTGGCAACCACAGCCATAGGCATTATGAAGGGTTGTGACTTTGTAAGGGTTCACGATGTAAAAGAAAACAAACGAGCAGCACTTATGTCTGATAAAATAAGGAGGAGTAGCCTTGGATAAAATAATTATAAATGATTTGGAAGTTTATGCGTTTCACGGCTTATTTAAAGAAGAAAACATTCTGGGTCAAAAGTTTTTGATTTCTTTGATCTTACATTCGGACTTCCTTCAAGCCTCTAAAAACGATAACACCGCAAAACTTTTGGATTATGCTGAGGTTTGCAAATTCACCGAAGATTCCTTTAAAAAGAATCAATTCAAACTGATAGAAACCTGTGCCGAATACGTAGCATCGGAAATCCTGAAAAATTTTGAGACTGTAAACATGGTGGAAGTCACCGTAAAAAAACCATGGGCACCCATAGGCTGTCACCTGGATTATGTAGCTGTTAACATTACCAGAGGCCGCCATACGGTTTATTTAGCCTTAGGCTCTAATATGGGCGACAAGGCAGAATACCTTAACACAGCTATTAATGCACTTAATACAGACGATACCAAGGTTGTTAAAGTCTCCAAGTTTTACGAAACCGAGCCGGTGGGTTATCTTGACCAAGAGAAATTCTTAAACTGTGCGGTGGCAATTAAAACATTACTTTCTCCGTTAGAATTATTCGACCTAACCTCCAACATCGAACGCTCTTTGGGCAGAGTACGCACTATACCAAACGGCCCCAGAACTATAGATGTAGATATATTGCTTTATGACGAGGATATATTCCATACAGATTGTTTAATTATCCCTCACGAACGAATGACAGAGCGCTGTTTTGTTTTGGAACCGTTAGCAGAAATCGCACCCTATGCCATGCATCCCATAGAACAAAAACCGGTTATACGGTTATTAAATAATCTGAAAGAAAAAGATCAATAGGCTATAAAGCAAAAACTACCCTCAACAGGGTAGTTTTTTGGTCTTAAAAAATATTAAATACTATTTGAAGGTAGTTTGAGGGAAACTTTATCTCCGGAAAAAGTTTCCCTCAAGGTCTTAATCTTTTATTTTGTTTTCTTTATATAATTTCCAGCGCAAGTTCCATCATTTGAGTAAAGCTTGTTTCTCGCTGTTCTGCCGTGGTTGTTTCCGGGGTGAAGATTGAGTCCGATACGGTAAGGATACTGAGTGCCTTTTTACCGGCACGGGCGGCGTTCATATAGAGAGCCGCAGTTTCCATTTCGGTGCAAAGCACGCCCATTTTTTGCCAAGCCCCGGCGGAGTTTGCATCGTCATAAAACAAATCCGACGATAAAATATTGCCTACGTGTACAGAAAGATTTTTCTCCAAGGCTGTAGCGTAAGCTTTAACAGCAAGGTCAAAATCAGCAATGGGTGCAAAAGTTCCGGGAAGTTTAAATTGCGCCCCGTATCTTGAGTTTGTACAGGCGGCTTGGGCTATTACTATATCTCTGATTTTTACTTTTTCGCACAAGGCACCTGAGGAGCCTATACGGATTATTTTTTCTACGTTATATAAGTTGAATAACTCATAGGAATAAATCCCCATAGACGGCATACCCATGCCGGAACCCATAACCGAGACCGGTTTGCCCTTATAATTGCCGGTAAAGCCCAACATATTTCTGACTTCATTAAAGCATTTAACCTCGGTTAAATAATGCTCTGCAATGAATTTTGCCCTTAAAGGGTCACCCGGCATTAAAACCGTCTTGGCTACATCGTTTATTTTTGCTGTAATATGAGGTGTGGGAATGCTTATTTCCATGTTATCCTCCTTACCGACCGTATTTGTGAATTATTTTCTATTATTTTTACCGGTCTTTGTAAAATTATTAATATTTGTTTACCGGTTTTATTCTATTCTTCTATTAACCAACTTGCGTTGGGTAAGGATATAAGTCTTGCGTTGTTATAGGCCGATTCCATATCCAACACGGTGTAAATAATCCAGTGGTCCATATATTTGTTTACGACTATGGCACAATCCGGTCTTGAGTTTTTAAAATCGGAAAATAAGGGTATAAGAAAATTGATTTCGTAAGTTCTGAGGTTATACATAGGTCGAATATATGTATAATCTAATTTGCTCATAAGTACTGCGTGTTCCACGGAGCTTTTTATTTTATACAACAGGTCTATGGATGATAAATTTCTTAAGCATTCCGGCAACCTGTCTCTTCTTTCAAGATAAATATGATCAAAATGGGATATGTCGTTTAAGTTAAAATCTTCGAATCTGCCGTTAAATATTAGAGAGGCCGGGTTTACCCAGAATGGGAAGGACTCTATTTTGTCGTAGTTATTGGAAAAACCCAACTCCGAAGCTGTTTTGTAACTGAATATTATGGTAGGGTTTATTAATCGACAACCCACTTCGTTTTTTGCGGAATCGGGAATTACGTATTTTTGTTTTTCGTATGATAAATATAGTCTTGTTCCGTACAATGTCAATAGTCTGGAGTCAAATAAGACTCTTGTTTTATCGTTATTTTCAAGTATATATCGTTCCGAATCTTCCTTTTCCAACAGATGCAGAGCCATTTTACAGGTGGCATTTAAGAAGGTTTCCAGTCGGGGATAAATGGAGTTTCCGTTTTCATCTTTGGTTTCCCAGCGTTCTGTGTCGAAAAGGTTTTCGTAAAGGGTCTTTAAAAATTTCTGATTTTCGTTATCTTTTGAATAAGCCTTATAGGTCTTTACGCCGGTTGAAAATTGGCGCTTTTCTTTATATTCGTTATTGGCTCTCTGTTTAAATTTGGTCTCTATTTCGTAATACAAATCTTCCAGCTTACCCACGAAAGCACCGTACCAAACTTCGTCACCTCTGTAGGAAGCTATGAAAGAAAAGCATATATTGTATGACAGATAAGGATACCTGCACTCCAAGATTTTAAAATTACATTCACTGGGCGGCGTTTTATCTATAACATAGTCATCAATGCCGTTGAAATTTTTTCTGTAATATCTTTGTGTAACATTTTGAAATATCATATCTACATCTTTATTTTGAATTTCCTGTTTGGATAATATCCTACAGAGCCTAGAATGTATAGTCTCCATGTTGTTTATAATCCCAAAATTTTCCAGAGTGTCCTCCAGATATTTATTAAACAGCATACTTCACGCTCCTTTCGTTTCAGCTACGAAAATAAAATAACCCCGGTTTTAGGCATTTCACACCGCAGGAAATCATTCTGAAACTTTATGCTGTTTTGTTAGCAGTCGCTGTACCCTATTGATTTATAGAAAGTCGATGAAAGAAATCACCGAGCTAAAATTCCCATTTAAAAATACTATGCCGGGTATTTGTTAATAATCCGGCTAAGACAAGAAAAAAAATATGCTCAGAAATAAATTCCGATTGATTTTTTATTTATAAGTACGTTTTTGCATGATATTTCTGCAAAAACGTACTATATCATTAAAAGTTCCATGAAATATCCATTTCATTAAACCCACATTATTTAAAACCCTTCCCCTCGTGGGGAAGGCAAAAATTAACGGTTGTATTTTTTCTTGAACTTTTCTACACGACCGCCTGCTTCCAAAAGAAGTTTTTGGCTGCCGGTATAGAAAGGATGGCATTTAGAACAAACCTCAACACGTATTTCATTTTTAGTCGAACCGGTTACAAAATCGTTACCGCAATTGCAACGAACCTTTGCTTGAAAATATTCCGGATGAATTCCTTCACGCATAAATTTCACCCCTTCCTGTGTGCAAATCGGGCAATTTAACGGAAAAAGCGTACTCATTTCATACTGATTAAATACCCAACCGGAATTATACCATAGCTTAGAAATTAAAGCAACAAGTTATAAAATTCTTATCCAAATTGAATAACAAATTTTCGACATATCAATGTTGAAATATGACAAAAAAGTGTTTTCGGTTTTAATTTTTTGGCTATTATTTTCTTTTAATCCGAAAATTACAAAGTTATGTTAACTACGCCTTGCGGTAAGTTGTATTTACCCAAGTTTGATTTTTGGGCATATATTGCAATGTAAAGCTTAGAGGAGTATAATTTAATAAATTAATTTATTGTAGACCTTTCTGTGCCATAAAAACAATTGTGGTTTAGGTGGCTTACAACTTTTTTACTTTAACTTTATTACTATTTTATAAATTTAGGTTTTACTTGTACATACATTCATTAAATAGGAGCTGAAAGTTTTGCTGATTACCGATTATCATATGCATTCGGAATTCTCACCGGATTCCGATACCCCCATGGAAACCATTGCAAAAAAAAGCGTAGAAATGGGCTTAAAGGAAATAGCAATCACAGACCATATGGAATTTACCAAGGCGTTTACGCCTATTGATTATACAAAATATAAAAAGGAACTAAACAGGGTAAGAAACCTTTATCAAGATAAGTTAACCATAAAATTCGGCGTTGAAATAGGGCTTAGTTTAAATCACGCCAAAGAAATTAATGATTTGGTGGCTTCCCATGATTTTGACTTTGTTATAGGTTCAGTTCATGATGTGGAAGGACTGGAATTTCATCTTGGGGATTATTTTGCAAACAAAACCAAAGACGAAGCCTACACCCAATATTTTACCTTCCTTCTTGACTGTATAAAAGAATTTGACTGCTTTTGCGTATCCGGGCATTTGGACTATATTTTCAGATACGCCACCTATGAGGACAACAGCATAGATTATGATAAATTCGCTCCGCTAATAGACGAAATATTAATTAATCTTATAAAAAAAGATAAGGGACTTGAACTAAACGCCGCCGGCTATAAAATCCGTGAATTTCCCTATCCAACAGTAGATGTTTTAAAAAGGTACAAGGAGCTTGGCGGAAAAATTATTACCGTAGGTTCAGACGCTCATTTCCCCGAGTGGATAGCCTTTAACTTTGATAAGGCATTACGAGACCTAAAGTCCGCCGGTTTCGAATATATTACTACCTTTAAAAATATGAAACCGGAGTTTATAAAATTGCAATAAGCAGTGAAAAAATAATGAAATAAAAAATTTAACATAAAGCACTACAGAAATCCACCTTGACAGCTTGTTCCGACTTGGACCTACTAAGGAAAAGCAGGTGATATGATGGATAACCCCGGGCTACCCTTTACGGAAAGGGTAAAGGTTATTAATATTCGGGAACAGGGCAGTTTCGAAACCTTTACAGAAGCGATTTCGGAATATCCTTTAAAAATTTTCTTGAACGACAGCTACTATACCACTATAAACTGCACTCCACAATACCTAAAAGAATTGGTGGTAGGCAATTTATTTTCCCAAGGTTATTTTGTGCATTACTCTCAGATTTTTATGTTTGATTTAGAACCGGAAAACCAACGTGCCGAAATTGTGGTTGATATGGAAAAGATTATCAAGCTGCCCATTCAACTTTTCAAACCGGCTCAAGTGAGTTTGGATACTTTGCGGAAAATTGCCGATTCGGTCGGAAAAACCACTGCCTTTAAAAATACATCCGGTATAAAACTTGCCGGAATATATAAGGCAGGTAAGGAAACCTTCAAAGCCGAGGATTTTTCTGCTCTAAATGCCACCGACAAAGTAATAGGCTACTGCCTTATGAGAGGCATAGAATTAAAAGACAAAATATTCTTTCTGAATGACAGAATCACTTCAGAAACATTGTCCAAGGTAATAAGAGCCGGAATAACGGTTGTTCTGTCCCAAACCACGCCCACCGATTTAACCATAAATATGGCAGAAGAATCTGGAATTGCCTTAATCGGTTTTGCCGGTGAGGATATAAATATTTTCGCTAATCCTCAAAAAACTGATTTGTTTTAGTACATACCCGGGGTAAATTGAACTCATTACTTACGATTGTATATTATAGTAGTTCTACTTAAAAAAAGACAAAACCTTGAGGGAGAAAACCTTTTTTCATACGGCGAAAAAAGGTTTTCTCCCTCATACTAATTCCATTTGGAATTAGTCATGAAATCCCTCTTTCCAAAAAAGCCAAAAATAGAATCGTGTATTAGATTTTAAAGTAGATTTACTATATTACAAACAAACAGCTTGAGAATTAAATAATCCTCAAGCTGTTTTGTTTTGTATCGGTATTTATTTGCCGTTCGCATTGTCATAGTAAGAAAAAATAATGTTATCGTTTGAGTCCACAGTGTATACAGCATCCAAGAACAACTCAAAAAATGAAAGCGGAACATAGGTTATACCGTTTATTATCTCCGGAGCGGATTCCAGAGATTTGGGATAATTTTTCCCTTTGGTATAGGCGTTCTTACCGGGGTAGATGGTTATATAAGTATCCTTCTTATATATACTGACCGCACTGTCCATATTAAGCCAAGTCACGTTAAAGCCGAAAGTTTCGCATATGTCCCTTAAAGGTATCATTTTCAGCTCATAATCGTCTTTTACCAAGTAATTTCTGTTTTTGATAACAAAGGGCACTATATTATCCGGGTTAACGTCCACATAGACTAAACCTTGATTTATGGGTGCAATCTCGCTTTGGCCGAAGCAAATTCTAACCGTACCGTTTTCCACAAAAAAGTTTTGGTCCGGTGAGATACCGTCAAAATCGGGATAAAATACTTGGGGCTGCTTACGCATTTTTTCTTGAATAATTTTGTTGGCGATTTGTACCCCGTTAATTCCAAGTACATCTGTAATCTTTAAAAGATTAGAGTTGTTAAAACAAATGGTGTCAATTTGAGTTTTAGTTGCAATATCCGTAACCTTAGAGTAAATAACCAAAGATTGAATTTCTTTTGAAACTTTATAATCAAATGAAAATTCTACTGATTTTACATTCTTTGATTGCACTCTGTTGTTGTAAACGGTTTCTATAGCAGAATTTATATTTTGTTGCAACTTTGTTTTATTTAATCCGTCTAAATAAGGTAGCTTACCCGAAACCCTAACGCCGGAACTTGACGCCGCTGTTCTTTCCTTTACAGGATTTACTGTTGATATATTGATTCCCACAGCAAAAGTACTCACAGAGCAATAAAAAACCAATATTAATGTTATGATAATCATAGCCGGTCTACGCATATTAAACCCGTCCTTTATTTCTATTGCATTAAACAGTAAATGCCGATTAATTTAAACCACCGGCAGAGCCGGTTATAGCGTTTACTTATACTAATTCCATATTTAATGAAGGATAAAAATTTGCAAATTATCCTTGAATCTTTGTCTAAATTGCAAATCTTTATCTACTGTCTTAAATGGAATTAGTATTAGATATACATTATTTATTTTCTCACTTTTTCAAATAAAATTCAATTACATATCCATTACATTTTCAAAAGTTATATGCAAATAAAAGGTAATACCGTTAAAAGATATTCCATCTCTAAATATTTAATTATCATACAATAATTTACGGTTTTTTACCCACAACTTCCGATTAGAATTATTTGACAGTTAAGCAAAAAATGTATAATATGTTGAATAAGAAACAAAGTACATAAATAAAGAAAATGCTGAAAAAATTGTAATTTAACCGATTAGAAGACAAGGAAAAATATTTGCTTTGATTGGGTTTCGAATAAGCCCGCAAAAATGCCTTTTTGATACCCGGTCATAAATAGGTCTTGTAAAATTATAATTATTCAGCGTATTAAAAAAGTGACGAACAAAACGAAAGGATGAAAAAATGCTAAAGAAAATTTTAATTTCTGCCGTGCTGATGATGACGTTAACAGCCTGCGGAAATGCTCAAGGCAAAGAATCCAATAATGTCAGTACTCCAACACCCGGTGGAACCAATACCGTGGACAACAACCAAGTAAAACCCTCGGCAGAACCCACTGCGGCTCCTACGGTTGCTCCCGAAGCCGGCGATGAAGTTTCTCCTCAATTGTCAGATTTAAAAGACGGCGAAGAATTGGCCGTTTTATATACAAATATGGGCAATATAAAATTGCGTTTCTTTCCCGAATACGCTCCTGTGACCGTACAAAACTTTGTTACCCATGCCAAGGACGGTTATTACAACGGTATTACCTTTCACCGAGTTTACCAAAACTTTATGATACAGGGTGGTGACCCTACAGCTACAGGCACGGGCGGCGAAAGTATTTGGGGTAAGCCTTTTAAGGATGAATTCAGCACCAAGCTTCATCATATCCGTGGTGCAATTTCCATGGCAAACCCGGGTATTCCGGATTCCAACGGCTCCCAGTTCTTTATAGTTCAACGTAACGACCTTGACGAATACAGCACTCAACAATTGACAGACATAAAAGCCAATTTGGACAAAGTAATCTTTACCGACGAAAAATCCGGGAAGACCATAACCAACCGTTTCCTTTACCCGGAAGATATAGTTAACGAGTATTTTAAAAACGGCGGAACCTACCATCTTGATTACCAACACAGCGTATTCGGTCAAGTAGTGGAAGGCATGGATGTGGTAGATGCCATAGCCAATGTGGAGGCTGTAAAAGAAAAACCCGTAAAAGACGTAATAATCGAAAAAATCGAGTTCGAAACGTATAAAGCTTCTTAAAAAACCTTCCTTAATCAGCATTTTTTAAAGTGTAAGGGATTGTTAAGGGATAATTTGTTATACTAATTCTTGCTTGGACAGAAAAATTTGTCTAAAAAGAATCTGCAAGGGGGATATAAATGAAACAAAAATTAGCGTTATTTTTGGCTATGGTACTGATTATAACCGGTTTACAGTCGGTGTACGCAATTACCGATGAGCGAATTTACACCGACCCGGTAGATAAAACCTATACCGGCCGAAGAGAAGCCAAAGACATGATTTCCAACTTAAATTTTACTGACGTTGCCGATAATTTTTGGGCAAAAGAAGCCATAGCAAGAGCCGGCGCTTTTGCCATGATAAAAGGTGACGGAAAACGATTCAGACCGGGTGGTGCCGTTACCAATCAAGAAGCCTTAGCCTTGGCTCTAAGGGTAATAGGCATGGAAGCAAGGGCGCAGACAGCCGCTGTAGCAATTCAAGCTACCATTCCGCCCACCACATCTTTGGGTACAACTTGGGCTTTCGGTTATCTAAATGTAGCCATGCAACTTGGTTTAATTACAAGGGCACAGTATAATGATGCTTTGGTTGCAGACCAAACCTCATTAGACCCTAACGTTAACTTTGTAAGGGAAGCCCCGGCACGCCGTGAAGACGTGGCTTATTGGGTCGTACAGGGCTTGACCTCTCAAAATGCGGATTTATTCACTACCACCCAAAGCCAACAAAGCCTGAACACCTTCTCCGATTGGGACGCAGTTTCTCCCAACAGAGCAAATGCAGTAGAATCAGCTGCACGTACCGGAATTATGCAAGGCTCCGGCGGCAGATTTAACCCCACCGGTAGCATGACCCGTGCCGAAATGGCTCAAGTCCTGCGTAATCTTGATTCCGTATATTTTAAATTTATGAATTATGAAAAGAAATCCGGTACGGTAGGCGGAATTCTCGATGCTCAATCCAATTCCACCGGCGGCGGAGAACTGGCAAGACGTTTTTACATCAGAAACTCTTTAGGCAAAATAGATATTTTAGAGTATAACTATTTGGTCAGTTCATCTCCGCAAGACGGTATAACCGATGCCGTTGTTTACAGAAGCGGCAAAATTGGCGGTTTAAATTCTCTGGCAGAAGGCGACCGTATTGAATATATAGTAAACCCGGAAACAAACACCGTCCTTTATGTACAAGTGCAAAACCCTGCCTTGGTTACACGTACCGTACAAGGTAACCTCGCCGGTGTCAGCCTTGAAAACTCTACACTGACTGTTTCCGACTTGAATTCTAAAACCTTTACTTATGCACTTGCCGACGGTTTGTTAACCCAAGACATAAATAATAATTATTTATTTATCAGCGACAAAAAACGTGACGTAAAGCAACTTCCCATAGGTGCAAAGTTAGAGCTTCGCCTAAAAAATGAAGTGGTAGACCAAATAACCTACCTTGGCGATCCTATAGTAGAAAAAGAGGGCAGAGGCATAGTTATAGAAAACAACCCTGCCATGGGCTATTTAATCCTTAGAGATAACTCCAACAGACAGATTACCAAAGGCTACTATTCCGGAGATATAAAGGTTAAGAAAAGAAGGTATTACAACACTCAAGACGACATAGGCTATCTTGACCATGTATTCCCTAATTTCCAATACAATCCTTTGGAAGCCAATATTTCAGAAATAGAACCGGGCGATATTATTTTCTATCGCACAGACCCCAACGATGCAAACACCATTATCGACATGAGTGCCGCAACCGACTATGTGGCCAGATACGGTAAAATTAAGCAGTTTATTCCTCAAGCCAATGTTTCTTCCTTAGTTATAGAATATGAGGATAAACAAACCGCCATGTTTGATATAGCCAACGATGTGTTTATCTCCAAAGACGGCAAACCCATACGCACCCAAGACGTAATGCCCGGAGATTGGGCAAGAATTTTGGTTAACCAAGCTGTAATCGGTGCCGGAAACATTATGGAATCCGTTAAGGAAATGAAAATTGAAGGCGACGAACACTTTATCAGCAATATAGTAAAAGGACAATTAACCGGCCTAAACCCCATACAAAAACAGCTTGAAATCAAAAATGCTCAAACACTGGAAAAGGCAGGTTGGGGTAATTATAAAGACCTACAAAAATTCAGTATTACAGCACCGGACGTTGAATATTACCAAGATGGCAACAGAATTTCTCTTGATTTTGCCATGCAATACTTAAAACGCAGTGACGGTGAAGTTTATCTGGCTCTGGAAAACAGCGTAACAGGCGAACGAGTTCGTAAAGTTACCTTCAGAACCGGCCGTGACCAACTGCTTACCCCGGATACGGTAATTTCCGCAGACGGTTCCGGCAGTTTCGTATTAACCGGGGGTTACATTTCTACGGATAACGGCACCATTGTCAGACGACACGGCAGACTGGTAGACGGCCAAAACATTATGGCTCCGGACTATGCCTATGTTACCTTAAACGGCTCCGGTAAAGCCGCCGTAGTGGATATAGTAGACCCGCCGAATACAAGCGGAGTTATTATAGCCAGAGGTCGCATAATTTCCGTTAACGAAGGACAAAGCTTTAAAGTCCAGTCCATGTCCGTGCTGACCGGCAACGAATGGGCCTTTACTCCGGTACAGCGTGAATTCACCATAGACTACGACACCCTGTTCCTAGATACCGACGGATACGTAGACAGAAGCAAGTTTATCGGCTACACCCAAGATTCTGTCTTAGACAAAGTTTACTACATTGTAACCGACGGCACGAAAGCTACCCACGTTGTAAACTCACCTTATGCCACAAACATGGTAAGCGGCGTTATCTACGAAAACAGCGCAGATGCCTTAAATCTTAAAGACGCAACCTACTATACACCCAAAACCGGCAAATGGACTACCGTAAGCACAAAAGATGCAACAGCATCGGTTGCTACCGATACCCTTAACACCAACTGCATCATAGTTAAAAACAACAAAGTGGTTCTGCCCAACCAATTACAAGTAGGCGACAGAATCCGAGTACTGACCGAAACACTTCCGGCTGTAGCTTCAGGAATGGAAGTCACCCCGGCTATAATCTTGGTAGATAAATAAAAAAGTGCGAATAGTTGCAAATCTTGCGACAGGAATGCTGGCGTAGGATTGGCATTATTCCACACAAAGTTTAAAAGCCCGTCAATGAGAGAGGAATGCTCATGAAAATCGCTATCCCTAAAGGAATATGGAAAAAGTCGGTTATAGGTGCTGTATTGGCGTTTATGTTCAGTACTCCGGCTTATGCCCAATTGGGTGATATGTTCTTTGCCGGCGGCATAAGCGAAGGCGAACGCCTGCCCAAAACCACCCAAGTACTTGTGGATGCTACCAAAACAACCACAAATGCCAATAATACACGTAATTTTGTTTACAAAGAAATGCTGTTTCAATCCGGAACCCCAAATGAATTTGAAGGTCGCTTAACCGTTCGAACCCAAGGCAAGATTTCCGACACGGATAACGTGGGAAAATATACCGAAACTTATACCGTTGGACCCACCGCCACAACCCCGGACGGAATCAACATAAACAGAACCGTTGTTTTCAACGTAAATTATCGCAAAGAAGGCAATCAAATTATTAAAGACTACGAGACCAACAGATGGACTGAAACCATTACCACAAATCAGGGTACTTATGTGCTGGATCCGGTACAGTCTCGTTTCACCGTTTCGGTTATAGAGGACCACACAGCCGGCGTAGTTTACTACAAAGGTAATACCTCCCAAAGGGCCGTTTATACCTTGGAGGATACAAACAACAAAACCACTCTTGAAACCTCCGGTTCTTTTTACGGCTACAAAACTGCATGGTCTGCTACGGAAACCCATAGGGTAGACGGCACCGTACTAACCGATGAATGGCAAATGCAATATCAAGTAAGACCCAGCGTGTCCGTTAATAAAACCTTGCAATACTCCAAAAACGAACCTTCCGCAATGAGTTTTGACGGCAACTACCGTGAAGTTATGCAAAATTTAAGCGGTTTGTCCTATGATATATTTGTAAAACCCCAAAGATTTTACAATCTTGCGGATAAGGGCACAAGCAATATTCCTTCTTACAACGATTTTGAGCAACTGATTGCCCCGGACGTAGCCTATTTAAAGGGACATTTTGCAGAGGAAGACATACGTAAGCTTTTCTCCATGCAAGTTCTGGAAGGCGACCCGAAATTTTATCAACCTTCACAGGCTATTACCAGAGGACAATTTGTTGCGGCATTGGTTAAGGCTGTAAAACTGCCTGTAGCTGAACTACCGGCCACTACCAGAACCAAAAAAACCACCACCATACCTGTGGTTTTCCCTGATGTATTGCCGGAACGTCCTGAATATCCGCAAATAATGGCGGCTTACAAAAATGGGCTTGCCATAGGACGTTCCAACGGATATTTTTATTTCGATTCTCCCATAACCAGGCAAGAAGCTATAGTTATTATGCTTCGTACCCTTGGGTTGGAAAATTTGGGTCTTGACCCTACACCCAACACCGGCTTCACCGACGACTCCAAAATAGCCGCTTGGGCAAAGCGTGAAATTTCGGCGGCTAAGAAAATAGGTATAGTATCGGGAGATACAGACGGTAAATTTAAACCCCTAACCAACGTATCCAAGGCAGAAGCCGCAGCTTTGTTAAACAGGCTGATTACCTATATGCGTTCCGATATTGCTCGGGATTATGAATACATGGTCAATTACAGCAGCTGATTTTATTTTTAGATAGGGAGGATTTTAAGTTCTCCCTTCATAATTTTGTATGTAATATAGGTATAATTCTAAAGTCTTATCATAATTGATACAGAAGGAGAAAATAAAATGAAAACTCGTTTGATTCTGCCGGTTGTTCTGTTGAGCTTGATATTGAATACTGTCTGCTACGGCTTGAGTGGTAAGGAAAAAGTTGAAATTAAGGCAAAAACCGAAATTATGGGTTTGGTTATGGAGGATTTAATAGAAAATTATTTCGGTAAAAAATTAACCGTTCAAGAATTGTACCAAACGGCAATGAGTGGCATGATGTTTGGTTTAGATGAATTTTCCGAATATTTACCGGCAGAAGACTTCGAGCTTTTATTGAGTTCTCTTTCCTCTGACATGATAGGTATAGGTGCGGTTATTATAAAAAAAGATGATGGCACCTTTACCGTGCTGGATATTCTTAAAGGATCAAGCGCTGAAAAAGCGGGTATACGTAAAGGCGATATTATTCAAAAAATTAATGATAAACCGGTTAAAGGCATGGAAATAGATGAGTTTAATTCAATAGTCAGAAACAGTGACACTGTTCGTCTGGAAATCCTGAGGGACGGAAAAACCATGAACTTCTCACCGGAAAAAACCAATATGCACGTACCTACGGTTACTGTGGATACCTTTGATAATCTGCCTATACAAAAAGGAAAAACAGACGTATCGAAAGCACGCTACATTAGGCTGGAAATGTTTGGAGACGAAACCGACAAAGAGCTGAAAGAAGAAATAAAAAAGTTTAAATCTCAGGGCGTAGAAAAAGTTATTTTTGATTTAAGAGGCAATGTCGGCGGATATATGGATGTTGCCACAAACATTTGCAACGAGCTTGTTCCCAAGGGTGTAATTTTTACCACAAAAGACAACAGCAATCACACAGAGACATACTCCTCAAAGTTGGAGAAGGTACCTTTTTCCAAAGTAGTTATCTTGGTGGATAGTGAAACCGCCTCCGCCTCCGAACTTTTTGCTTCTGCCATGCAGGACTCTAAGGCGGCTACTATTGTAGGCTCTACAACCTACGGTAAAGGAATCGTTCAGACAGTATTTACGCTGTACAACGGTGACGGCTTAAAATTCACAACTATGGAGTACTTTAGACGAAACGGCGGCAAAATCCATAATATCGGCGTAAAACCGGACGTTACCATCGAACAACCCAAATATCTGGACGACTTTGTTTTAATCTCTAACAACAACACCTCCGAGCAAATGCCCCAAGTTAAATCCCTGCTAAAAATTCTGGGATATGCAACAGGCAATCCGGATAATACCTTTGATGCGGTAACCAAAGCAAGTGTGGAAGAATTTCAGAAAAAAATGAAGCTTAACCCCACAGGTTTTCCGGACAAGGAAACTGCCATTGCACTGAACGAAGAAGTATATCGCAGCAGATACGAACCGATTGATATAGAACTGGATAGGGCAGTACAAGAACTGTTTAAAAATTCTTAAAAAAGTACTGTTCAATACAAAATAAATGATATACAATAAAATAATACAACAAAAAAAGTGTACCTTCGACGGAACACTTTTTTTTACGGCTATATCCATACCATACGCAAACATTAATGATTATCGGAAGGCAGTTGTTAAA
>CAYMOU010000050.1:0-19412 GCA_964392115.1 uncultured Defluviitaleaceae bacterium | reverse complement strand
CGATGCGGATTTGGGCAGTGTAGAGCTGTATATCCATTATCTGCGCAAAAAAATAGCGCCTGAAGATTCCGGCGTACAAATAAAAACAGTGCGTGGTATTGGGTACTGTCTTTCGGAGGTCTGATGATGTTTAAAGAGCTTAGGATCAGGCTTACTTTTTTTAATCTGCTTATCATTAGCCTAATACTTACTGTAATAGGTGTATTTGCCTTCATGGGTTCACCGAGGAACGACCCAAACAGTGTTAGCCACGAGATGTTAGATGCAGCCCTTTCCGGCCGGGTACCCCGGCAAGATAAAAGGCAACCGGGGCAGCTTCACAGTAGGCAAGGCGGACTTATTTATTTGTTATTAAATAACGAGGGTAAAATTGAAAGGGTCAGTTCGCAAATAACAATGGAACAAGAGCCTCTCCGAGCGCTTGCGGACACTGTGTTGAAGCAATCTGAAAACAGCGGTAAAATTACAAACTCTACTGCTGACGAATTCTTGTTTCTAAGGGTAATACTTGATCCTTCAAAAGGGCAGGTTATCGTTATGCAGGAGGTCATTGGTATAGGCGAGTCCTTGCTTGCATTCCTGTCACGTATAGGACTGTTTGTTGTGGGTAGCCTTATGCTTGTTTTCATAGCCAGCCTTTCTATTACGCAAAGAGCCTTAATACCCATTAAAAAAGCTTGGGAGAAGCAGATTGAATTTACTGCCGATGCTTCTCATGAACTGCGTACACCAATTTCCGTCATTCAAACAAATTTAGAAGCGGCCATGGACGAACCAAATGCCACCATACAAGAGCAGATGCGGTGGCTTGAGAATATTTGCTATGAAACAAAGCGGATGGCAAAACTGGTAGATGATCTTCTAACCTTATCAAGAAGTGCAGGCGTACAGAAAACGTTAAATAAAACAACTTTTGCATTGGATGAGGCTCTGTTTGAAGCGACACTGCCTATGATGCCTTACGCACAAAACGAAGGAATCATCATTGAACATAATATTGAAGAAAATATTTCTTTCACAGGGGATCGAGAGCGTTTGAAACAACTGGCGGTGATATTACTTGACAATGCCGTTAAGTATTCTACTTCTCCCGGCAGCATCCTGATTTCTGCAAAGGTATTGGGACACGCTGTTAAAATATCGGTAAGAGATAACGGAGAAGGAATTGAAGAATCTCAAATTGAAAAAATATTTGACCGATTTTACCGAGTAGATAAATCTCGCAGCCGAGAGAAAGGTGGCTCAGGGTTGGGGCTTGCAATTGCAAAATGGATTGTAGAGGAACATAACGGTGAGATTGCTGTAACCGGTACACCGGGGGTTGGAACCCGGTTTACAATCACGTTGCCAACGGATGAAAAATAATATATTTTCGAAGGTAATTCAAAGGTTCAACCTCTATAATCGGCTATGAAATGAATTGAGGAGTGATTATCATGAGCTGTAAAATATACCCTTGGTGGCTTGGATATGTTTTAAACAATCCACTGCGCAAAAGATTGTACAATCCGGATAAAATACTGACTCGCTATGTGAGCCCCGGCATGAACATACTTGAAGTTGGCTGTGGCATGGGTTTTTTCAGTATTCCTTGCGCAAAAATGCCGGGAAACTCCGGCCGACTATATGCCGTGGACATTCAACCCAAAATGCTTGAAGCACTGAAAAAAAATGCCATAAAGAATGGCGTATCCTCTACGATAGTACCGATAAATTGCTCGGAGAATTCGCTGGGGCTTTCAAAATTTAACCTGCAATTCGACTTTGCTTTTCTGTTCGCAGTGGCACATGAAGTTCCTGATCAGGAAAGGCTTTTCAGAGAAATACATGATGTTATAAAGCCGGAAGCTAAGCTTTTATTGGCTGAACCGGCAGGCCATGTACGTAAAACAGATTTTGAAAAAACATTGGATATAGCAAAACAGGCCGGCTTTCAAATCATATCTAAACCTGTTATTGCAAAAAGCCATACTGCTTTGTTGATAGCGATAAAAGCAAATGAGTAAGACTACCGGGAGGATTTAAAATTAGAGTAGATTAAAGTAATCAATATTGCACCCGGTATTACGGTATCGGCTTCAAAAATGCACGGAGAAATTCGCTCTTTTTGAGTAGCAGCCGGTACAGCAACAGGTAAAACTAAGTCCAATCAACCCTCGTAAAAAGATTTATGGCTATTTGATACCAACGGAATGAGCAAACTTCGCTCGGAATGATAGGCTTTAGTTTAGGAGGGATTGTATTGGAAAATGCAGTTATAAAAGAATTTGATGGATACGACGTAGCAACAGATACTTTTGTACCGTATGCCGGTGCTTGGGGTAAACCCATAATAATTGATTGGATGACGGCCTGTATGGGTTGTAAATATGCTGATGTTGTACCAACGGGCATATTGCTCAAATATGGACAAGCCTCTAGGTAATTTTCTGCTTAAAAAAATAGCAAGTATGAATTAAAAAATATCTATTAAAATTACATCATTAAAAATTACCGGCGCATCACAAAATGATATAGATATATGGGAATTACCTGTTTTGGCAGGGCGACTTTGGGAATGGATTCCGAAAAAGAAAAAACTGTGCTTGTTCAAAAAATTAGAGAGCATTTGCAAAGATTATGAGCATAATACATCAGGCCAGGCAGCTTTTATCTATAAACTCCGCAATCTGTCAGTTGCGGAGCATACGGGTAAATTCGGTCACTGTTTTTGCATAATTCATGTTGTTTTGCTACCTGTTGAGCAGATACAAAATTTCAGCACCTTACTTTTACAAAATTTCCACAATGCCCTTGCCGCCGTCCACCCGAACACGGTCGCCGGTTTTCAGCCGCACTGTGGCGTTGCCGCATCCGACAACAGCAGGAATCCCCAGTTCTCGTGCCACAATGGCCGCATGGGAAAGCGGAGCGCCTATGTCGGTGATCACCGCTGCCGCCTTGGAAAAAAGCGGCGTCCAGCCAATGTTGGTGGTATTGGCCAGCAAAATTTCTCCCTTTTGAAATTGTGGAGCCTGCGTCATGTGGGTCATGAGCCGCACGATACCTTCAACCTGTCCTTGAGCACCGGCGCTGCCCTTTATGACGTCACCGCCCGCATCAATAAAGCTCTCCTCCCCGCTGCGGTAATACTCGATGCTGCGGTTTTTTCTTTTCACCCATTCGTCAGCGACGAATCGCCCTCGAATAAGTTGCGGAAACAGTGGATAGGTCAGATACAGCTCATAGCTAGCCCTCCGTTTTGGTAAATGCGCCACAAACTCCCGTTCACCGGACAGTAGCTTTGGAATTTCCCATTCGTATAGAAAGAAAACATCCTCGCCTATGCCGGTAAGTTCGCCTACCTTTTGCAAAAACTTTCGTGTTGTACGAAACACCTTAATGAATTCGCTTCGCAACGCCTCTCGGGCCCCGGCGGCTCTCTGCACGCCACGCAGCTTTTGCTCAAGCCATCTTTCTTTGGCAGGGTATATTTTAAGGAATGCTGCTTTTGCCTGCAAAAACTTGGCTCGCTGCACTTTCAGCAAGGCAGCCGTATCCACCCCGGCCTTTTTGTGCTCGGCAATAAGCATATCCATGTATTTTTCATCATCCGACGGATAGGGTAACGACAGTTCAAACTCATGGGTACAACGGTGGCCGTAACGCCTTTTATATTCATCTTTAGTTATTTCACCCTTTATAACTCTATCAAGATTTAATAGCGGCTCCATGCTTTGCAAAGTCTCACCGCCACTGAGATTGGAAAAGAGCGCATTTGCTTGCTCCTCGCCGATCATAGCCGTTAATTTTTTGCGTAGGAACACAAGGTCTGTGCTGCTTGCTCCGCCCAGCCACAATGCAAACATGGTGGAAATATAGGGACGGATTCCGGTTTCCCACAGGTTCTTTGCGGTTACTGAGTCGGTCAAACTTTCTATGTTTGCTTCAGTTTCGTCACACCACTTTGGGGTGTTTTTGATATATTCGTCTTTGAACTTTGCGGCAGTTTTGATTCGTTTTAAGCTGCCTCCCGCATGGCTAAACACATCCGCAAAGGTTGTGAACCTTTTTTGCGGGTAGGGTGGAATTTCAATACTGTCGGGGATATGTCCAAACACCTCACTAAGCAGCTTTTTACCGGTTTTGACCGAAATTCCGGCTGCGCTTGTGATGGTAAGCACCATGCTGATGTTGGAATACAGCCTGCCGTAAATGTTCCCACTCATAAGGTAGTATCCGCTAAACTTTTGGCATTCTATATCCAGCGCACGAATTATGCTCCAGCTCATGGGCGACATCACATGAGGAAATGCCTCGCCGATGTTGGCATTGGTCCACAGAAAATCACCTTGCAGGCTATCATTTACTTCGTAGGTGTCATAGTTGATGGGGTTTAGGGTGGTAATGGGTCGAGACTGGAGAATATACACTATCCCCTTTGAAACCGCCCACTCAATATCCATGCCCAAACCGAGCTTTTCAGCGTAGCCATATAGCTTTTTGGCGTAGGGTTTCATTTCATCGGGGCCGGTGTAGCGGTAGTGCGGACGATTCATGTAAAACTCTTTGGCATTTCCCTCGCCTGACACCAGCGTTTCTCCAACGCCAACCACAAAGTTGCCCACCATCTTGTCAAAACCACCGGTCATGGGATCGGCAGTGAACAGCACACCGGCATAATCGGGGCTTACAAACTCCTGTACCACAACTGCAATCTTGCCGATGTGGGCAACCCCCTGTGTCTTGGCATATTCGTTTACCCGATCACTTTGCGCCGAAGCAAAGACCTTGCTGACGGCCGCTAAAACATCCGGTTTCTTGACGTTGAGAACGCTCTCAAACATACCTGCAAAGGAAGAGGCAGAACCGTCCTCGGCAATGGCGGAGGATCGCACGGCGTAAGTTATGCCATGGTTAAGCCGGGACAAAATCTCGTTATTATCGAAATCACTGTCGGTAATTACAAATCCATCCGGCACCGGAAATCCCGCCTGTTTCATCGTAGCCAACGAAGCACCCTTGCCGCCGGTCAAGGCACGATCGGTGGCGCTCTTATCGTTAAAAGACAGAATATTCATAATAGTCTCCTTTACCTTTTCTTCGTACCCAAAACACCACAAAGATAACAACGGCTAACGTCACCCATACACCCGGTTTTATATATTCCTATCTCCTTTTTCCACAAATTCATCTTTATAGAAGTGGGTTTTCATCAGCGTCATACAGCGGTTAAAATCCGCCATGAGTGCATCAAAATCGGCCTCTCGGCCTGTTACTGCCTTGGACATATAGCCCTCTGAGTAATAGGTCAAAATCTGAAGCACCAGTGCAGGGTCAACACCCTCTTTAAATTTATGGGTATCCAGATTATCGAAAACAAAGGCGGCGCCATACGCCTCACCCTCAGCGACTATGCGCTTAATATCTCCGTATACCTCTCTGTCTGTTTCATAATACATACTTGTGAGAAAGCTAAGAATCCCGGGATATTTTTTTAGTGCTGCAAGCTTTATTTCACTTGCCAGCCGAATTTTATCGAAAAAGTCGGTGACCGTTTTGTCAAAACGCCGGTTAACCTCTTCTTTTATCACCTTGCCTGCAAAATCCGCAAGATACATATATAGTGCCTTTTTACTGCCAAAATAGTAGAATATCGTTGCTTTTGCCACGCCCGAGGCGGCGGCAATATCGGCAACCGAGGCTTTTTTATAGCCTACCACTCCAAATAGGCTCATGGCGGCGGCAGTAATTACATCTCGTTTATCTTCCGGTAAAGCTAAAAAACTTTCCAATCTTATCACTCCAAAAATAATTGACCGAATCGGTTAGTTTGAGTATAATACTCTTAACCGATTCGGTCAATAGGTTTTTAAAAAATAGCCAATTGCACCTAAGGCAGTAACAAAATCCTTTTTCCATAAATGGTTGGTTTGGGGTGTTTCAAGAAAACACCAACACCAATTACTCACCGTTCCGACCGTACGATTTTTGTTACCGGAATAAACGCAATTGACAATATTCAGTAATAACGTAAAAATTTGCTATTGGTTAAGTTATGTAAGTCAATTTCGCTAACGTAAAGTATACCGGTTCCTGTACTCCGATAAATTTTCATTTCCATAAGACACCGATCAACAAGGTATCCGGAAATTGAAGAAACCGGCAACAGTTTCTCTGATTTTTAAGCAAATTTCAACTAAACAGGTCTTCAAGATTATCGCTCCATTTTAAATTCGGAGGTACGTAAACATGTTTGTCGTTGTAAATATTTTTCAGCGAAATTTTTTTACTTATATCCTCAGGCGGATAATTATTTGGTGGATCTACAGGATCGATTGCTTTAATTAATAAATCTGTTTTATCAACAAGAACCGATACGGATAAAAAGTAATGTGGCGATTCCCTTTCCTTTAACACAGTTGTAAAATTTTTTTCTTTAAGGATAATTTGTTTTATATCCTCAATTAGATTAGTTGCTTCTGTTTTGTTTAGTTTATCATTTGTCTCTATCTCTATAAAAAACCCACTTCCGGGGTCTTTTTTGAAGGTTATATCATTAATTTTCGAATTGATATTTTTAATTTCCTGCTTCATGGTATTATAGTTTCCAACCACATTATACCGAAATCTCATAGTCAAAATATTTTCAATTACAAGAACTACTATAGCAATTAAAAATATCAGCAAAAGAATTTTAAGTACCTTAAAAAAGTATTTAATAAGTTTTATAAGAGTCACCTCACATATAAATACAATATAGCACTTTCACTAATTATTAAGCAAATTTCAATTAAACAGGTCTTCAAGATTATCGCTCCATTTTAAATTGGGCGGTACGTAAACATGTTTGTCGTTATATATATTTTTCATCGAAATTTTTTTACTCATATCCTCAGGCGGATAATTATTTGGTGGATCTACAGGATCGATTGCTGTAATTAATAAATCTGTTCTATCAACAAGAATCGTTAAGGACAAAAAGTAATGCGGCGATTCTCTCTCCTTTAACACAGTCGTAAAATTTTTTTCTTCAAGGATAATTGGCTTTATCTCCTCAATTAGACTAGCCGCCTCTGTTTTGTTTAGTTTATCATTTGTCTCTATCTTTATAAAAAACCCACTTCCGGGACCTTTTTTGAAGGTTATATCTATAATTTTCGAATTAATATTTTTAATTTCCTGCTTCATGGTATTATAGTTTCCAACCACATTATACCGAAATGCCAGACTCCTATTAATATAAATTACTAGAATTATAATAAAAATTGCACTTATCAATAAAAGAAGTTTCAGTATCTTAAAAAAGTACTTAATAAGTTTTATAAGAGTCACCCCACCTATAAATAAAATATTATACCTGCAATTCCACCTCGTATGTAATAAACTGTTATAGTCTATTTGAACTACTTTATCATTAAGATAGCTCTGCTTATTCTATTCTCCCAATCATAGCGTGGGGCTTAAGCGAGAGTTAAAATGTAAAGACAAAAGTCAAACCAAGATTTTCATACTTCTGTTTTATAGGCCAATACTCCTCTGCCGGTGGCCGGTCAGCTAGAATATAATCTTCACCTTCTTCCCTCAAACCCTCATCAATAGCAACATATCTAGCTTTATTAACGTAAGCCTCTTCCAGTATTTCCTCTAGGATTTCATTTGTTAGTTGAGATACATGAAGTTTTACTATACACTCTGCTCCATCTATTAATTCAATAGACCAATCTCTATTTTTCATATGAAGTTCCTCCAAATCAAATAATATAGACGGGTATTACAGGGTTAATAGAAATTGCTACTATATATATAAAAAGTGTCAGTATCTTAAAAAAAGTATTTAATAAGCGTTATAAGCGTCACCTCACCTTTTATTACATTATGTGACCGCTGTATAAAATTTCCTACCTACATTATATCGTGTAAAAAAATTAAAAGCAAATCAGAAATTAAGTAGTATTAAAGCCGGACTTATGGATCGGTTATTATTAATAATGAAAAAACACCGGTTTTATAGCCAATTGACCTAAAGTAGAAACAAAAATCTATTCTCCGTAAACGATTGGTTACCTGTGTTTCAAGAAAACACCTATACCAATCACTCACCGGTCCAATCGGATGATTTATGTTACCGGATGGCATTTATAAGAATTCATAAAATTGAGTCACTTTTCTATTGACAAACAGACTACTATGTATTACGATATACCGGTAGTTAGTAATGCTGAATATCTGTAGTACAGAATAGAGAAATGAAGGTGAGCCTTTGGAAAATCTAACCGAAATGTTAAAAGGAGTGTTAGAGGGATGTGTGCTTGAAATCATCAGCCGTGAACAAACCTATGGATATGAAATAACAAGAAAGTTAAATTCCATGGGATTCGCAGATGTGGTTGAAGGAACGGTTTACACAATCCTGGTGCGTCTGGAAAAAAATAGGCTTGTGCAAGTAGAAAAGAAACCATCCGATATGGGACCGCCACGAAAGTTTTTTACCCTTAATGATGCAGGGCGTGCAGAACTACGACACTTTTGGGAAAAATGGGAATTTGTTGCATCAAAACTCAGGCAATTAAAGGAGAATGATAAAAATGCTTGATTCTGTAATAAAACGTATAATGGGTGACTTGGAAGAAAAAAAGGAATACAAAGAATTTACAAAGCGAGTTAATGCCTTGCCGAAAGAATACCGCTATGCATTCAAAAAAATACAGCATTATATGTACTGCATGGGTGCACCGGGCGGCGATATGACCATATTTAATGATTTATCTGTTTTTATTGGCTTAGTCGAGCTGTTTGAGACGAGCGCAGCTGACGGTAAGTCGGTGACACAAACCGTGGGTAGCGATGTCAGCAAATTTGCTGATGATTTTATGGCGGCATACAGCACCCACAATCCAAAAAACCTTCGAGAAAAACTTAACCGTGAAATTGCGGAGTATTTTAGTAAGGAGGACAAGTAAATGTTTGAATTAATCAAAAAAATGGTGGAAGTTAAAAAAGAGTACAAGGATCAGATGGCACGTGTGGCGGCTTTGCCCAAGGACTATCGCTTTGTATTCGAAAAAATGCAGGGGTATATGTGGCAGTTTGCAGGCGGCGATGGTATGGATATGCTTAAAACACAGTATGACCTTATTGCACTTTTTGAAAGCGGCGCAGCAGAGGGTCGTCATGTGCTCCATATAACAGGAAAAGATGTGGCTGCATTTTGTGACGAGCTTACGGTGGATACAAAAAAATGGCAGGATAGCTTTCGTAGCAAGTTAATTAAGTCAACAAGTAGATGAAAACACCTGAGAAACTGAACTTTTAATGTACCTTGGATTTTAATGTTCCGTGGAAAGGATACCTATTGAACTTTTACAAATGTAGCGTTAAGATATATCTTAACCATGTGTAAGAGGACAGTAAATCAATGGTTGAATATATTGTACCGGGAATGTTTATACAAAGCTACGGTGTTTGAAAACAACTGTATTGGAGGAATAATAAAATGAATATTTTAATTATTAACGGTTCGCCAAAGGGTGAGAGAAGCAATACAATGAATTTAACCCGTGCATTTTTAGAGGGTGCAAAATGGACAAATGCTGAAACTATTGACATATCCAAGCTTAACATAAAAAGTTGTACCGGGTGTTATTCATGTTGGTCTGCAACACCGGGTAAATGCGTTATAAATGATGATATGTCAGAAATTTTGCCTAAAATTGTCAAAGCAGATGTAATCATATGGTCGTTCCCTTTGTACGGCTGCTTTTTCCCAGGCTACATGAAAATATTTACCGACCGTCAACTACCCCTAATGTTGCCGGAAATGAAAGTATCTGCGGAGAGTGGCGAACACCCTTTGCGATATGATTTATCAAAACAGCGCCATTTCTATATTTCCACTTGTGGCTTCTGGACTTCAGAAGGAAATTACGACAGCATCATTAAGGTATTAGAGCGTGCATTTAGCCAACAAAACTACAAAACTTATACAATTTTCTGCGGTCAAGGTGATCTGTTTAATATTCCTGAACTTAAAGAACAAACTGCACCGTATTTAGAAATAGTGCGTCAAGCCGGTGAGGAATGTATAACCGGTGGCATTACAAAGAAAACACAAGATTTACTTTCAGTGCCTTTGTTCCCGTAAGATGTATTTGAGAAAATGGCTAACGGCTCTTGGGATGAGTGATTATGTAGCATTTTTAATGTGGCTTCTATTAAGGCTTGCTCATAATACTCATTTGCTTAAAGATTATAGCAAGATAAATAAGCTGATTAACATTAGTTCTCAACAAACTTAAACGTTAAATATTGCAGACAAAATTGATATTCTAAACATTACATAAAACGTAATCCGGACTGCCGGCCGACTTAATCGGGAGCAAAAGAGAAATAAAACTGCGGTATAAGGAACTGTTTAATTCGGAGGTTATCATATTTTAATAGGAGACTAAGAAATGTTAACACACACCGGAACGCAAACTATCGAAACTGACAGACTTATTTTAAGACGGTATTCTTATCAAGACGATGATGCTATGTTAAAGAATTGGGTAGCGGATGAAAATATACAATCGTTATATTCGGAACCCGTTTACTCAACAAAAGAAGCCGTTAAGGAATTATTGGAAAAGTACATTAATTCCTATGATAAAAGCGACTATTATCGTTGGGCAATTATTTTAAAAGAAAACAAGGAATGCATTGGTCAAATAGCCTTTTTCTTAGTGGACAGTAAAAATCACTTTGCTGAAATCGAATATTGCATAGGTTCTTGTTTTCAATGCAAAGGTCTGGCTACCGAAGCAACTAAAGCTGTTATTCATTACGGATTTACCAAAATTAATTTACATAAAGTTCAAATATGCCATAAATCAATAAACATACCTTCAAAACGTGTTATAGAAAAAAGCGGCTGTAAATACGAGGGAACTTTGCGAGATTTCTTTTTTATGAATGGCCAATATGTAGACAGATTATACTACGCTATTTTAAGAAGCGAATTTGAGGCGTATATGATAAACACTCATTTCAAATAAAAACAAACCCTTGAGGGAGAAAACCTATTTCTAAAATGAATATGGGTTTTCTCCCTCATACTTATTCCATGTAGAACAGTAAATAAATTAAGAAATGCCGCATATACAGCATTACCTCTTCAAATCCGGAACACAGGACAAGGCAAAATACAGCCTTGTCTTATTTTTTTGTCAATAGATCTTTAGAAAAGGAAATGGTAATGAATTGATTAAAAAATTATACCTATAAACAAAAGATGCAGTATTAAATTTTTAGAGAATATATTGCATTATTTTGCCAAACGATATAGAATAATGCAGTATATAAACAAAGTATTCAAAAGAACGGTTGTGCAAATTCATGTATGTTTGTCATAAAAGCGAAGACGGTCGACTCCAACCTACAACCGACCACCTGCTACAGGTGGCAGAGTATTGCAAAGAATATGCCGCAAAGTTTGGAGCCGAAGAGTTGGCTTATGTTATTGGGTTAGCCCATGATATAGGAAAGTATTCCAAAGCCTTTCTGAACAGACTGCTTAACGATGGCCCGAAAGTAGACCATTCTACCGCCGGAGGGCTTGAAATTTTAAAGGTATGCGGTTTGTTTGGTGCTTACTGTATTATGGGACATCACGGAGGATTACCGGACGGAGGCAGCAGAGCGGATTCGGCAGGAGAACCTACCCTTAACGGTCGCTTGAAGCGAAAAGTCGGCAAGGATATACCGGATTATTCTGATTTTAGTAATGAAATTAAAATACCCAAGCCTAAAGAGCCGGCATTTAAACCTATGGTAGATATAGGTTTTTCATGCGCCATGATGATAAGAATGCTGTTTTCCTGTTTGGTGGATGCTGATTTTATTGACACGGAAACTTTTATGTCGGACGGTCAGATACAAAGAGGCGGATATGAAAGTATTTCGGAATTGCTCCGGAAGCTAAAGGCTCATTTAGAACCCTTCTCGACGCCCGAATCCGAAATAAATAAAAAAAGAAACGAAATTTTGCAAAGTTGTATAGCAAAAGCCTATGGAGAAAAAGGTTTGTATTCCCTTACCGTGCCCACAGGCGGTGGTAAAACAATTTCATCTCTGGCGTTTGCATTAACACACGCCAAAGAGAGAGGCATGGACCGTATAATTTATGTTATTCCTTACACAAGTATAATTGAGCAAAACGCCAAGGTTTTTGGGGATATTTTGGGTAAATCCAATGTGCTTGAGCATCATTCCGGCTTTGAATACGATAACGAAGATGATGAAGCCAAAAAGCTGTATTTATCCTCGGAAAATTGGGATGCTCCCGTAATAGTAACCACAAACGTACAGTTCTTTGAGTCGCTGTTCGCTTCAAAAACCTCAAAATGCCGAAAAAATCATAATATTGCAAACAGCGTAATAATTTTCGATGAAGCTCAGATGTTGCCGGCGCCTTATCTTTTAGCCTGTACTCGCACAATAGCCGAACTTGTGCATAATTATGGCTGTACCGCTGTTTTGTGCAGTGCAACACAACCTGCCCTTGACCCGTTTTTCCCACCGGAAGTAAAACGCACCGAAATATGCCACGACCCTATGAGTCTATATAACTTTTTTAGGCGTGTAAATATTGAGAATCTCGGTCTGCTATCCGACGAAGAATTAGTTGATAAACTAAATAATCTTGAACAAGTTCTGTGCATAGTTAATACTCGCAAACAAGCACAGAATTTATATGCTTTGCTTGATAATGAAGGCAGTTTTCATCTTTCTACGCTTATGTACCCGGAACACAGAAAAAGCGTCTTGGAGCATATAAAGGAATTGCTAAAAAACGGCAAGCCCTGCCGAGTAATTGCCACAAGCCTTGTTGAAGCAGGCGTGGACGTGGATTTTCCCGTAGTTTTCCGGGCTAACGCAGGGCTGGATTCTATTATTCAAGCTGCCGGGCGATGTAACCGAGAGGGCAAACGCCGTTTGGAGGAAAGCTTTACCTATGTTTTCGAGCCGGATATGAATTATAAATTGCCCACATCTTGGCGACAGCCGGCCGAAATAACTAAAATTATTCGTGATAAATACCCGAATGATATTACCACCCTTGATGCTATACACGATTACTTTGAAAAGCTTTATGATATAAAAGGCGAACTGTTGGACGCAAAAGCTATAGTTTCTCGGCTGGAAAGCGGTTACAAAAACGGCGGCAGTTTTCCTTTGCGCACTATAGGCAGTGAGGTTAAGCTGATTGAAGAAAATACTCATTCCATTCTTATTCCCAATACAGATGAAAGTAAAGCATACGCCAAACGCCTTAGGGATGGTGAACGCAGCCGTTCATTAATGAGAAAAATTGGGCGTTATTGCGTAAATGTATACGACAACCATTACCGAGCGTTAAGGGAACTGGGCGTTATAGAATTTTTAGATACTGAAATTGCCGTATTGACCGACCCCGGCAGTTATAGCACCGAAACAGGCTTGACATTAACACCTGAAGGCGGAAGAGGGTTATTTATAGAATAGAGTAAAAGAATGATATTGAAATACCGGATACGCAATGCAAACATAAAAATTCATAATCCGAGGAGATGATAAAATGGGTTATGGTTTCAAAGTAAAACTGCAAGGAGACTATGCTTTGTTTTCAAGGCCGGAGCTGAAAGTTGAACGCTACTCCTATGAGGTGCTTACACCCGGTTCAGCCAGAGGAATTTTGGAGGCTATCTGCTGGAAGCCTGCAATTCGTTACGTGATAGATAAAATTCATGTGATAAACCCCATACGTGTAACAAACATCAGACGCAACGAAATTTCGGTGAAAGCATCGGCATCTCTTGCACGCAGTGCTATGAACGGCGGCGGCAACCCTTTGTACATAAGTGCGGCAGACAACATACAGCAACGGGCATCGTTAATATTAAAAGATGTCTGCTATGTGGTGGAAGCCCATTTTGAAATAACAGACCGAGCAGGAGAAAGGGACACGCCGGAAAAGTTTTACAATATGATACTTAGGCGAATAAAAAACGGGCAATGTTACCACCAACCTTATTTTGGCTGTAGAGAGTTTCCGGTTCGTTTCAGCCTAATTGAGGATGAGGAATTTACTACAGCCTACCCAAGTGAGGAACGAGACCTGGGGCTTATGCTTTATGACATGGATTATTCCGATCCGCAAAATATTGAGCCCACTTATTTTCACGCAGTGCTAAAAGACGGAACCATTGACCTAACGAACTGTGAGGTGTTGAGATGATTTTACAGTCGCTGGTTGATTATTATGATGCCCTAACGGCAAGAAATGAAATTGCTCGGCCCGGTTGGTGCTTGGAAAGGGTGTCGTTTGCGCTTAATATTTCGCCGGACGGAGAGCTTTTAGGCGTTATACCCACAATGCAAGAGGTTGACAGAGGAAAGAAAAAAGTTGAAATTCCTCAAGTCATGGAGGTTCCGGAGAGGGTTGTACGCTCAAGCGGAATAAAGGCAAATTTTTTATGTGACAACACTTCATATTTACTCGGATTTGATGAAAAAGGTAAGCCGGAAAGAGCAAGGGAATGTTTTGATGTTTGCAAAGAATTGCATTTGACAGTTCTTGATGAATCGGAATCCCCTGCTGCACAAGCTGTTAAATCTTTTTTCGTCAATTGGAACCCGGAGATAGCGCTAGAACACCCTGTTTTAGAACCCTATATCAAAAATATGGCAACTGCAAATTTAGTATTCATGCTTAACGGTACAAGTTATGCCCAAAATGACAATGAATTGCGCAGTTTATGGCAAAGTTATAAGAATCAAGCCGAAAGTCAATCAAAACAACGCTGTCTTGTTACCGGTAAAAATGAACCGATTGCACTTATCCACGGCAAAATCAAAGGTGTACTAGGGGCTCAAAGTTCAGGTGCAAACTTGGTAAGCTTTAATGCATCTGCTTATGAATCCTACGGAAAAGACGGAAAAAAAACTAACGCACCCGTGGGCGAATATGCCACCTTTGCTTACGTTACCTCACTAAATCGTCTTTTAGCGGACAGAAAGCATTGCAAACTTATAGGAGATACAAGCGTTGTTTACTGGGCAGAGCAGGCAGACCCTAAGCCACAAGAATTCTTTTCGTCCTTTACTTTCCCTGAGGCGGATACAGATTTTGAATTGGACGGCATTATGAATAACCTTTCAGCCGGAAAGCCCGTGGAAGACATAGATATGAACAGTCACTTTTACGTGCTGGGATTGGCACCCAATGCCGCCAGAATCTCGGTTAGGTTCTTTTTACAGGATAGTTTTGCTGCAATGATAGAAAATGTCCGCAGGCATTATCTGCGTCTTGAGATTGTAAAACCCTCTTTTGATAACAGGTACTATTTGTCTGTTTCTTCACTTTTAAGCGAAACGGTTAACCCCAAAAGTAAGGACAAGGCTTCATCGCCCCTTCTATCCGGCGAAGTTATGCGTGCTATTTTAACCGACAACCCTTATCCACAATCCTTATTTATGGCTGTAATCAACCGCATTCGAGCCGAAAAAAATATTTCTCGTGGCAAAGCTGCAATTCTTAAAGCGTGTTTAATACGAAATTTTAATGAAAATGAGGTGACAAGCGTGGCTTTAAATGAAACTTCCGATAACCGTGCATATGTGTTGGGACGGCTTTTTGCTGTATTGGAGGATGCACAACAACAGGCTAACCCCGGAATAAACGCAACCATTAAGGACAGGTATTTTACGTCTGCCTGCTCAACCCCGGGAAGCGTTTTTCCGCAATTATTGAAGTTATCATCTTTCCATACGGCTAAGGCAGAGTATGGACTATCAAGGGAAATTGAAAAAACGAATCTGCTGGGTAAACTAAAGTTGGAAGAAAATCCTTTCCCAACTCATCATTCCTTACAGGAACAGGGAATCTTTATTTTAGGATACTATCATCAGGTTCAGCACCGTTACACAAAAAAGGAGGATAAATAATGGCAGCAATCAATAATCGCTATGATTTTATGATTTTATTCGATGTTGAAAACGGCAACCCCAACGGCGACCCCGATGCCGGAAATATGCCTCGTATAGACCCTGAAACCGGTTACGGAATTGTGACAGATGTTTGTTTAAAGCGAAAAATCCGTAATTATGTTGAAATTGCCAAGGAAGATAAGGAAGATAAGGAATTCTACAGAATTTACATAAAGGAAAAAACACCGCTTAACACCAGCGATAAAGAGGCTTATGCAGATGTGGGTGTAGATGAAAAAACCATTAAAGATAAGAAGAGAGACGATAAGGAACTAGACTTGAAAATTCGTGACTTTATGTGCAGCCACTTTTACGATATTCGTACCTTCGGAGCAGTAATGACAACTTTTGTAAAAGCGGCGTTAAACTGCGGACAGGTTCGTGGGCCTGTACAATTGGGTTTTGCACGAAGTGTAGACCCCATTGTTCCTCAAGAAGTTACTATTACCCGTATTGCTATTACAACCGAAGCCGATGCAGAAAATAAAAGCACTGAAATGGGACGCAAGCATATAGTTCCTTACGGCTTGTATCGAGCAGAAGGTTATGTTTCCGCAAATCTTGCTCGTAAAGTTACGGGATTTTCTGATAAGGACTTGTCCCTATTATGGGAAGCGATTATAAATATGTTTGAACATGACCACTCTGCCGCCCGAGGAAAGATGGCTGTTCGTGAGTTAATCGTATTTAAACACGAAAGCGAGTTGGGAAATGCACCGTCCCATAAGCTTTTTGATTTGGTCAGTGTGGAACGCAAGGATAAGTCCCGTCCACCAAGAAACTATGCTGAGGATTACAGCGTAAACATTCGAGAAACGGAAATACCGGACGGCGTTACTCTTTTGCGCATGATTTAGTTATGTATAACGAAGAAGATTTTCTCATGTTATCAGGCATTCAGCATTTTGCTTTCTGCCGCCGTCAGTGGGCATTAATTCATATAGAACAGGTATGGAAGGAAAACGTGCTTACCCTTGAAGGAAAATTCATGCACGAAAAAGTCCATGATTCTACCGTTGAAAAGCGTAAAGATACTATTACTACACGCAGTATGCCGGTAATGTCTCGGGAGCTTGGCATATCCGGTATATGCGACGTGGTTGAACTTTGCCGGGATGATAACGGAGTACCTATTCATGGCAGAGCCGGAAAGTACCGAGTTGTTCCCGTGGAATACAAAAGAGGTATCCCAAAAAACGATAACTCCGACAATCTTCAGTTGTGCGCACAGGCCTTATGCTTGGAGGAAATGTTTGTTTGTGATATTTCGGAAGGGTTTTTGTTTTACGGTGAAACAAGAAGAAGAGTTCCGGTTTGTTTCACAGATGAATTACGCCAAACCGTAAAAGATTTTCTCAAGGAAATGCACGCCTATTACAAAAGAGGATACACGCCAAAGACTAAGCCCACAAAGGCCTGCAAATCCTGTTCCCTGGCGGATTTATGCCTGCCAAAGTTGCTTAAAAACGTATCGGTAACCGGCTATATAAATTCGAGGATTGGGGATGAAGACCTATGAAAAAATTATTAAACACCTTATATGTAACATCCTCGGACAATTATCTTTCCTTAGACGGCGAAAATATAGTCATTAAAAAAGAAGAACAGGAAGTAATACGGCTGCCTTTGCATAATGTTGAAAGCATTGTTACCTTTGGTTACACGGGAGCAAGCCCGGCTCTCATGAAAGCCTGTGCCGCACAAAACATTGCCCTTTGCTTTTTAAGCCCAAACGGACGATTTCAGGCTCGTATTGTGGGTGAAGTTCACGGAAATGTGCTGTTACGCAAAAAGCAATACAGAGTATCGGATGATGAACAAGCCTCGCTCGGTATAGCCAAAAATATGATTATAGGAAAGTTATATAACTCCCGTTGGGTTATTGAACGGGCTACAAGAGATCACGCCCTGCGAGTTGATGTGGATAAGTTAAAACGGGCATCCGAATTAATCAAAAACTCCACAAAAATGGTAAGCGATTGCCAAAGCCTTGAACAACTTCGTGGCGTAGAGGGTGAAAGCGCCATTAGATATTTTGGCGTAATGGACGACTTGATCCTACAACAAAAAGAAGATTTCAAGTTCGTAAACAGAAGCCGAAGACCGCCTATGGATAAAGTAAACGCTATGCTTTCGTTTGCATATACGCTGCTTGCAAACGACGTATCCTCGGCACTTGAAGGTGTGGGCTTAGATCCCTACGTAGGCTTTTTACATAGAGACCGACCCGGACGAGTATCTTTAGCCCTTGATTTAATGGAAGAAATGCGACCTGTTTTGGCTGACAGGTTCATTCTCACCCTTATCAATAAGAGAGAAGTCAACGGTAAAGGCTTTACCGTCAAAGAAAACGGCGCTGTAATTATGGACGATGCCACCCGGAAAGCTTTTTTAAACGCTTGGCAATCACGAAAGCAGGAAACATTAACCCATCCATACCTAGACGAAAAAATACACTGGGGATTATTACCCCATGTACAAGCCATGTTATTGGCCCGGCACTTGCGTGGCGATTTGGAGGCCTATCCTCCGTTTTTGTGGAAGTAGGTGATACTATCCTTGTTCTGATTACTTACGACGTAAACACCGAAACAGCTCAGGGACGAAAAAGACTGAGACAGGTAGCAAAACAGTGCGTTAATTATGGTCAAAGGGTCCAAAATTCTGTGTTCGAGTGCGTCCTCGATTCAACGCAATTTGCAGAGGTTAAACATAAATTAGAACAGCTGATCGACAAAGAAAAGGATAGCCTGCGCTTTTATAACTTGGGAAACAATTATAAAAGCAAGGTCGAGCATCTTGGCGCAAAACCGGGATTTGATATTGAGGGTGTATTGATTGTATGATTATCTAATTACCGGGTGCGAGTAGTAAGCTTACAAAGTTTTGCCGATACATTCGCACCGAAAATAATGGGCATTTTTTGAGTTTGGCTGTGGTGAAGTTTGTTTCTGGATTAAAGAATTAGGGGGTTTTTGTGATTATTGTATGGTTTTGTTAGATTGTTATGAGTAGGTTTGTGTGTTTTTGCTGTCGCTCCCTGCGTGGGAGCGTGGATTGAAATATCGGGCGGTATGTTGTCGCGATTGCGTTTCCAGGTCGCTCCCTGCGTGGGAGCGTGGATTGAAATAGCCTTTCCCGTTTTTATACCAATTTATACACGCCGTCGCTCCCTGCGTGGGAGCGTGGATTGAAATTGGTTGCAATTTATCTGGTCAAAAATGTAAGCAGTGTCGCTCCCTGCGTGGGAGCGTGGATTGAAATGAGCGGAAATGCACGGCAATATCCCTATTGTCTTGGTCGCTCCCTGCGTGGGAGCGTGGATTGAAATATATTACCCCTCAAGTCTTTGCTTAACAAAATCGTCGATCACTGCGTTGCAGACTTGATTGAAAAAGAATCCAGAGGACGTCTAAGAGGACATA
>CAYMOU010000049.1:0-19924 GCA_964392115.1 uncultured Defluviitaleaceae bacterium | reverse complement strand
CATAGAACCGTTTGACGAAAAATGCCTTAATCCAAACAGTTATAATTTAAAATTGGGTAATGAACTACTGGTTTACAAAGAATCCGTGTTGGATATGAAAAAACCCAACAGCACCGAAAAAATAATTATTCCGCCGGAGGGTCTGGTTCTGGAGCCGGGTACGCTGTACTTGGGTCGCACCGTGGAATATACCGAAACACAAAATCTTGTGCCTATGTTAGAGGGACGTTCCTCTGTGGGTAGGTTGGGTTTGTTTATTCATGTAACCGCAGGTTTCGGTGACGTAGGCTTTAAAGGATTCTGGACGTTGGAAATTCACTGTATCCAACCCATAAGAATATACCCCAACGTGGAGATTTGCCAAATTTATTACCATAGCATAGAAGGCGAATACGTAAAATATTCTTCATCGGGAAAATATCAAAACAACACTGATATTCAACCCAGTATGTTGTGGAAGGATTTCATTTAGTATTTTTATTAATCCATACAAAAAAGGCTGTATCGCAAACACATTATATATGGTGTTTGTGATACAGCCTTTTTTTAATATCACTTTATATTCAGGTGATTTTTGCTTATTGAACAACCTTTAACATATTATCAATCAAAGGCCAGAACAGTCTTAACATAAACACTATTGCAATTATATACATTACAACGCTTACGTCGTTGCGTTTGCCTGCCAGTAATTTAATAATAACGTAGGAAATAACGCCGAATACCAAACCTTCGGAAATGTTGAAGGTAAGAGGCATCATGATTATGGCGAGGAAAGCCGGGAAGCCTTCGGTAATGTCGTTAAAGTCAATTTTAACAACAGTTTCCATAATAAACAGACCTACGATTATTAAAGCCGGAGCTGTGGCGAAAGCCGGAATAACTTGGAAAATAGGTGCGAAGAACAGTGACAGAAGGAATAAAAATCCGCAAACAACGGTAGTTAAACCGGTTCTGCCGCCTTCTGCAACGCCTGCGGCTGATTCCACATAGGTAGTAACGGTGGAAGTTCCCAAAACCGCACCTACTGTAGTACCAATAGCGTCTGCCATAAGGGTTTGTTTAAGTCTTGGCAGTTTACCTTCTTTTGTTAAATAGTCTGCCTTGCTTGCAACACCTATCAGAGTTCCGATGGTATCGAAAACGTCAACAAAAAGGAAGGAGATAACAATGGTGATAAACAACCAAATATCAAAGTTTTCAAAGGAAAAGCCGGACATAGCCGTAAATATGTTAACGTGCTCTATGGATTGAGGTAAATCAACAATACCGCCCGGAATAAGGCTGAAACGGCCGGCTGCCGGGTCTACGGTATAAATACCTGCCATTTGACAGATAACGCCTAAAACATAAGTAAGAAGTATGCCCCAGAATAAGGCACCTTTAACTTTCTTGAAGAGAAGAACAACGGTGAGCACCAATCCGATTAATGTCAGTACGACTCTGATGTCGGTTACATCACCAAAACCTACAATAGTGGCAGGGTTGCTTACAACCAAGCCGGAATTACTCAAACCTATAAAGGCGATAAACAGACCTATACCTACGCTGACCGCATATTTTAGATTCTTTGGTATAGCATCAAATATTGCTTCTCTGAAATTAACAGCCGAAAGTAATATAAACAGTATACCTTCAACCAATACAGCCAAAAGGGCTATTTGCCAACCGTGGTTTATACCTATGGTATAGGCAAAAAAAGCGTTAAGACCCATACCGGGCGCCAGTGCAAAGGGATAATTTGCCAGCAAGGCCATGGCAAGACAAGCAATAAACGAGGCTACTGCAGTAGCGGTAAATACACCGCCCCAGTCCATACCGGCATCTTTTAAAATGTTGGGGTTGACTACCAGGATATAAGCCATAGTCATGAAGGTGGTCAAGCCGGCATAGAGTTCTGTGGAAACAGTGGTCTTATTCTCCTTAAGCTTGAATAATTTTTCCATCTCGATTCTCCTTTGTATAATGTTTGGTAAACGCCGTTTGGGTTGATTTAAAAAGAAAGCCCGGGGTTAATTGGTTGAAAAACAAACAACTTACCCGTGTATGTCTTTTTTAAATCATACCCATACGGCATTTATTTATATAAATTATCGCAGAACAGTTGCGATAAAATATTCGGTAACATAGGGAGCATAATTATTTGCGGTAGAATTATATAATAAAAAACAGTGAATGTAAATGTTGATTAAATATTTATTCAAAATAATCATGTATTACATATAGTTTTTATTTTTAGATTAATGACCTTAATACTTCTCCGGGATTATTAATCTTGGTAAGCATTATTACAGCAGCAATAATATAAGGTTTTAAACCGGCTTGTTTTCTTATATTAGTCAGGTTATGGTGATACAAGCCGTTTTCCGGGGCGTCTTCACAGGGAATATCCGGATTTAATCCATGCATAAAAAGAATTTCGTCCAATGTGGATTCATTTACGGTATCCTTGCCGTAAACCCATTCGGTAAACTCCGAATTCCTATGTTTTAAGCTGTTTTCAAGGTCGGCAATACCTTGGGTATCGTTGTTCAAAAGCAGGTCGGTATATTTTTCGGAAACGGAGAAAGGCGTCCAATACATGGGATAAATAATATCCGCATCCTTTGTAGCCTCTTGCATAGAATGGGATTTTGTAAAGGAACCGCCGGAGATTCTTGCGTTTCTGTCCGCAACGGCCTCTATTTCCTGCATAATTTCGTATCCTTCGGGATGAGCAAAATGTATATCCGTACCGAAACGAGACAGCAAAGCCAAAATACCCTGCACCGATGATTGAGCAACAAAACCCTCCGGAGAATGCTCCCAAGTGACTGCTATTTTTTTGCCTTTGATATTTTCCGTATCACCGAATTTTTCAAGTATATGAAGCATATCAGCCAAAGATTGCACCGGGTGGTCTATTTCGCATTGGAGATTCAGCACAGACGGTCTGCGTGGCAACACACCTTCATCCGCAGACTTGGAAAGCCCGGAACAAATCTCACGAATTAAAGAATTTCCCTTGCCTATGCATTTTGATGCCTTGATGCCCATAACTTCCGGTAAAATAAGGTTTGCGTGATTTTTTATAAATTCGGCGCAGTCATTAAGGTTTTCCGCCGAGAAATCCTTCACGGAAAGCCCCAATATATTGCAGCCGGAATTAAAGGCAAAGTCGTCCTCAGCCCAATAATCTTTAAAAACGGATACAGCCGTACCGGTGTCAAAAACTCGGGCGGAAATGTTTTTTTCACGGAAGTTTTTTAGAATCCGGGCAACCGTAAAAACGGCCTGTAATTCATCTACGGTTTTTTCCCAGGTTAACAAAAAATCGCCGTTATACATACCGTCATATTTTAATAGGTCAAGCCTACCCAACAAATCTATCATATCAGTCTCCTTTTACAAACCGGGAAAGTATGATGCCGTTTGCAAAGCACACAAAATTTAAGTTGTCTACGGTTCAATAATATATATAAATATAAGTGATAAAGTCAAGGGTGAATATAAATTTTTATATGGAAGCGGTACGTATAGCCTTAATGGGTTCTTGGGATTTTAATTCCGCAACAATTACTTTTTCCGCACCCATACTTAAAATTCTGTCCGCACATTGGTAAGCCTTTTGCAAGTGGGTTTCCGATTGGTTGATTAGCGCAACAAAACAACCCTTGCAGGGAATGTTTTTGGTAACTCCGTGAGGGTGCATAAAAATAGAGGCTATGTCCTCTACGGTCAATCTGTGGCTTAAATCCACGCCCAAGGTTCTTGCTGCAAGTTCCGGCCTGTGGCAAGCCTTGCCCAATTCCATACCATAGGCGGAAAAGCCCAACACGGCAAAAACATAATCCGCACCGTTAGGGATAACGGGTTCGTTTGGCTTATGAGCCTTCAAGGGCTTGTTTCTGGAGCCGTCGGCTTCCACCAACACAAAATCGGCTATCTTCTTAAACTCATCAAAAAGCGCCGGTTCCGGTGATTCCAGCATATCCGGTTTATAGGCTCTTCCGATGACAGCAATATTTTCACGCTCTAAAATTTCTTTTATTTCCTCCGGATTATCCGTAACCAAAACCGGGTATTCTTTAGGAATAAATATCTTGGTGGAGGTAGTAACCACAACTTTTTTTCCCTTATCCGCAAGCTCTTTTGCCAGCCTGTACATAAGGGTGGTTTTTCCGCCGGAACCCACAATAGCAATCAAAGTCTTTCGGGCCGGTTCCAAATCAAATGCTTCCGTTAACGACACCGCTTTAGCTCCTTCCCGGAAAAAATATACTGCACATATTATTATGCTAAACTTTGGAAATATTATTAAGCCTTTTTACGTAACATACACATAATTTATTTTAATTACGGTGGAATTTAACGCCCGGTAATTTATATTTCAGGGAACTTACATTGTTTTATAACCGGTTGATTTTAAGGAACTATTGTGCTATCTTAGATTAAATCATATTTATTATACCGGTTTTTGAAAATTAATAAATACTTCTTTGCGAATTTTTAAACATTTTATCATTTTTTGGATTAAAAATATAAACTCAGATTATGGCGGGTGACACAATGAAAATTACAGCTTTAAATGCTTCCAATCCCATTACAGATTACGGGTTGAGCAAAATAATAAAAATTATTATGGACACCCTGACGGAACTGGGTGTAGAGGTAGTAACTCACGAACTGTCAAGCTTAGGCATAGAACCATATAAGGGTGAACCGGATCCTAAGGCGGCGAAAATCGCAGAAGATATTAAAACCGCAAGGGGCGTAATTTTTTACGACGCAAGCGGCTTGATTGCACCTTCGGGAGTAATGCAAACCTTTTTGGAACACCTTTCAGACACGGGCTACGAAAATATCCTGGAAAATAAGAACTGTTTAGTGGTTGCGGTTGCGAATAATTCTTTTGAACGCAGGGGATTAGAAAACTACTCTGCTGTAATAAATCATCTGGGCGGTTACGATTCTGTTCGTATAGGGCTTGACAGCGAACGTGCCTATAAAGCCCTTACCGACGATACAATCAGAGAAATCATAGAACGCCAGGCAGAGGATTTTTACCGTACCGTCAACAGGGAGCGTAAATTCTTTATTCCGGTAAGCACAAAACCCCAACCCGAGCCGGAAACCTCCGAATTTCTGACCTTGGAAGAATCAGAAATGCTTATGGGCAACATTAAACCCAAGGTATCCGTAAACGAAATTTATGAAAAACTTTCTCTGGATAATTTAAACGAAAGCCAAGAAGAGGACATTAACGAGCTTGCCCAATTCTTTGCCTCAAAGCTTAATGTACAGCCCAAAAGCGCAGAGCTGTTGTTTACAAACGAAATAACTCCCGAAAGGGCACCAACGCCCAGAACAAAAACCCTACGCCAAATGACCCAAAGTCTGCCTCATTATTTTCAACCCCAGTTATCCGGCGGATTAAATGCGGTTATACAACTGAATATTTCGGGCGATGAATCCATCTCCTCATATATAAGCATAAACAACACCGAATGCACCTACACCGAAGGCAACCATTCCTCGCCGGACTTAACCGTTCTGGCGGATTGCGGAATCTGGGGCGACATACTAAAAGGCAAACTCACCGCCCAAAAGGCTTTTCTTGTAGGTAAATTAAAGGTCAGAGGGAATTTTGTAATGCTTAACAAATTTGACCAATTATTTAAAATTGAGTAATTTTATTTGTTTAAGAAAATTTTTCAGATACTTCGAAATAATGTTGCAATTTTATCCACGCATTGCTTTTTCCCGGATTATATGTATAATTAGATAGGTAAATATAACTGTTGATTTATGAGGAAACTTTTCGAAAAATGTTTCCTCCGGGCTTAAATGCCCTTGTTTTTTGTTAGCCTGTTTGGGATAACAAACTATTTTTTGCTTTTGTTTCACATTAACTCGTCAAACAAAATAATATGTACTATATTGACAGACAGCAAAAACCTTCCCTACTTTATATTAAAGTCTTTTTGAAAGGGGCTTGGTGAAAACTTTTTCTCCGGTAAAAGTTTTCACCAAGGTTTTATTCTTTTTTATTTTACAATAACAACCCTAAGCACGGTGTACTAATAGGAGGTCTTATGTGCGGAATAGTTGGATACGTGGGTAATGCCCAAGCCACAAATGTATTGATTAACGGCTTAAAAAAGCTTGAATACAGAGGATATGACTCTGCCGGCGTGGCTTTGATGACCGAAAAAAATATAGATATAGTAAAAACCAAGGGCCGCTTGGCAAACCTAGAAGAAAAAATCCAAACTGCCGAATTGCCGGTGTTTAATTGCGGTATCGGCCATACCCGTTGGGCAACCCACGGAGAACCCTCGGACGTTAACTCTCATCCGCATCTGAGCAACGACGGAAAGTTCGCCGTTGTCCATAACGGAATAATCGAAAACTACGCTAAACTTAAAGAAAAATTAACCGATAAAGGCTATAAATTCCTGTCCGATACGGATACGGAAGTAATAGTCCATCTGGTGGAATACTATTACAAAGGCGATATGCTGGAAACCATCATTAAAATCATGGAAAAAATGAAAGGCTCCTACGCCTTGGGTATACTTTCCACAGACGAACCGGACACCATTTACGCCGTCAGAAAAGACAGCCCTTTGATTATAGGTCTTGGCACCGGTGAAAACTTTATCGCCTCCGATATTCCTGCGGTTTTGGAATATACCAAGGACTATTATTTGGTTGAGGACGGAGAAATAGCTGTTTTAACCACAAACGGCGTTCAGGTTTACAACCCGGACAAGGAACTTATAGACAAATCCATATTCACCGTAAACTGGGACGTAAATGCCGCAGAAAAAGGCGGTTATGAACACTTTATGCTCAAGGAAATGTTAGAGCAACCGGACGCCTTCCGCAAAACCATTAACCCCAGAATACAAAACGGTTTACCCTATTTCGAAAATCTCGGTCTTGATGATGAATTTATCAAAAATATAGCCAAAATTCATATAGTTGCCTGTGGTTCGGCCAGCCATGTGGGTGTTGTTTGTAAATATTTAATGGAAGAACTGACTCGTATACCCACGGATATAGAGCTTGCCTCCGAATTCCGTTACATGAACCCCATTTTATCCGAGAATGACCTTTGTATCATTATCAGCCAATCCGGTGAAACAGCCGATTCTTTGGCGGCATTGCGTGAAGCCAAGTCTAAGGGAGTAAAAGTCCTTTCTGTGGTAAACGTTCTGGGTAGCACCATAGCCCGTGAATCGGATTATGTGTTATACACCTGGGCCGGCCCGGAAATAGCCGTAGCCACCACCAAGGCTTACTTAACCCAATTGGCATTGATTACATTGTTAATTACCCATATCGCAAAAACCAGAGGTCTGCTTACAGCAGAAGAAACCACCGCTCTGCTTGACCAAATGGTTACCGTTCCGGAACATCTGGAAGAAATCTTAAAAACACATGATAAATATCAATACATAGCCTCCAAATTCCAAAACTCCAAAGACTTGTTCTTTATAGGCAGAGGTGTTGATTATGCACTGGCTATGGAAGGTTCCTTAAAACTCAAGGAAATTTCCTATATACACTCCGAAGCATACGCCGCCGGCGAGCTTAAACACGGCACAATTTCCCTAGTGGAAGAAGGCACACCGGTTTTCGCCATAGCTACCCAAGAACGCCTTATGGAAAAAATGTTAAGCAACATTCGTGAGGTTAAGGCTAGAGGAGCCACAATAATCTCCTTGACCCTAGATAACGAAAGCAGTGCAGACATAGAAAACGCATCGGACTACATTATTAAAATTCCCAAAATTGCAGACCAACTTCTGCCGTTGTTGGGCGTAGTACCCTTGCAACTTATCGCTTACTATATCTCCGCCTTACGTGGCTGTGACGTAGATAAACCCAGAAACCTTGCAAAATCCGTAACAGTTGAATAAAAAGCTTTCATATCAAGGCTAAACGAGGTTGTTAAGTTCGTTTGGAAAATAGTTTGAAAGAGGCCGGGAAGAAATCTTTTTCAAAAGGTTTCTTCCTGTTTTTTTACCCTACAAAAGATAAAGAGGAGGAACATATGGAATCAAAAACCAAGGTTCAACCTTTAATAAGTATGAAAAAGTTAGATTATCTCCTGATTATTTTAATAATGCTGATTTACGGCACCATAGCCTTTTATCAACTGGGCGATACCGTCTTCCCGAAAACAATGTGGACAGGCAATGAATTAAAGAAAATTAACGCAAGCTTTGCCCAAGAGGAAAAGTTAACACATATGTTAATCCTGTTGGGTAGTGAGAATGACAAGAATTTGGATTTGTTTGTGTCCCAAGACGGCGAAGAATGGTTACTTGACCAAAGCATTAATTTAGGCAGCGTGTTTAAATGGTCAGCAATAACCGTAAATCAACCGGCGAAATTCGTACGGTTGGTTAACGTAACCCATAACACCGAGATTTTGGAGATGGCGTTTTTTAATGACGATAAATTAATACCCATAGCCGATTGCGGAGCGGAAGATACGGCTCTGTTTGACGAACAAGACCTTGTTCCGGAAATTTCCACTTATATGAACAGTACCTATTTTGACGAAATATACCACGCCAGAACAGGTTACGAATTTGTAAACAAAGAGGAAATTTACGAAACCACTCATCCGCCTTTGGGCAAGGTTATTATTGCTCTGGGTATACAAATCTTTGGGATGAACCCCTTTGGCTGGAGGTTTTTCGGCACACTTTTCGGAGTTTTGATGATACCGCTGATTTACCTGTTTGCAAAGGCGCTGTTTTCTCGGACAAAATGGGGTTCTTCTACCTTATGGGCAACTTTTGCATCTGTAATATTCAGCTTTGACTTTATGCATTTTACCCAAACCAGAATAGCCACCATTGACACCTACGTAACCTTTTTTATAATTGCTATGTATTTCTTTATGTACCTGTTTTATAAAACAGACTTTATTAACCAACCTCTGCGAAAATCACTGATACCCTTGGGTCTATCCGGCTTATCCATGGGGCTTGCGGTGGCTTCGAAATGGCAGGGAGTTTATGCGGCTTTGGGGCTTGGGGTAATATTCTTTTACGCCCTGTACCTTAGGCATAAAGAATACAAGAAATCAAAAGGCTCTCCAAAATATTTTGCAAAGAAAGCCAAGATAACCATACTTAGCTGTGTGGTATTTTTCATAATAGTGCCCCTGATTATATATTGCCTTTCCTACATACCCTGTTTGGAGGCAAGCGGTATAAAGGGCTTTAAAGAATCCGTTGATTATATTCTCGGCCAACAGTCATATATGTTTAACTATCATTCCGGCCTAAGGGATACACACCCATTTGCCTCTCCTTGGTATGAATGGCCCTTGATAATTCGCCCGGTTTTCTACTATGCACAAAATTTCCCGGACGGTTTGAAATCCGGCATAAGCACCATGGGTAACCCGGCGGTATGGTGGTTTGGACTTGTTGCACTGATAATATGTATCTTCAAATTCAGAAAAGACAAAACCATGCAGTTCCTTTTGGTAGCATTTGCGTCCCAATATCTACCCTGGGTATTGATTCCAAGAATTACCTATATTTACCACTATTTTCCGGCCATACCCTTTCTGGTATTTATGATTACCTTCCTGTTTAGCGAAAGCAATCTAAAATACAGAAAATATTACATGACTGCATTTGCCATAGTAACGGTTGCCTTGTTTGCACTGTTTTATCCCGTAATTGTAGGCTTGCCGGTGCAGAAAGAATATATAGAACTTTTGAGATGGTTACCCGGCTGGCAGTTTTATCTTTTAAATATGTAATACTAATTCCATTTAAAACAGTAGATAAAAATTTGCAATTTAGACAAAGATTCAAGGATAATCTGCAAATTTTTATCCTTCACTAAATATGGAATTAGTATAAAAAAACCTGTGTATATCCAAGCTGAGACTTTGATATACACAGGTTTTTTAGTTTGAGAGTAAATCTGAGAAAAAAAGATTACTACACAGTTTGTAAGGCTAAAGGTTTTGGAGACCTTTGACATTCCACCAAAAAATCACCAAACATAGAAATTTATTTTACCACGGTGGAATACGCATCCACCAAAAACGGCTCCGTAATATCCGATACAAAAAATCGGTAACAGGGCGTTGCTTTTAAGGCAGAACCGGTCTCGTCGGAAACCTGCTCTTGATAGTACACTATATCCATACGGTCTATAAACACTTCTTTTTCGCCGAAGTTATTTCTGAAATACTGCATAAAAACAAACAAAGCCTCGTCCGCCGGGCAGATTTCCCGGGTTTTATCATCATATCCGCTGATTTTGGAATAGGAAAATTCTATGCGGCTTATTCCGCCGGGAATAATGTCAAACAAAATATAATTGCTGTAAATAAGCTCTCCACGATAATTTTGTATATACCTTAAACTGAAGCCCAACTCCGTTTCCCACAGCTTATCAAAAACAAAATTGGGAAACAGGGCTGAATTTGCCGTTAAAAATCCATTGCACATACTTTTGCAGTCCGTCTCGTTTAAGGGATTTTCGGAGTATGTGGGTTGAGTTTCATAGGTGACTATGCCGTTTTCCACCGTCAGCCGGGAATTTTTATCCGTAAAAATATCCCTACCGTACTCTATTACGGGCTTGGCCTGTTCTGGGTCGGTGAAAAAAATTTCTATCAATCGGTCGTTGGAATAGCTGTAGGGCAACATATTAATAGCCTTCATGGGCTTATATTCTTTGAGAACAGGCGTGTACAGCATAACATTGTTTGCCGACAGCACCTTGTTTATATTCTCCAGCTGGGTAGACGTCAAAGTATAATTATCTGTGTGGGTATAAACCAATACAGCCAAAACGGCGTTTATTAACAGCAAAAACAGAATAACAATATTCTTCGCCTTATCCCAATACATCTTTCAGCCTTCTTTCATGTTCCAACAGCCGTATTTTTCGCTCGGTTCCGGCGGCATACCCGGCATATTTTCCGTCCCGGGCTATAATTCTGTGACAGGGTACAATAATATGAATGGGATTTTTTCCGTTGGCATTACCCACGGCTCGTACCGCCTTGGGTCTGTTGATTTTTTCGGCAATATCCGTATAACTGAGTGTAGTGCCGTATTCCGTTTCCAAAAGACTGTTCCAGACGGATTTTTGAAATTCCGTGCCTTCCGGTCTCAAGGCAACGCTGAATTTCTTCAATTTTCCGGAGAAGTAGTCTTGCAATTCTTTTTTGCATAATCCCGTGGTTTGGTCCGGGTTCTCCGTCTGCAAAACCGGTTCATCCGCAAATTTAACCTGTGTTATTTGGCTGTCTGCCGCCGTAATTACAATTAAACCCAGCGGCGATTCATAATATTCTAAATTCTCATACATTGTTAGGCATAACCTTCTTTTCGGTAAAGCTGAAAAATTTATCTTGGGATACAATTATATGGTCCAATACCATTATACCCACTGCACTCAAGGATTTCATTATTTTTTTTGTGGCTATAATGTCCTCTTTGGACGGTTCCAACACTCCGCCGGGGTGGTTGTGGGTAAGTATAACAAATTCCGCATTGTTCCGGAGAGCCGCTTTTGCTATTTCTTCGGGATAAATGGGAGCCTGGCCGGAGTTGCCTTGGGTTACGCATTCGGCTTTTATAAGCCCTTGGTGTTTGTTTAGGCATATTATGTATAGGCTTTCGGTGGTTTTTCCCAGAAACAAAGAAATTGCCAACTCGCCGGCAGTTTTGGTGGATTTTATTGCGGTGATACTTTTCGTTTTACTGCTCAGATACCGCCGTGAAACCGGTGGTATAAGCGAAACCAAAACCGCCACATTTTCGCTGACATCACAGCGTTTGGCAATCTCTGAGGGCTTAGCCTCAAATAAGTCATGGAGAGAGCCGAATTCGTTTATCAACCTATGAGCCAATTCGTTGGTGTCTCTTCGGGGTATGGCATAATACAAAAGCAATTCCAACACCTGATGGTCGTCAAAAGCGTCCAAGCCGTGGTCTATGTAACGTCTACGTACCCGTTTTCTATGGTCCTTGTGTAAATTTTCATCCATAGCAACACCCACTGTTCCCTAACCAAATTATCACAGGCCATAATTCTTCACGTCTCCGGTTATAATAACAAAATAAACCTGCCTGTGCAATAATAAAAACCTTATAGTTGAGTACCCGGCTATTACCGGAAGTTGCCGCCGCCGGATAAGCCGTATTGACATATAGTCAAATGCTAATTAAAGAGTAGCAAAAGCGTATATTCGTAGTGGTAAGCGACCGGTGGTTTTCCTTGAAACCACATGAGCAAACCGTTTACGAAGAATAGCTTTTGTTACTATTCCTTGTTCATTTAAGTATAAGTTTTCTGTCCGGAAGAATATATTGCTTTTTGAAGGAAATAATAAATATTATAACCGAAACAAATGAAAACCGGGGTGATGTTATGTATAACACAAAGAAAATTAAAAATTGTGGCAATTTCAGAAGCGTAGACCAAGATATAGCCTTTCCCACAAAACGCCTAAACGAAGGGAACTGCAAAGACTGTGTCTATTTTTCCTCCAGAAACTGCGGAATGGATATTGCAGACAGCATAGAGCCGGATATGGATATATTTATGTAAGAAGAAAGGGTATTTTTCTAACCGAGAAAAATACCCTTTTTTTATTATTCTAATCAAGGGTCGGAGCAGTGCCCCGACCCTACCATAACGTAAATTTCACCGGAAAACCTAGATTAACTGTAAATCTCCGAAAATAAGTCCTTACTCTTAATAATCTGTTCCTTACCGCCAACAACCGCATACACATTGTCCTGATGGCATTTTTCAAACATTTCAGCGTATTTTTTAACCTGTGCCGGCTGCATGGACAGTATTTCTTCGCATTCCTTTTCAAGTGTGCCGTGGGAAATACCGTTAAGATGAGCCGCCACGGCAAATTCCACACGGTCTATAACCTTTTTGGGACGCAAATAACGATTAATCGTACCTATCAGGAATTTGTTCATATCCTCTTGGCTAGCCTGAAAGTCCGCAAGGAATTTACTTATGCCCGTGTAAACATCCAAGGTGCGTTGCAAATGAGGGTCACGGTAAGAGCATACACTGAACAGCCCTTTTTTGTAAGCTACGCAATTGCATCCATATGCGCCGCCTTTTAACCGCACTTCTGACATTAAATAAGACCTATTCAATATAGTTGTAATAACGGAGGTTTCGCCGTTAAAATTATACCCTGCCTTACTGAAATCAAAGCCGTAAGCCACATTCTGAACATTGGCTCCGCTGATTATACCTTCGTTGACCGGAATAGGCGTAGGTTTGGGAATCTGCCCGGGATTATTTCGTGAGGAATAATAAGAGCCGACCATGTTAAGCAGTTCCTTACATTGGTGTTCCTTGGCACTTACATAAACCCTCACGTAACCCTCGAATATTTTCCGTGAAACGTCCTTTAATTTTTCCCGCAAAGTTTCCGGGTTAGCCAAAATATTTTTCAAGAAATGATAATATTCTATACCGTAAACCGCATCTTCATAACGAGCGCCAAGGTCTATATAAGCCAAGCTTCTTCCGCTTGCAAAGCCCATTCCGTTGCTACGCAGGGCGCTTTCCAAGGCAGAAAGTTGTTCGTTAAGCAAGGGCAAAATTTGCGGCAGAGAAAACACTGTGTTTTGGGTAATTTCAAGTATCATTTCAAACATTTTGCTGCTGTTTTCCATAAGAGCCTTTGATTTGTAAGCCAAAACGGGTATATATTCACCGGTAATAACGTTGGTATAGTTTGCAAACATGGGCCTCAAACCGCCCAGATAGGTATTAATCTCTGTAATCAAGTCCTTTTGCTTGAATTTTTTTGTATCAATTTTTCCCAGAAGCCCGCACAGCAAGCCTATATAGGGTATTTCGTCCCAAGCCAAGGCGCTGATGTCAAACATCAACTGCATATAGCCTATATCCATGGTGTCTTGATAATAGCTGAACAGAGTTATGCCGCTGCCGTTTTCTTCGTGAAGCGGAAAGTCCTCTATGGTTTTGTCTATGTCGTTAATGTGCAAAACCGGGATTTTATCTATATCCTCTTTTTTGTCGTCCTTGGCTTGGAACAACTCCAAGCACATTTTTTCTTTTTCAAAGTCTTTAAGCTGTTCCGGGCTAAAGTTCACCGGGGTGGATACAGGGGCTGCCGGTTTAATATCCATAAATAAAACATGCTTGTTGGAAATAAAGGTGTCCCTAATAATATTAAACAAAAATTCCGTGTCATGAGCGGCGGCCAAAAACGGCTCCAGCTTATTAACTTTTTCGAACGGGTCGTGACCGTAAAGCCAGTTGGTCAGTATGCCTATGTTTATGTTTAAGCCCTTGGGATAAGAGCCGCTTTTTTCTTCCCTAATATCAAATTCCAGAATATTTATTGCGGCGGTAAGCTGGGCTTGGTCGAAACCCTCGGTTAGAAGCCCGTTAAAGTATTTAAACAGCGTAAAATACAGTTCCTCTATGGATTTTTCAGCGTGTTTTACGGTTATGTGATAAACCGGTTGACAAAGGTGCATATTCAGGCTTGAAAAAATCTCTTTGCCGTAGCCTTGGTCCATAAGCAACTGTTTTAAGGGTGAGGTATTTGTTCCGAATAAATACTGATTAATGAGCATTAAGCCCATTACATACTTGCTGTTGTCTGTATTTGGTATTATATAATTTGCAGAGAGAAGCTCCTCTTTGTTTTCGGTTGCCGGATAGGTTTTGGATAAAAAATTGGGCTTGTCAAAGGCGGGCTGATATTTTATCTCTATAGCTTCCATATCGTCTTCCTTAGCCAGATAAGGTTCTATATGCATCATGCACTCTTCAAAATCCATATCTCCGTATAAAAAGATGTAGGAATTTGAGGGTTTGTAATGCTTGTCGTAAAAGGCCAGCAGTTTATCAAAGGTCAACTTTTCTATGCCGTCCGGTTTGCCGCCGGCATCAAAGGCGTTTTGTGTATCCGGGAAAAGCCCGACGGAAGTTTCGTAACGTAAATATTCCAAAGGGTCGGAGTAAACGCCCTGCATTTCGTTGTAAACTATACCGCCGAAGGCGTTTTCCTTTGGGTTGAAATGTATACCCTCTTGCATAAATATTTCTTTGCGTCTGATTAGGGGATTGTAAACAGCATCCAAATAAACGTCCATTAAGTTGAAAAAATCCTTGTTGTTGCAGCTTGCAATGGGATAAACTGTTTTGTCCGTAAAGGTCATGGCGTTCAGATAGGTGTACAGAGAGCTTTTGAACATCTCGTTAAAAGGGTCTTTGATGGGATATTTTTTCGAGCCGCATAGGATACTATGTTCCAAAATATGGGCTACGCCGGTATTGTCCCAAACAGGGGTTCTGAAACTGACGGAAAATACCTTGTTTTCGTCCTCGTTCTGCATATGAATGATTCTTGCGCCGCTTGGATGCATATAATAAGTGGCTTGAGATTTTATTTCATCAAAATATCGGGTTTCTACCTGCTTTAGGTTCATGGGTAACTTCCTTTCTATAGTAAAACCATAACGGTCGATTTTTGCGGTTTTTATTATTTTGCATGGTTTCGGTAAAATTATCAAGGAAAAATTAAAACCTTGAGGGAAACTTTTTCTGCGGAAAAGGTCTACCCGAAACCTCCTTTAAAAAGACTTTAATATTAAGTAAATAAAAACTTATCAAGATATATTCTGCAAACGGCAGCTTATCACCAAAAATATGTAGTTACATCAAAAAAACGCCCGGGTGACGACCTTTGGCGTTTTCTTGATGGTGGCCTTATTATGTTCCCGGTTCTATTTCGGGTTCCGGGAGGATTTCGTGTTTTAGTTTGCGTTGCTCGTTTTTGCCGGTCATATGGCATCTGCCGCAGAATACAGCATCTTCTTCTATGCTGATGACGGCGCATTCTATATTGCCTTGAATATTGCAGCATTTGGTTAAATGCAGCAGGCCTGTAACGGCAATATCGCCTTCCAATCTTCCGGCTATGGTTGATGAGGTGGCGCTTACGTTACCCTTAATATAGCCGGCCTCGTCCACATATAAATGCCCTTCAATATCCACATCCCCGAATATCAACCCGTTAACCATTACATTACCGCAGCCCTTGATTATACCGTTGCTAAACTCTATCCCTTCGCCTATTACCGTACCCATGGTTTCGGTATCTGCTTTTCTGGAAGTTTTTATGTTAAACATTGGTTTCCTCCTCTATTTGCCAAAAACTTTACCGGATTATGAAATAAGTATAGCACACCGGTAATTATTAAGTAAACAATATGTAATACTTAAATAATTTTATTTGTTGACAAAAAACTTACCATAATATAATTTTTCGAAAAGTAAACTTTAGTGGAGAGTTCTAGCCGGAAAAGGGCAACAAATACCGGAATCCGCAAGGTGACGGCTTGAACCGGCTGTGTTATGTTAACTTTTTAATTTCCCTCATAAAAATAAATAATTTTACAATCAGAAAACATTCTTATTATAAATATTTCCAACATTACATACAAGAATTTTTTACAAAAATAAATAGTTTGCAATTCCGTTTAATTTGGTGTATGTTTTATTTATTGCAAACAAGTTTGTTAAATTTAATTCAAAACAAGATCGGCTCTTATGGGCAGGCTTGGAAGGCAGGTAAAGCATGAAATTTTGTCCTATTGCCAGTGGTTCTAACGGCAATTGTATTTACATAGGTACTGCAAACACTCATATTTTAATAGATGCGGGGCTTAGCGGCAGAAAGATAGAGGCAGGTTTAAGCTCTCTTGCTGTAAAGCCCGAGGGCTTGGATGCCATTTTTGTTACCCATGAACATTCCGACCATATACAAGGCGTGGGCGTACTGTCCCGACGTTTTGATATTCCCATATATGCAACCCCAAAAACCTGGCGTTTTTTCGACAGGCACGGCACCATAGGAAAAATTGTGGAAAAAAACCGCATAATCCTTGAGCCGGAACAGGAAACCGAAGTTAAGGACATGAAAATAATGCCCTTTTCCGTTTTGCATGACGGTGCGGAACCGGTTGGCTATGTTATAAAGCATAAATCCCAAAAAATCTCGGTAGCTACAGATATAGGTTTCGTCACAGACGAGGTTAAACAGCATATTTCCGGCAGCGACCTGATACTTATAGAAAGCAACCATGACGAGGAAATGCTTAAAAACGGCCCCTATCCCCTGGCGCTGAAACAAAGGGTTTTAGGAAAAATGGGTCATTTATCCAACGCAGCAACCGGAATGCTGCTTTCGGAGGTTATGTGCAACCGCCTGAAACACGTATATTTGGGCCATTTAAGCGAAGAAAACAACCGCCCGTTAATCGCCCTTAACACCGTTTCAAGTATTTTATCCTCAAACAAAATCAACGTGGGAAAGGACTTGCAACTGCAAATCGCTTTAAGAGGAGTAGTAAGCGAGCCGGTTAATCTTTAGAAATGAACATTAAAATTATAGCCATAGGTGGCATAAAAGAAAAATATTTATCCGATGCCATAGCCGAATACCAAAAACGCTTACGACAATTTGCCAAAACCGAGATTTTTTCTTTGCAACATGAAAAGGCACCACAGAATTTAAGCGATGCCCTAATGACCAAAATCAAACAAACCGAAGGCAAGCGCATTTTAGATAAAATCTCCGATTCGGACTTTGTAATTGCCCTTGATATAAAAGGCAAATCCCTTAGTTCCGAGGGCTTGGCTTCTTTTATTCAAGAAACCGTTTTACGCAGCAGTAGCATTGCTTTTGTAATAGGCGGCAGTTTGGGTCTGCATGAAGATGTGTTAAAGAGAGCGAACTTCTCACTGAGTTTTTCTCCCATGACCTTTCCTCACCAGCTAATGAGGGTTATGCTTCTTGAACAAATCTACAGAGCCTTTTCCATAATCAACAATCTTCCTTATCACAAATAAAAAATGACTGCATAAAAAGCTAAATCCACGGCATTATATGGTCAACAAAAACCGGGCGAACACAGTTCGCCCGGTTTTTCTATGCCTACTCAAAATTATATTACCCAAACCCACCGGCTCTGTAGGGTAGTGGCTCTGCTCCGACCGCCAAACAATTACGGAAATTACATATATATAACAAAAAAAGAGCGAACCCCGTTCGCCCTTCCTCATCTATTCATCACACAATACATAAAATCACTTCTTCTTAGCACTTGCATACTGCTCTAACATATATTGCTCCTTATACGCCATTACCTTAGGCACATAATTTTGCGTCTCTTTATACGGAGGAATTCCGCCGTATTTCTGCACAGCTCCCGGGCCTGCGTTATATGCCGCCAGAGCAAGGCTTGTATTTTGCCCGAACTTATCCAACATTTCTTTTAAGTACCTTGTACCGCCTGCTATGTTTTCCGCTGGGTTATATGGGTTTTCTACACCCAGATATTTAGCCGTTCCGGGCATAAGCTGCATTAGACCCATGGCACCGGCATGAGATTTTGCATTGGGATTAAAGTTGCTCTCCTGCTTGATTACAGCCTTAATCAAGGCCGGGTCTATGTTATATTTTGCGGAGGCTTCTTTTATAGCTCTTTCTATCATTTCGGGCATGGTGGAGTCGATTTTATCCACCTGCATGGCAGGGTTAGCCTTAATATAATCCGTCAAAACATCGGAAAAGCTTTTGGTTTCTTTGTTTTGCTCCGTATTTCCCACACGGGGTTTGGACTGCACCCTGTCAAAATAAGTGGGAATGTTTAAGTTTGCTTGAAGATTGGTGATTATTTCATTGTATATACTTTCAACGGAAATATTCATGACGTCACCTTTCTTTGTACGGGCGGTTGCACCCATAAAGGAGAGAGGAATTTTCCGGTTAGGAGAAATTCCTCTTTTTTTCTTGTTCATTCTATTATATCATTTTTTTAACTCACATACTATATTATGTTTTTACGGGTATTTTATGTATAATCAGTTTAAAAGATAATATGTAGCGGTTACCGTTCCTTTATAAGCGTTTGTCACCAAATCAATGTATATATCCGAGCCGGTATCGTTGCGGAAGCGGAAATCGGCAGAGGGATTGGAAACCGTTGCGTCCATTCCTCTGGGCAGATAGCCAACCTTCAGTGAATGGGCATGGCGTTCGATAACCGTGAGTTTCTTGGTTTTATCCTGCAACAAAGCGGCGTATAGGGTAGACGAGGGTTGGCATATACCTCCGCCGTAACCTGTGACCAGTTTTCCGCCGGAAATAACACCGGCCGGCAAATATCCGTCAGCCTTACCGGCACGTCCTACACGTTTCAGATAAGAAAAAGTTTCGCCGGCTTTTAATAATCCCGAAGCGGAAACAGCGGCTTTTTCCATGTTATGGTTGCGGTTTATATCGCCTTTGGAAAATTTCGTAGTGTAGGTTGCAAGAACCTTAGCCTTGCTTAAATCAAAGGCAAGCGGCTTTGCATACTCGGTTTTAATTTGATCCTTGAAAATATAACCTACCATATCAGGCTCTTGTACTTTGTAATAAGCTCCCACGCTATCTATTATTTTAACCGCAGTACCCTTAGGCAACTTGCGAATTATTTTCCCTGCAACGCTTGGGGTTTCTCGAATATTGCAATATTCCAAGGTTACTCCCGAATCGGTAATTTTAGCGGTTTGAGTTGCCGGCTGTGCCGGTTTAGCCGCCGGAGGTGCATCCGGAATAAGGGGTAAATCTATATCTGTAAAAGGTTGTTCGGGCAAATAGGGAGTTTCTTCAGGCAGTATTTCGGCATTTTCAACAACATCGTCTGTAATAATTTCTTGGTAAATAGGGTCGGTCATAGTAGGCGGTTGTTGGTATTGAACCTGAGCAGTCTGAGTGGTGGTAGTGGTAGCCGGTATTGGCTGTACCGCTATTAATGCAGTAAGTGCATATTCTCCTGTAGCTAACATTTAATCCCTCCTTACAATTATCATATGCAAAATATAA
>CAYMOU010000048.1:0-20066 GCA_964392115.1 uncultured Defluviitaleaceae bacterium | reverse complement strand
CATAGTTATAGATGGTCTGCCCGTGGGTTTTGAAATAGATTTTGAAGAAATTGAAAGAGAAATGAAACGCCGCTCTCCCGGGCAAACGAAATTTTCCACACCCAGAAAAGAAGCGGATAATGTTCAAATCCTATCGGGTTTGTTTAACGGTAAAACCACCGGGGCACCTCTTTGCGGCGTAATACAAAACACCAACACTCGCTCCGGGGACTATCAGCCGGAACTCCTACGTCCCGGTCATGCAGACTACACCGCTCATATTAAATATAAAGGCTTTAATGACTACAGAGGCGGCGGACATTTTTCAGGTAGAATTACAGCACCCCTAACCTTTGCCGGTGCTGTGGCAAAGCAAATTTTGAAACAACACAACATTATAATCGGAGCACATATTAAACAAATAGGCTCCGTTAAAGATGATACATTCGAAGATGTAAGCGTGGAACAGTTGGAAAACCTTGCAAAATCCGCTTTCCCTGTATTAAACGAAACAATCTCGGAAGCCATGCAGGACGAAATACTTAATGTAAAACGTGAACATGACTCCGTAGGCGGCATAGTGGAATGCTGTGCCTTGGGTCTGCCTATAGGCTTAGGCTCTCCGTTTTTTGAATCAATGGAAAGCCGCATAGCTTCCATGATGTTTTCCGTGCCGGCTGTTAAGGGCATTGAATTTGGTACCGGTTTCGGCTTTGCGGAATTAAAGGGCAGTCAAGCCAACGATGCTTATAAAATCACCGAAGGTAAGGTTACCACCACTTCCAACCGTAACGGCGGAATAATAGGCGGCATAACCAACGGAAACCCCTTAATATTCTCCGTGGCTGTCAAACCCACATCTTCCATAGCAAAAACCCAACAAACGGTTAATATCAACACCATGGAAGACACAGAAATAATAGTACACGGCAGACATGACCCCTGCATAGTGGTAAGAGCAGTGCCCGTAACAGAAGCGGCGTTGGCACTGTGTATACTGGACAGTATGAATCTTTAAGAAAACTCTAACAAAATAAAATATTGCTCACAAAGGAGATTATTATGATAATCATTTTAAAACCCGAGGCTACTCCCAATGAAATTGACAGTTTAAGAACAAGTATGCTGGAAAGAGGCTTTGTTGTACAAGATATTAAAGGCGAAAGCACCCATATGCTCGGCCTTGCCGGAGACACCTCGGGCTTATCCCAAGAGGTATTTGCCAGATACGAATTCGTAGAATCCGTAATGAAGGTTCAAGAACCTTACAAACTTGCAAGCAGACGCTTTAAACCGGACGACACAGTTATCGAAGTACGTGGGCACAAATTGGGCGGTGATAACTTTGCGGTAATAGCCGGCCCTTGCTCTGTAGAATCCGAAGAGCAGATTTTATCAATCGCAAAAGACGTAAAACTCTCCGGTGCAGGTTTCTTGCGTGGCGGTGCGTTTAAACCCCGTACTTCTCCCTACGCCTTCCACGGTTTGGGTCTGGACGGCTTGGAATTGCTGAAAATCGCTCGACTCAAAACCGGTCTGCCCATAGTAACCGAGTTGCTTTCTCCTCATCATTTAAGAGAATTCGCCGAGGACGTAGACATTATCCAAATCGGTGCAAGAAATATGCAAAACTTCTCGCTTTTAACCGAAGTAGGTAAGCTTGGCAAACCGGTTTTGCTGAAAAGAGGGCTTTCCTCTACCCTTGACGAACTGCTTATGGCGGCAGAATACCTAATGGCTAACGGTTCCGACCAAATTATCCTCTGCGAAAGAGGTATCCGCACCTTCGAAACCGCTACAAGAAACACTTTGGACCTCTCCGCTATTCCCGTGCTTCAACGCAAAACCCACCTTCCCGTAATCGTTGACCCATCTCACGGTACAGGTTACTGGCATTTGGTAGAGCCACTGTCATTGGCAGCGGTTGCGGTAGGAGCCAACGGTTTGATTATAGAGGTACATAATCAACCAAAATGCGCACTTTGCGACGGTCAACAATCCATCACCCCGGAAGTATTCCATTCCTTAATGAAGAAAATAGACGCTGTTCGTACAGCACTTACAAGCAATTAAATTGCCCGGGAAACTCTTATCCCCATAAATATGAAGTTTTAATTTTTATACAGACTACCCCACACAATGTTAAAGTCTTTTTGAAAGGGGTTTGGTGAAGACTTTTTCTTCAGAAAAAGTTTTCCCCAAGGTTTGGCTTTTGCTTCTAAAATATATCGCCGAGGAGATAAATAATCATGGATAATAAAGAACAACTTAAACAAATCAGAGGACTAATAGACGTTATTGACGCAGACCTTATACCTCTGTTCGAAAAACGCATGAATATAGCTCAAACCGTTGCAGACATAAAAAAAGACGGCAACTTGGCACTTACTGACTTTGACCGTGAACAGGCCATAGTAGACAAAGCGGTAACACTTGCGGATGCAAGCCTTACAGGCGAAGTTACCACCTTTATGCGTACGGTTATTGCACTGTCTAAGGCAATTCAAAAGAAATACCTTATGGACTCGGACCAAACCTTACTTCCGCCAAGCAGAGATTCTAAAAAAACCGATATACCTGTGGCATTCCAAGGCACAAAAGGCGCCTGGGGCGAACACGCCTGTGTACAACTTTACCCAGATAACCAAATGGTTAACTACGAAAATTTCGAAGATGTCTTTGCCGGCGTTTCCGAAAATAAAGTTGCCTACGGTGTTGTGCCTATCGAAAACTCCCAAACCGGTGCAATAGGCGAAGTTTACGACCTTTTGCGTAAATACGGCTGTTACATTGTGGGCCAAACTTGGGTAAACGCTCATCATTGCTTAATGGGCTTAAAAGATGCCGAAGTTCAGGACATAAGAGAAGTTTTCTCTCATCCCGAAGGCTTCCGCCAATGCAACAGATTCCTGCGTGACAAATCCTGGGACTTAACAGCCTGTAAAAACACCGCTATCGCCGCCGAAATGGTTGCAAAAAACCAAGACAAACGCTATGCAGCCATAGGTTCACCCAGAGCCTGCGAATTAAACGGTCTTAAAATAATCGAACCCAACATAGTTAACGACATCAACAACAAAACCCGTTTCATCGCTATTTCCAACGCCCCGGAATACGACGAAACCTCCGACATAGTAAGTATCACCTTTATTACAGCCCACAGAAGCGGTGCTTTATGCGACGTATTGTTCCCTCTGATGGCAGGCGGAGTAAACCTTTCCAGAATAGAATCCCGTCCCGTAGCCGACGGAAAATACTGCTTCTTCGCTGACCTCCAAGGTAACATCAACGACGAAAAATTAGCCTCGGCAGTTAAACTTGCAGCTTCCAACTGTATATACATGGAAGTTTTGGGCTGCTACAAAGAGTGTAAATAAGACCATAAAACTCAGCATTTCCAAAAATATCGTAGGGTCGGGGCTTTGCTCCGACCGCTGTTCAATTACACAAAGACTACTCCTAAATCTACATTCTTCAAATCCCTGTCGAAAATATCTGTTTTATCATCACATTTCACCCACGCCGCTTTTCTGCTAAATCATACCCACTACCCAATCCTGAATAATTACCGTCCCAACATTAAACAAACCACCAATACCACCCTCCGGTAAAATTTTGAATATTATGATACCTCCGGTAATGCATATTTTTCTATAAACCGTGTAATCTAAATTACATATATTTATAATGCCTTTTCGCTTTAATTCCGAAAAGCGTCCGGGCATCCAAATCCGGTTTTGGAATCCCAAACCGGAATATGCAAAAGAATTGCCAAGACTTGAAACGGAGGACATAATATGAAGGCAAAAAAGCTGTTAATATTGCTGTTATTGAGTATTTTTGTATTTAATCATCAGGCTTTTGCCCAGGTTAAAACACCAAGTTTAACCGTGGATGCAAAGGCGGCTGTACTCATGGAGCCTTCCACGGGTAAAATAATATTGGAACACAATCCTCACGAAAAATTACCGCTGGCATCGGTAACCAAGGTAATGACCATGTTGCTTATCTACGAAGCGGTTGAAGCCGGAAAAATAAATTGGAACGATATGGTATCAGTCAGTGCCCATGCGGCTAGTATGGGTGGTTCGCAAATATTCTTGGAAGAAACCGAGCAACAGACGGTTTTGGACTTGACCAAGGCTATAGTAATAGCCTCTGCCAACGATGCAGCCGTAGCCATGGCTGAATTTATTGCAGGCAGCGAAGAAAGCTTTGTGGAAATGATGAACAAACGGGCAGCAAGCCTCGGTATGCACGACACCCACTTTATGAACTGCTGTGGGCTGGATGCGGATAACCATTATTCATCCGCACATGACATAGCCGCAATGTCCCGAGAGTTAATAACAAAGCACAAGCAGGTTCTGGATTTGTCCAAAATATGGATGGATACCATTATCCATAAAACCGCCAGAGGCGAAGAAGAATTTGGGCTATCCAACACCAATAAGCTTATAAAAGGCTACAGCGGAGCAACCGGCCTTAAAACAGGCTCTACCTCCAAGGCTCAATACTGTATCTCAGCCACGGCAAAACGAGGAGACATGGAGCTTATAGCCGTAGTTTTAGGCGCTCCCGACCCGAAAGTACGCTTCGGCGAAGCCGCTCGTATGATGGATTACGGTTTTGCAAACTACACCGTAATGATGGGCGATGCAGTAGGCACTCCCAAAGGCATGATTAAAGTCAATAAAGGTGAAAAAGAACAAATAGGCGTAGAAGTTAAAAACCAAGTGAATTGTCTTGTTGCCAAGGGCAATAACATACAGCTGGAACCCCAACTGGAATTACCCGAAAGCATAGATGCACCCATAGAAAAAGGCAGCAAAGTAGGCGAAATTATTTATTCCTTTGAAGGAAAAGAAGTGGGCCGCTCGGAACTTATAGCTATGGAGGATATTTATAAGGCAAATCTTTTCGATATTATGAATATGCTGATTAAACGTTGGTTTAAATAAAAATAATAAAATAAAGGAGAGATATTGTATTTACGCATAGTAATACAGTATCTCTCCTTTTTGCCTGTTTTTCAACCTTGATGAAAGGTTTTATTATCCAAAGGCTTATTCCTTTCTTGACCCCTGCAAAAATTCATCAAACTATTTTTTTCAAGCTTGTAACAAGTTTGTCTTTTGGTTCATAAGATAAACCAGAGGTGTACAACTTCTTTAGACTTAGTGAAAGGGGAAAGAGAAATGGAATATGTTAGTGGACTTGTTGAGGCTTTAACTTGTAATATCGGAAGAACAGTTACAATCTTTACAACAAGCGGCGGTTTATCCGGAAGCGGCTTTACAGGAGTACTTTTGTCGGCTGATTGCTGCTGCATCAGATTGCTTGCAGTAGTAGGTGGGGCTCCGGCTTGCCCCGTAGGCAGCGCTTGTACAGGTTTCCCGGGACCTTACGGTATAGAAGGCCAAGGATTCATAGGTAATCCTCTCGGCGCTATTTGCGTAATTCCTACTTGTGCCGTAGCATGCTTTACTCATAATGCTATTTAATTTAGTTTTTGCTTTATTTATCTGAGTTGTTTTGAACCTGACTTTAATAGAGTAGGGAATATTGTTAAAGTCACCGCTGTACGGAAAATTCCCGACCCCAAAAAATAAAATAATATAAACAAAAACAAATCACTGCAACCGTAAAGTTTGCAGTGATTTTTATTTTTGGGCAATATTAATCTTTGATTTGAATAAACCGTATCCGATTACCAATCGTTTTTATACCTGTAAGACCTGTTTGAACGAACCGGTACCGACACCCTTTGGCGCCGTCTCCTTCGGTTGTTGGCACGAGAATTTAAGTATATGAGTACCACAACACAAACCAGCGTAAGTACTGCAATGCCTATTAAAATTTGAAAAACAGGCCCAAGGTCTAGGGAGAGACCTTCTTGCTGCTCGGTGGCTTCCGCAACCAAAATGGGTTGAGAAGCAGTTAAATTAAGGGATGTAAGTTTATAATCGTTACAAAGTACATCAACCTTACCCAGACGGTCGCCTTTAACTATAGGCGCTGCGATTGTTTTGTTAAGGTTATATTCGGTTTTTATGCTTTTAACTGCACCTGTCGGAAGCATAAAAGTTTCTGTAGGGATTTTTATTTCCACATCCACTTTTTCGCCGTCAACTGTGGATACTTTGGGTAAAACGTTGTCTTTTAACAAAGATGACAGTGAAACTTCCGAAAACTGCGTAAAGCCGTAGTCTGCAAGTGCGGTAGTATCCGAATAAATTTTATTTTTCTGGTCATGAAGGACTGCAATAATCAACTCTTTATCGTCCTTGGAAGCCAAGGAAACCAGAGTATGCATGGATTCGTTGGTAAAGCCGGTTTTTCCGCCTATAATGTCTTCGTCATAAAAATCCGATGTACGTTGTATCATCTTGTTGGAATTATGCAAGGGTCTGGGAAGCGGCTGTTTTAAGGTGGGCGGAATTTCATGAGAGGCTGTGCTTATTAACTGCCTAAACATGGAGTATTTTGAGGCCTCACGCATAATCAAAGCCATGTCTTTTGCTGTGGTGTAATGCTCCGGTTCGTACAAGCCGTGAGGATTGGTAAAATGAGTGTTTACAGCACCCAATTCTTTGGCTCGGCGGGTCATTAATTCCGCAAACTTTTCTTGGGTTCCCGAAACATATTCAGCCAAGGCATTGGCAACTTCATTGGCCGAAGCCAACATTAAGGCGTACAGAGCATCGCCTACTTCCAGATAATCGTCATAGTCCATGGCTATGTTGCTGGAGTTGTAGGGCATATTCAATACGGCTTCTTTGCTGAAAGGAACAAGGGCATCCAGGCTTATATTGTCTTTCTCAAGCTTCTCCAAAACCAACAGGGCAGTCATAACCTTGGTTATACTGGCCGGGTAATTCTGTGCGGAGGCGTTTTTATTATATATAACCGTGCCTGTTTTTGCATCTATAACTATAGCCGAATCCGAAACTATCTCGGGCAAGCTTTCTTGCTTGGGTAAAGTGGATTGGGCAAAGGCTGTATTTACAGGCAAAAGCATTATCCCTACCAACAAACCAACCAATATTTTTTTCATCTATACTAAGTCCTTCCGGGTTAACAGATTCTAGAATGAATAATATACAATTCCGTTACTTAAAAGTTCTGTTTATGGGTTTTTAACAATATTCTCTGAAAATTACAAGTTTACATAGAAAAATCTTCCTTTCGGAAAGATTCTTGTTGTGATTATAAACTAAAAATGCTTGAATTGCAAGGAACTTTTAAGATTATTATTCGCCAAAAAATTTTTAAAAAACTCTAGCAAAAAATAGTACATTAAAGTATAATAATTTTCATAATCATTTTGAAAAATTTACATGTAGGTTAAAAAGCAGACTTGCATAAGCAGGTAGTTAACCGCAAATTATGCCGGGTTGCGCTTGGTTAATTCTTATAAACCCTTTTATACATCAGAAAAATTCACGGTTTCGGCCTGTTTTCCCGACGCAATGTTAGTTTTACGATTTTATACAGTTGCGTTTTATCCGTATGTCGGGAGAAAAGTAAAAACTTTCTGACAACGTAATATAAATTGATATGATATGGTATAATATTGTATAACAGGAAAAATAAGTTTTTGTTCCTAAAGTTAAGTTGTCAGGCAAGGAGATATGCTATGAGATTCAGAGAAGCCTCTTTGGGTATATTTATCATTGCTACAGTTATGGTACTTATAATTCCACCTCCTTCTTGGTTGTTGGACGTGTTGTTTATGTTAAGCATCGGTATATCCTTGCTTATCATTTTAAATGCGCTTTACGCAAAAGAGGCATTGGAAATGTCTATGTTTCCCACGCTTTTGTTGATTACCACCCTATTTAGGCTTGCCTTAAACGTATCCTCCACAAGGCTGATGCTTGGTGAGGGTTTTGCCGGTGAGGTTATTAATACCTTCGGCAGCTTTGTTGGCGGCCAGAATATGGTAGTCGGTGTAATAGTTTTTGGGATTATCGTTTTGATTAACTTTATGGTTATTACCAAAGGTTCGGAACGTGTAGCCGAAGTTGCTGCTCGTTTTACCTTGGATGCTATGCCCGGTAAGCAGATGGCTATAGATGCCGACCTTAATACCGGCCTTATAGACGATACCGAAGCCAAGGCTCGCAGAAAGAAAATCCAAGACGAATCAAACTTTTTCGGCTCTATGGACGGTGCCAGTAAGTTCGTTAAAGGTGATGCAATAGCCGGTATTATCATAACCATGGTTAATATTATCGGCGGTTTGATTATCGGTACAAATATGCTGGGCTTGTCTTTGGGAGATGCCGCAAATCGCTTCCTTATTATGACCATAGGTGACGGTCTTGTTGGGCAAATCCCCGCTTTGTTTATATCTACCGCAACAGGTATTCTTGTTACAAAAGCAACTTCCGAAGCTGAAATCAGCACAACGGTAATAAAACAGGTATTGGGTCAACCCCTGGTTCTTGCAATTGCAGGCGGAGTTATTTCCTTTTTGGGTATGACGACCCCTCTGCCGGTAGTGCCCTTTTTGATTTTCGGGGTATTTTTGATTTTCTGTGCTTATCGCATGAAAAGAGCGGAACAGGTACGCCGTATAGAAGCGGAAATTACCGCCGAAGATACGGATGCCGAAGAAATTCGCCGTCCGGAAAACGTGGTTTCTTTGTTAAACGTAGACCCCATTCTTTTGCTGTTCGGCTACGGTTTAATACCCTTGGTAGACCCTGCCCAGGGCGGTGACTTACTTGACCGTGTGGTTATGATACGCCGCCAAATTGCTCTGGAATTGGGCGTAATTGTTCCGGTTATTCGTTTACGTGACGATATAAAACTAAGCCCCAACCAATACCGTATTTTAATAAAAGGTGTGGAAGTTGCCGGCGGAGATATTTTGTTTGACCATTACATGGCTATGAACCCCGGCTATGTTGAAGAAGAAATAGACGGCATCGAAACTGTGGAACCTTACTTGGGCTTGCCGGCTTTGTGGATTTCCGAATCCCAACGTGAACGTGCCGAGGCCTTGGGCTATACGGTTGTAGACCCACCGGCCATTATCGCAACACATTTGACCGAGGTTGTTCGCAATCGCTTGCATGAATTGCTTACAAGACAGGATGTTCAAACCCTGGTCAATAATATTAAGGAAAACAATACCGTATTGATAGAAGAATTGGTACCAAAATCAATGTCATACGGCGATATACAAAAGGTGCTTGCAAACTTACTGAAGGAAGGCGTATCCATAAGAGATATGGTAACCATTTTGGAGACTCTGGCGGATTATTCTCAAATGACCAGAGACACGGATATGCTTACCGAATATGTGCGTCAGGCTTTAAGGAGAGCTATCTCTCGCAAATTCTTTGACAATGAAGTTAACAAAGTTATCACTCTTGACCCCGAATTGGAGCAGCAAATAATGGGTTCTGTTCAACAAACGGAACAAGGCTCGTATTTGGCACTGGACCCAAAATTTACACAAATAATATTCGACAACTTAAACAGCGAAATTACCAAATTAACTTCATTGGGAATGCAGCCCATAATTCTTACCTCTCCTATAGTACGCATATATTTCAAACGTTTGGTTGAGCAGATAGCACCGGATTTGATAGTACTGTCGTATAACGAGCTTGACCCCACTGCGGAAATTCAATCGATAGGAATGGTGAGCGTGGCATGAAGATAAAAAAATTCGAAGCAACTACAGAACGTGAAGCTATTGAAATGGTAAAAGCGGAACTTGGGGCTGATGCATTGGTACTGAATATCAAAAAGCGTCAGCCCAAAGGGCTTTTTGCAAGATTTCGCAAGGCAAGCGTAGAGGTAACCGCCGCTTATGACGATGATGATTTACAAGTCGAAGAAACCGTCTCAAAAAAGTCCTCTAAAAAGAACAAACTTTCCGACATAGAAAAAATTCTTGAAAAACAGCACGAGAAACAGCTTGAAAAGCAGCTTGAAAGACAACTTAAAGACAAGAAAGATAAAAAAGAAAAGAAAGACAAAGACAACAAAAACAACGACAACAAAGACAACAACGAAAACCCGGATAAGCCCGAAGGCGATACAAAAACCGACTCCGTGAAGGACAAGACTATCGTAGAACAAGGAATAATGATAGAATCCCTGGAAAAGAAGATAAGCACCACCGAGGAACTTTTGCAAAAGGTAATGAATCAGCTTACCCTTTCAAAACAGGGAACCTATGATAGGGTTCGTAAATATGAAAACAATATGATACAACTTTTTTACGATGAACTCGTTTCACAAGGAGTAAAGGAACAAATTGCCGAAAAAATTTTAGAGGATGTTAACTCTATTGACGAAGAAGATAAAATAGATATTAACTTAATTGTCAAAATAGTATATAATACCATTATAAACTCCATCGGCGGTGTTTCTCCCATAGAAGTTAAACGAAACCGCAAGGCGGGAGCCAAGCTAATCTATATTATAGGACCTACCGGAGTGGGTAAAACCACAACCATAGCAAAATTGGCATCCAACTTCGTTTTATCGGGTTCTATGAACGTGGGCTTAATTACTGCCGATACTTATCGTATAGCGGCGGTGGAGCAGCTAAAAACTTACTCTGAAATTTTGGGCATAGACATTGGAGTTGTGTATAATAATTCCGATTTGCTTGATAATATAAAAAATATGCAACGTAACAACGACATTATTTTGATTGACACAGCAGGACGCTCACACAAAAATTCCAACAATTTAATTGAATTGCAGGAATTGCTTTCGGCTACTCCCAACAGCGAAAAATACTTGGTTTTAAGCGTGACCACCAAATATGAGGACCTGATAAACATAATCAATGCTTATTCAGCGATAACTGACTTTAAGATTATTTTCACAAAGTTGGATGAAACGTCATGCTACGGTTCTATATTAAACATATGTTATTTAACCGGAAAAACCATTTCCTATGTTACTTTCGGACAGTCGGTTCCCGATGATATGGAGGTAGCACAGCCGGAAAAAATTGCAAAAGCCTTGCTGGGTCTCGGGGGTGGTATATTTTGATCGACCAAGCCGCAAGACTAAGAGACAGAATAAGAGAACGTGAACTTGAAGAAGCCAATGCTATAGAACCGTTTCGCTCCCGAGTAATAGCCATAACCAGCGGAAAAGGCGGCGTGGGAAAAACCAACTTTGCGGTTAACTTGGCCATATTGCTGTCCAAGCAAAGCAAAAGGGTATTTATTATAGATGCTGACTTTGGTCTTTCAAACATAGAGGTTTTGTTTGGGATTTTGCCAAAGCATAATTTTTCGGACGTATTGCAGGGTAACAAAAGTATAGAAGAAATTATCACCAACGGGCCCATGGGAGTTAAGTTTATTTCCGGCGGTTCGGGCTTAACAGAGCTTGCAAACATTTCTGACCGCCAAATGAGCTTGATTATAGGAAACATGGGCTATCTGGACAGATATGCGGATATTATTTTAATAGACACCGGTGCCGGTATTTCCAAATCTGTAACAAACTTTATAAAGGCAGCAGGAGAGACAATTATAGTAACCACTCCGGAACCTACCTCCATAACCGATGCCTATACCGTTATCAAAACCATAAAAGAAGAATGCAAGGTTATTCCGCACATACAAATTATTGTCAACCGAGTGGAAAGCATGGAAGAAGGCATAGATGTCTACGACAAACTAAACCGTGTGTCTCAAAGGTATCTTGATTTAAAGTTGGCCTGTTTGGGTGTTATTCCTTATGACTACAACTTGGTAAAAGCAGTAAAATTACAGCAACCCGTTTCTCTAAGTTTCCCTAACACCGATGCAACCAAGGCTATGTCCATTATAGCTTCCAAATTAACCGATAACGTTGAAGCTGTTAACGGACAAGGCGGTTTTAAGTCCTTTATCAAACGCTTGGTTTCTATGTTTGGCTCTAATTAATTTATTTTTGCCCTGAAAATTTGATATAAATTATTTCCGTATATTGCTTTCTTGCAATTATTGCAGCGTTCTACGGCAGAAATCAAAAAAATGCTATTAACGGATGAGTTTTTGTTTGGCAATAATTCCGGTTATAAAAAATTTATTGTTTTACCTTGAAAATTTGGTAAGACATAATATAATATATAAAATAGGATAGTCATTATCCGTTAGGACTGTTTTTCAACATTATAATGCGATAAAAATATAACACTTATTTTTACTTATTAAGTGACCGGCTTATACGGAAGATATTAAATTTAGAGATGGAGATGGGGGAAATCAAGTGCTGATTCAAAGCATTAAACCCGGTGACAGGGTAGAAATAACACTGCCCCAGGACAAAGAGGATTATAACACTTATAAAAGCCAAGTCGAAAGCATACTTCAAGACTCTAGGGTTATTATTATGGTGCCCATTTATTACGGCAAATTAGTTAAACTTAAACTGGGCAAGGGTTATGATTTGCTTTTCTTTACCAATAACGGCATGGTGCGTTTTGACGCTACCATTTTAAAATATGTAAAACAAGGCGATTTCTATTTCATGATAGTAAATCTTGATTCTGAGGGCGAAAAAATCCAAAGACGGGAATTTTTCCGTTTTCCTTGTATTATGCCCATGAAGTTTTCCGTACTGGGTACTGCGGAAAAAATTCTTGAGACCGACTCCAAAGACAAAGAGCAGACCGGAAAGAACGCTTCTTTCCACGATGCTATCATAAAGGACATCAGCGGAGGCGGCTTAAAGTTTGTAACCAATGTTAAAGTAGAGGATAAATATTTAATCAGAAGCATTTTAATATTGGACGGAGAAGCTTTGGTAACCATAGCAAAAGTTTTGGACAGTATTTATTTGCCCAAGTTGAAGCTGAATTATCAATATCGTTGTAACTTTATCGGTATTTTGCCTACGGAGCAAGACCGTATTGTCCAATATATTTATAACGCTCAACGAAAAAAATTACAGGTTGCACCCAAGAAATATATGGCATTGGATAATTTCTTGGATATTAACGAAAAAATATCGGAAGCCTAATAACATTAAATTTAACTTTGGGGTGGGCACTAAAACAGTGTGACTTTAGCCACAGGGTTTATCCGGATTTTATTGCACCACGAAAAAAGCAGAAGAGTCCCCGAGTTATTCAAAGAAAATCGCTAAAATTGGGGATAGGATTGGGGGATAACCGATGTCTAAGGACTTTGACAGTCTCATGCATAATCATGTGGATATATTACGGGAAATAGCAAGCATAGGTTCGGGAAATGCCGTAACTTCCCTGGCAAAAATGCTAAACAAGAAGATAAAAATGTCTGTACCCTTGGTTAACCTTCCGGAATTTAAGGATATTGCAAGGTTTATCGGCGGTGAAGAAAACCAAATAGTAGGTATACTGGTAGGTATTTCCGGAGAAATAAACGGCATTATGATGTTTGTTATCAAGGTAGAATCTGCAAAGACCTTGCTTGAAATGCTGCTATCAATCAATAAGTCGGATACGGAAGGCTTTAACGAACTTGAATTATCCGCCTTGGAGGAAATAGGGAACATTCTTTGCAGCTCATACCTGGGTTCTCTGGCCAGCTTAATCAATAAAAAAATTAAACCGTCTATACCCTTCCTTTCGATTGATATGGCAAACGCCATTCTTTCTGTGCCCGCAATTGAATTTGGAAAGGTGGGTGACAAGGTTCTTTTTATCGAATCTGTTTTTGTAACGGACAAGGAGGATGTATCCGGGTACTTTATTTTGGTTCCCGATATGGAATCTTTGGAAACTATCCTATCATCTTTAGGGGTTGCATAGTTATGAACAATAATGTAATCATTGTAGGTATGGCAGACCTAAAGGTCGCCAAAAGCCCCTATGTACTAACCACTTTGGGACTGGGCTCCTGTGTGGGGATAGCCATATACGACCCGGTAAACAAAGTTGCAGGTCTTGCACATATTATGTTGCCTGACAGCAGACTGATACAAAACAACTCCAATGTGGCTAAATTTGCTGATACAGCCACCGCTAAGATGATTTTTGACATGACCCGTATGGGAGCCAAAAAGGAACTGATGAAGGCAAAAATAGCCGGTGGGGCTCAGATGTTTGCCTTTTCATCAACCAACGAAAGTATGAGAATAGGCGACAGAAATGTAGAAGCCGCCATTAAGGTATTGTCCTACCTACATATTCCCATTATAGGAAGGGATACCGGGGCTAACTATGGCCGTACCGTGGAACTTTATGCCGAAGACGGCCGTTATTTAATCAAAACAATAGGGCACGGCACAAGATTTATTTAAGGGTTGATTGGTATGTTGGAGAAAATTCATTTATATTTTTGTGCGATTGCTACAATTATCGTAACTATCTGTGCAATAGTATTTACAACACCCCTACCGCAAGCCGCTTACAACTTGATTGTTACTATTATAACATATTACATTATAGGGTCTATCGCCAAGCTTTACCTTAGCAATACTGTTTTTAAAGAAGAAAGCGCAATCGTTCCGGCAGAACCTGCGGTTCCCGTTGAAACCGCCGATTTTACGGAATATATTCCCCTTGAATTTGAAGAAGAAGAATACGAAGGCGTAGAAATTGACGACGAAGCCCAAGATGCAGGCTTTATAAATTCTTTCAAAGAACGGCTGATTGAAGGCTTAAACGAAGATTCTCAAGTATATGCCGGGGACACTGACGATTGATTTTTTGTTTAATACAAGTTATTAATAATGCTTATAAACTGCTCTGACTAACAATACTACCGTAATTCTTGTACTGTATGCTATACCGGCTTATCCCCCGTTATTTTCTTTTGCTTGGTTATTCGTAGGCGGGGATAAGTAATTTGTAATTCTGATTAAAAATATTAAACCATTTTGCTTTACACATAACCGAGAAAATAAAATCCTAAAAGGCAAAATATTAAGATAAGCTCTTAATAAAGGCTTGTAAAGGAGTAATATAGATGGGCGATATTCAGTCAGTTTGGGAGGCCTACACTAAGCAAAAAAGTGCCGACTTAAAAGAAAGATTAATTTTGGAATATGCCCCGTTGGTGAAGTTTGTTGCAGGAAAGCTATCCTTACATATGGGACAATATGTAGACTTTGAGGATTTGGTCAGCTACGGAATATTCGGGCTGATAGATGCGGTTGATAAGTTTGATTATAAAAAAGGCGTAAAATTCGAGACCTATGCTTCCCTACGAATCAGAGGCTCTATTATAGACAGTATCAGGCAGTTGGACTGGGTTCCCAGAACTATGCGCCGCAAAAACAAGCAGTTGGAACTTGTTTATGCCGAACTGGAAACCAAGCTATCAAGACCGCCTACTGAGGCTGAAATAGCCCAAGGCTTAAATATACCGCCGGAACAGGCCAAGGACCTGATTAAAAAATATTCGGTGGCTTCTGTAATATCATACGACGAATACTTGGAAAACAACCACGAGCCTTCATTCATGTCTACAAGCACACAAGACGAAGAAAATCCCCAAATTCACTATGATCGTGTTGAGCTACGGCAAATTTTAAAAGACGCAATAGAGAAGTTGTCCGAAAAAGAAAAGACAGTTATAACCCTGAGTTATTTCGAAGATTTAACCCTTAAAGAAATAAGCAGAATTATGGGAGTATCGGAATCCAGGATTTCCCAAATTCACTCCAAGGCTGTATTAAAACTTCAGTCCCGCTTATGTAAGAGTCGCTCGCTGTTATTTGAAAACAGTTATATTTTGTAAAAATTAATAATATAATATATAATGAAATATATAGAAAGGTTGTTTATATATTTTATTTAACATAATCAGCTTCTTTGTTGTCTAAGATGTATTTTATTATTTTTACCGGCATCTTGGAATAATACGGATTGATTTGTGTAATTATTATGTTAATATGTATTTGAGCGGTTAGATTAACGGTGACTACGCCGAAAAAGATACAATAAATTAAGCTTATCGGCACTACCGCAAGCGGCAAAATGAGGTGTAGGTATGGGAAACTCGAACGTTGAGATTGATGTGCGTAATGATGGGGTGTATCTGGTCATAGATGTACCCGAGGGTGAAAAGGTCAAGAGGATGGACGTTTTGGCCAAGGTAGAGGCGTTTGGCGTTGTTGATATTGATTTTGCTTCTGTAAACGAAGTATTCAAATCTACCGAGAGCCATATAGAGAAAAAAATATCCTCCAACACTAACGTTAACCAAAAACCCGAGACTGTTAAAATTTCAATAAGCAAGGACAGACTGGAAGCTGTTGCCGTATTTACACCGCCGGTCAACAACGGTCCAAAAATGACAGTGGAACAGCTAAAGGCAGCTATGGCAGAAGCATCTGTGACCTATGGAATTTTAAACGAGGCATTACCTAAGATTATTGAAAAACATGAATTTAATAAAGCCTATCTCGTTGCCCGGGGTAAACTGCCCACCAACGGTATAGACGGTAAAATAGATTATTTTGTAGACGTTAAGCCAAAGGACCGCAAGCCCAAGGTTTTGGAAAACGGCTCTGTGGATTTTCGCAGTTTGAATCTCATAGAATTGGTTAAAATGGGGCAAAAGCTTGCTACTGTGAAACCTCCTATTTTAGGCGAAGATGGGGTTTCCGTTAAGGGAGAGCCTATACCCTTTAAACCGGGCAAAGCTGCACCGCCCTTGGTAAAAGGCAAGCTGGTTTCATTTACAGAGGATGGAAAGACTCTTGTTGCCGACACCAGCGGGCAAGTATTGGTTCAAGGAAATAAGCTGGAGGTATCTCCTATACTGGAAATACCCGGTGATATAGATAACAACACAGGACACGTTAAATTTAACGGCTCCATTGTAATCAGAGGTAACGTAAGAAGCGGCTTCACCGTAGAAGCCGAAGGCGATGTGGACATTACCGGGGTTGTTGAAGGTGCAATTATTCGGGCCGGAAGTAACGTTTTGCTCACCTCGGGTATACAGGGTGCGGATAAGGCTGAAATATACGCCGGCGGCGATATTACGACAAAGTTCGCCGAAAGCTGTAAGCTGTTCGCCGGCAGAAACATTACAGCCGATTCGATTATGCACAGTAAGGTAAAATGCGATGGGCAGATTGAGTTAATGGGCAAAAACGGCCTGTTGGTAGGCGGAAACATAACCGTAGGCCAAAAAATAATTGCCAGAACCATAGGATCGCCTATGGCTACCGCTACGGAAATAACCGTGGGCAATGCCCCGGATAAATTGGATAAATACAACGAATTGTTGGCCGAATACAACGAAGTAATGAAAAATTACGACAGCATGGATAAATTGGCACAGAAATTAATGGAAATGAATAAAGTAGAACCTTTAGGAGAAAATAAGAAAAACGTCCTATTAAAGGCATTAAATTCCAAGATATTTTACAGGGAAAACTTGGTGGAACTGCAAGCTAAAATAGACCAACTTATGCCTTCGTTGGATGCAAGCGGCGGCTCTATTGCAGCACATTCCGTTATCCATGCCGGTGTTAAGGTGATGATAGGTAACGCCTTGCTGTTTGTGAGAGACGATATACACAATTGCGTCTTGACCAATGTCAACGGCAAAATAAAAATCGGTTCCGCCGTATAATCCACAAACCCACTGAAAAGTGAGGATTTTTCGGGAGGTGAGTTATGTCCATCAGACCCATAGACCTTCAAGTTATGGTTCACCGCTCTGCCGAGACGTCGAAGCTGAATCATAATTCAGAACGCAGTGAAGTTAACTACCAACAATTTGCTGACAAATTTAAGCAAGAAACGGTACAAAAAGACCGTCAAGTCAACGAGCTGAACAAGTCTGAGCAAAATACGGTTGACAAGGACGGCCGAGGAAATTCCGGCGGGTCGTCTAAGAAACAAGACAAGAAGCCTCCGAAAAAAACGGAACAAACTCAACAAAAAAAGCCCGAACAAGGCATGAGTATGTTTGACATCAGTGTTTAATACCGGTTCATTTTATCCTTTAATAAATGTGAACCGGTTTAAGGCAGAGAGTTGCAGGGGTTAGCCCCTGCAATCCGTCTGTACATAGGTTTTAGCGTGAGTTGGGGTATTATTTATTACGGTTCACGCTAAATCAAATAAATAATCCTACTTCGGCAATGAGGTGTAACAATGGACTTATTAAATCTAACCCTGGCTGTATTGTTTGTTATGGGTACGTTATTTGTGGTTACAGCATTGTTAAAATTTAAACGACAAAACCAATCCGAATCCGACAGAATTATTGCCGAACAAGAAAAGGCCGTAGAATCTATAAAACAACAGGTTTCAGATAATTTGAGCGGCATAGAAAAGTATAAAGAAGATATTAACCGCAAAACAAGCGATATTTTCAGCCAACTGGACGAGAAATATCAGGAAATATTGTTTTTGTATTCTCTTATAGATAACAAAAAACAAGAATTGGCGGATTATTATACAAAAACACCTGAAACCAAGCCGGAACCCTCTCGAAACCGAGTGGTTTCCAAAAAACACAAGGAAATTATCGAGCATTACTCCAACGGCGTATCCTGTGCGGATATAGCCAAAAAGCTGAATATTGGGCAAGGTGAGGTCAGGTTGGTGCTGGAACTGGAAAAGGTACGGTTACCGGGCTGACGATTGACCGCTTCATACATTCAAACTTGATAAGGAGTGCCGAGTATGACATTTGACAAACGCAGTCTTTTGTTTGGTCTTGGAATAGGCTTGATATTTATTTCGTTACTGCTGTATATTTCTTGCAACTTTATAATAAAATTCGAGCAAGTCAGTGCTGTACAAGCTGTAACCGTTACCGATGAAGAAGTTGTGGAAAGAGCCAAAAAACTTGGAATGATTTACGTTAATCAATTGCCCTCGAAACAAACCCCGGAGACTTTAAGCGATGCAGAAATTATCGAAAGAGCAAAAGGCTTGGGCATGATTTTTTCTATAGACAACAACGACGAGGTTATAGCAACCGACCAAACCGGCAACGAGGATATAGAATCAGGTATTTACACAGAGCAAGTGGTGGAAAATTTTGGAGAAATTCAAACAAAATACGTAAACGTAGAGATACCCAAGGGTGCCTCCGCAGCAGAAGCCGCAAGGATTTTATATAACGGCGGTGCTGTAGACAGTGCCGAAAAGTTCACCGAATATCTCTTAAACAAAAAAATTACCAAGGTAATAAAATACGGAAAGTTTAAAATAGCCGAAAAATCCGATTACGAGGGTTTGGTAAAATTGATTACTTGATTTCAACCCTAAAATAACCTAAGCAACGCTGCTTAAGCCTTTAGCCGGCTAAAGCGTTTATATAAATTATCAGCGGGTCAAAATAAGGGCACACCGGAATTTTGGCTTGTTGAAGTTGTAACCAAGCTTTTTATAGGCTTGGTTTAAACACTATCTTTAATATACGGAAGGAGAAATATCATGAATTTCTTAGAAACAATCAAGAGCAGGGCAAAATCAGACATCAAGACCATAGTCTTGCCGGAAACCAACGACATCAGAACTCTGGAAGCTACAGCTACCGTTTTAAAGGAAGGTATAGCCAAAATCATCTTAGTCGGTAACGAAGCAGAAATCAAAAAATTGGCAGGAGATTTAGACATTACCGGTGCTACTTTCATCGACCCCAATACATACGAAAAAATGGATGTATTGATTGAGCAATTGGTTGAAATCAGAAAAAGCAAAGGCATGACAGCCGAAGAAGCAGCCAAACTTCTTAAAGAAGATTTCCTTTACATGGGCGTTATGCTTGTAAAAGCAGGTATTGCCGACGGTATGGTTGCCGGTGCAGCAAACTCTACAGCTAACGTATTGAGACCTTCTTTGCAAATCCTTAAAACAGCTCCCGGAACAAGCATTGTTTCCGCTTTCTTCGTTATTGCTGTGCCGGATTGCGAATACGGCAGCAACGGCGTATTTATTTTTGCCGACTCCGGATTGGTCCAAGACCCTAACGCAGAAGAACTTGCTACTATCGCTATTTCCTCCGCAGAATCCTTCAAACAAATTGTTGGAGAAGAACCGGTTGTTGCTATGCTCAGCTACTCCACCATGGGCTCTGCAAAACATCCCAACCTTGAAAAAGTTATCGAAGCTACCAAAATTGCTCAAGAAAGACGCCCCGACATTCTTCTTGACG
>CAYMOU010000047.1:0-20188 GCA_964392115.1 uncultured Defluviitaleaceae bacterium | reverse complement strand
CAAATTATCCTTGAATCTTTGTCTAATTTGCAAATTTTTATCTACTGTTTTAAATGGAATTAGTATTAACCCTCACTCATTGCACCGGTAAATTGACTGTTGTAAAGGTCGGCATAGAAGCCTTTTTTGTTGAGCAATTCTTTGTGATTTCCGCTTTCTATAATATCGCCGTCTTTCATGACCAAAATCAAGTCGGCGTTTTTAATGGTGGAAAGCCTGTGGGCAATAACAAATGAAGTTCTGCCCTCCATAATTTTATCCATGGCTTCCTGGATAAGAGCCTCTGTTCCGGTGTCTACGGAGCTTGTGGCTTCGTCCAGAATAAGCATAGGAGCATTTTGAATCATGGCTCTGGCGATAGTAACCAGCTGTTTTTGCCCTTGAGACAGAGCGGTTTTATCGTTTAGCACCGTATTGTAGCCTTTTGGCAAGGTGGTTATAAAATGATGCAAACCCACGGATTTACAGGCGGCTTCAACCTGTTTGTCGCTTACATCCTCTTTGCTGTACACTATATTTTCTTTCAACGACCCTTCAAACAGCCATGTATCCTGCAAAACCATGCAGAATTCTTCTCGAACGTTTTCTCTTTTCACTTCACTTATGGGCGTTCCGTCAAGTAGGATTTCGCCGTCATTTAATTCATAAAAACGCATAAGCAGGTTTACCAAGGTGGTCTTTCCGGCACCGGTAGGGCCTACTATGGCCACTTTTTGCCCTGCCTTTATATCAGCGGAAAAGTTCTTGATAATAATTTTTTCCGGATTGTACCCAAAACGGACATTGCGGAATTCCACGTTGCCTTTTATATTGTCAAGTTCCTTTGTTTTATGGTCTTCGTCCGGCAATTCTTCTTCACCCAAAAATTCGAATACACGCTCTCCGGCGGCGGCTGTTCTTTGCAGGTTTTGCCCGGATTGAGCGATTTGCGATAAGGGTTGTGTAAATAAGCGAATATACATCATAAATGCCACTATTACGCCAAAACTGATATTGCCGTTCATTGCCAATACGGCACCAACCACGCAGACCGCTACATATCCCAGGTTTCCCACGAAATGCATAATAGGCATCATTAACCCCGAAAGAAATTGGGACTTCCAGCCGCTTTTATACAGGTTCTCGTTTATTCCTTCAAAGGTTGCCTTGGCTTCTTTTCCGCCGTTGTAAACCTTAACTATATTATGGCCGGAAAAGACTTCTTCTATATGTCCGTTAACGGCACCTAATTCCTTCTGTTGCAGAACGAAATATTTACGGGATTTTTTCATGATGATATTCATTAAGATAAACCCTATAAGGCTTGTGGCTACTGCCGTTAAGGCCATAATCACGTTGTTGTAAAACATCATTACCAGAGAGCCGCCAATCATGGTAACCGAGGTTACCAAAGTGCCCACGCTTTGGCTTAAAGTTTGGCTTATGGTATCTACGTCATTGGTTACACGGCTTAGTACATCACCGTGGCTTACCTTATCAAAATATTTTAAGGGCAGTTTGTTGATTTTTCTGAAAATATCGCTGCGCATATTTTTGGAAATACGCTGGGTAATCGTTGCCATAATAAAGGACTGTATAAAGCTTAACACGCCCGAGCCTGCGTAAAATAAAACAAGCATCAAACCAATGCCGGTAACAGCATTCATGTCGATTGCTCCGGCAACCTCTTTCCCGTTAACCAAAGCCGGTAAGCCCTTGGTAATTTCGTCCGTCATATACTTTAGCATATTTGGGCCTATAATCTGCATTACGGTTCCGGCAGAAGCCAACACTAACGCCGTAACAATAACCGGCATATGTTTTTTGCAATATTTTATGAGCTTTTTCCATGTTCCCTTAAAGTCCTTTGACTTTTCTGAAGAAACGCCCATTCCTCCATGTCTTCCCATGGGTCGGTTTTGCGTCATGACAATTCATCCTCACTCAATTGACTTCTTGCAATTTGTTTGTAAACCTGACAGCTTTCTAACAATTCCTCATGCTTTCCGCTGCCCACCATTTTTCCGTCATCCAAAACTATAATTCGGTCTGCATCCATTATGGTTCCGATACGTTGTGCCACAACTATAGAGGTAACCCCGGAGGTTTCTTTTTTCAGGGTGCTGCGCAAAACACTGTCTGTTTTATAATCCAGAGCGGAAAAGGAGTCGTCAAAAATATAGATTTCGGGCTTGCGGCAGACAGCACGGGCAATGGCAACACGCTGCTTTTGACCGCCGGAAAGGTTTGTACCTCCTTGGGATACAGCCGCATTGTAATCGCCGTCCATTTTTTCGACAAACTCTGCTCCTTGGGCAATTTCCACGGCTTTTTTTACATCTTCGTCTGTGTATGCTTCTCTGCCGTTATCTCCGTAAGCTACGTTGGAGGTAATTGTACCTTTAAATAATACGGCTTTTTGGGATACATAGCCGATTTTATTGTGAAGAGCATCTTGGGCATATTCTTTCACGTTAACTCCGTCTACCAAAACTTCACCTTCGGTTGCATCGAAAAAGCGGGGTATAAGGTTTATAAGAGTGGACTTTCCGCTGCCGGTTGCGCCGATAAAGGCCACCGTTTCGCCCTGTTTGGCGGTAAAATTAATGTTACTCAACACATAATCTCCGCTGTCGGGATATTTAAAACTTACGTTTTTAAAGACTACTTCACCTGATAAGCCGGGTAAACCGTCTGTGATTTTGCCTTCATGCAGAACCGGCTCGGTATCCAGCACTTCATTAATACGCTTTGCGGATACTGATGCTCGTGGTAAAAGGAAAAACATAAAAATCAGCATCATAAACGACATAATAACCTGTATGGCATAGCCTGAGAACACCACCATATCGGAAAATATGGTAAGCTTATCCGCCGCTTGTGCTTGGTCTATAAGTACGGCACCTATCCAGTAAATGGCAAGTGATATTCCGGTCATTAGCATGGACATTACCGGCATCATAACGGACATAGTTCTACCGGTAAACAAATGGGTTTCCGTAAGCTCCTTGTTGGCGATTTCAAATTTTCTTTCTTGATAATCTTGGGCGTTATAGGCCCGAACCACACGCAAGCCCGAAAGGTTTTCCATGGTAACACGGTTAATGTTATCCGTAAGTGTTTGCATTTTTTTGAATTTGGGTATGACAAAATACATAATCACACCTATCATGACCACCAGAATCAAAACTGCAATCATAGTGGCCATAGACCACTCAAAGCCTTTGCCGTAAATCTTGGTAATTGCCCAAATTGCCATTATGGGAGCTTTAACAATCAACTGTAATCCCATGGTGACTATAAGCTGCACCTGTGTAATATCGTTGGTTGAACGGGTAATCAAACCGGCGGTGGAGAAACGGTTGATTTCTTCCATAGAAAAAGATTCTACCTTATTAAACAAATTGCTGCGTAGGGTTCTTGAAAAAGAAGCCGCTATCTTTGCTGCAAAATAACCCACGATAATAGCGGCGGCAAGGCTGCCCAAGGCACACAGAAGCATAAGTCCGCCTGCTCGCCAAACTTGGTCCGGTGGGCTGTTTTGGGTTTGCACCAGTCTGGTAATTTCCGACATATAATCCGGCAATTTCAGCTCAAGCCAAACCTGACCGACGATAAACCCAAAGCTCAACAAAACTACAAGCCATTCTTTAGGTTTTAGATACTTGAAAATTTTAATCATACTACCATCCTTTAGTTAACGGTATTTTATAGACTTATGCGGCGTTTTAACCGGTAAAAAGCGATTGGCTATTTCTTTTCAATATTTCTTTCGATTTTATGCAGGATTCGCACCAGTTCTTTTGCATCATGCTCACCCAAGCCTTTAAGTAATCCTATTGTCCTTTGTCTGAATTCCTCTATATGTTCCTCAGCCAATTTTATTCCTTCCCGGGTTAGGGTAACAAAAATTTGTCGGCGGTCATTTTTGTTAATCTCTCTGCTGATTAGCCCCTTGCTTTCCAAATTATTTAAAGCCGCCGCCGTTCTTGCCGTACTTATGGACATTTCATTGCTGATTTCACCGGGGATAACCGGTTCGCCACGCATATATAAAAAATACAAAATATATTGGCCACCCTGTAGGGATTCGCTTAGTTTCCTCTGTACCCTGTTTTTCCTAAGCACCTGCATAGAGCGCATAAATTCATTTGCCAACTCGGAATAATCCATTCTGTCACCTCCTTTTAAAAGCTAACGGTATTAGTATTATAACATAGTTAGATAAAAATTAACAGAGGTGAAAATAAATTTTTACTTGTCTTATATTTATTTTTTATTATCTTGATAAAAATAAACATTTACCTAAAAATAATTTATTATTATAAAATTTTCAAAAGTAAGAGAGGGAGAAAACCTTTTTGTGGATAAAAAGGTTTTCTCCCTCTAAGTTTATTTCTGTTTTTAACAATTACCGAATTATTTATATTTCTTCAAAACTTCGTTTAATTTTTCTTTTACTTCCTCTATAATTTCTATAGGCTCCAAAACCTCCAAGCATTCACCGAAAGACATTAAATAAGGAAAAATCCACTCACGTTGGATATAGTGCATCGTTACAATAAAGTTTCCGTCTTGGTCTGTTTGGGTTAAGCTGTTGTCAAATTCATCAAACACTCGAAATGCCATTTTTTTGTCTATTTTCAGTTTCAGCTCTGTTAAATCATCTTGCAAACACCAATTTACATCGAAAATTTGGCGAGTGTAACTTCTTGTAAAGTGTTCATCAACTATGCTCAAATCCTTAATTCTTGACAGCTTAAAAAGACGTGTATCATTTTTGTTTCTGCAAAAAGCGAACAAATACCAGGCATGGCTTTTAAACAACAGCCGGAGAGGCTCCGCAAGGCGAACGGCCATCTCTCGATTACTGTTAAAATAGGTAAACCGCACAAGGGTTTTGCTTAGTATGGCTTGCTTCAGAACAGCAAAAATGTTGCCGATTTCTTCTTGGTTATACCAATCCGAAAAATCAATCTCTATCCAATCGGTGTTATTTTCGCCGAACATTGCACCCAGTTTTGACAGTGCGTTGCTTTCCTCAAAGTCGGTTACAGCCTTTAGCCCCTGTAAGGCGGATAAAATTTCGCTTTTTTCCTCCTGTGACAAAACAGCCTTATTGAGAACATATCCCTCCATAAGGCTGATTCCGCCATTTCTTCCTTTGCTCATATACACGGGTATGCCGGCTTCTGACAGGGTTTCTATATCCCTATAAACCGTCCGAACGGACACCTCAAAACGCTCTGCCAGTTCTTTTGCGGTCACCGTTTCTTTGTTTAAAAGGATATGGACTATTTCAAATAACCTGTTGATTTGCATATTATCTCCTATTTTAAGCTGTCTAAATGCGGTTTTCTCTGTTTTACGGCTTACTCATTTTTTCTTTCTTCTTAATTCTATAAGAAGTTTCGTATCCTCTAAAATTTTTTGGCTTGTTACCTCTATCATCAGCCATCTGCCACCACAGGCAAATTTTGTTTTACTGTATAAATCCCGGATATAATTATCCAGTGAAGGAAGCAAAATTTCCGCTTCGGGTTGCTCTTTATTTCCTATAACCACAAGGCAAGTAAAAAAGCCGGTGTTTGGGTAGATTACGCAAAGTGATTTGGAACTTTTTTTATATTTTACATTCCAACCTTTTGCACCGGAGCATGGGCTGTATTCCACGCTTGGCTTTACGCCGTAGGCTTCGTTTAAAAATTCACAAAGCTCACCGAAAAGGGGATTGCCTATAAAATTGTTGATTTCTTCTAAACTCGGTTCTTTATCTTGGATATAAGCTTCGCACCACTGCATATTTTGTGCCTCCTTTATGTATGTTATATCATATTTAATATGACAACTGTGCGTCATGTTTTAATTATCAGATGAATCAAACCTTACTTTTCCTATTTAAAACAATACCATGTAATAACAAATTGTCAACATATAATTAATTTCTACGGGTAATCATGCTTACAGATTGAAAAATTTGCAGCATCAGCAATATTTATTTTAATATGACATACTGTGGGCATATTTAATGTGATAAGATGTATACAAACCAACACACGGCCCATAGCCGCACTATGGCCGGAAAGGAATAATTTATGAGCGAAAAAACACGTTGTTCTTGGGCAGGAACTACCCAAATCTACATAGACTATCATGACAAAGAATGGGGACGCCCCGTTCATGACGACGACAAGCTGTTTGAAATGCTGATTTTAGAAAGTATGCAGGCAGGCCTTTCATGGATTACCGTGCTTAATAAGCGAGAGGCGTTTAGGGAAGCTTTCGACGGCTTTGACCCCAATAAAATAGCCCTTTACAACGATGCAAAAATTCAAGAACTTATTGCAAACCGGGGCATAATAAGAAATCGCCTTAAAATTAACGCCGCTATAAACAATGCAAAAATTTTCTTGGAACTTGTAAAAAAGCACGGAAGTTTTCACAAATTCATATGGGCATATGTAGATTACACGCCTATAACAGGCCATTGGGAAAGAATTGAGGATTTGCCGGCAACCACGCCACTATCCGATAAAATAAGCAAGGATTTGAAAAAAATGGGGTTTAAATTCCTGGGCTCTACCACAATATATGCCTTCATGCAGGCTACAGGTATGGTGAATGACCATTTAAAGGATTGTTTTGTTTATGAGGAGTTAATGAAGGGCCCGGACGGGAAAGGTCATTAAAATTTGACATAGCCTTATTGTACATTTGCCTAATTTATAGTATTATGACTAGAAAAATAGGTTTTTTGTATAATAGGAGGAAAAATGTTTCTTAAACGGCATAAAAATAAATTTATCATAATGGCTGTGGTATTTTTTCTATGCATATGGGCGTTTTGGAATGGGCTTGTAGTAACCGAATATGAAATTAAGAGCAGTAAAATAAACAATGATATAAAAATAGTGTTGATAACCGACCTACATAGCCATATTTACGGCACAGGACAATCATATATTGCAAATATAATAAAAGACCAAAAACCCGACTTAATTCTTTTGGGTGGCGATATAGCCGATGACGGCGTGCCCATCGAAGGAACAAGGCAATTTTTATCTGCCATAAAAGACATAGCGGACATTTACTATGTAACCGGCAATCATGAATTTTGGTCAAAAGACATTAAAAATATTAAAGAAACAATAGGTTCATACGACGTTACGATTTTGGAAAACACCCGGAAGGAAGTTGAGATAAACGGCAATAGAATTGTTATTGCCGGGGTAGACGACCCTTCCGGTTTCGAATACGAGGAAGAAGACCTGTAAAAACCCTCTGATACATACAGCTCCTGGGATGAAATGGTTGAAGAATCATTTAAAAATCTTAATATAAGCGATTGTTACAGTATTTTTTTAACTCACAGACCGGAGAAAACCGATTTGTACGCAAAACTGCCTTTTGACATGGTTTTATCCGGTCATGCTCATGGAGGTCAACTTCGTATTCCTTTTCTGCTTAACGGTCTGATAGCACCAAACCAAGGTTTATTTCCTAAATATGCCGGTGGATTGTATGAATATGAGGATAAAACTCATATTATAAGCCGTGGGGTTTCCTTTAAACTAACAATGCCCCGCATATTTAACCCTCCTGAAATTGTAGTAATTAATTTGAAAGGCATTTAAGGCGGAAGATTAAGGCGAATCCATAATCTACCGCCCTTTTTTAATATCGTTCAACGATTTATCTGTTACTTCGAAAAAAATTCACTACTTAATGCAATAAATTCACCCGGATTTGATAGCATAGCCGGGTGACCGCCTTTACTAAACAGGTGAATTTTACCGTGTCCCATTTTTGAAAGCATTTCTCCGTAAACGGTTTCAAAATAATCCGGAGCCAAAGCGCTGACAAATTCGTCCTCTTATACGAGCGGGTTTTTGTGATGCTCTTGTTATTGTTTATCTAATGCATAATTATTTAACTAAAATAATATTTACCCGGGCTTCTATTTTTCAATGTTTTCTAAAGTCAGGTCAAAATACGGAACTTCAATTACTTTTGCATTTTTGAGATACTTATCTACCAAATTTTCATACTCCTGTGCGTCAATCGGTTTGGAATAATCAAATTCGTCATTAAAAGCTACATAATAAACAACACCTGTGCCGCTTTTATCGATATCATCCGGAAATTCCTCGCTCAGTACATTTTTATCCCACGAATCCACTGTCATTACGAGAGAATAACTTTTTGTATCTGCATTGTATTGGTACAAATTAAACGGCCAAAAATCAGCGCCACCCTTGCCTTGGTTATGAGACCAATCAACCCTTACCATATTGTTGTCATAAAAAGTAAGTGAGGGATACTCCTCAAGTTGGGTTTCGAAAGTGTTTGTTTGTTGATTGTACGAAACTATGTAAGCTATGTTTCCGGCTACATCCGGACCGGTTAATAACAAAATCAACTCATCTTCGCCATCATTATTTACATCAAAAATGGCATATTTATTTTCAGACTTATCCGCTTGCGTATCAAACAAAAATTTTGTCCCGTCCGGAAGCAAGCTGTCTTCAAGCAAGTTTTTCAGTGCATTTTTATAAGCGATTTTTATGTTGTTTTTTGTACTTTCGGAGCCGCTTGAAGCGGTGTCGGTGTTTTGCTTATTTGGCATGGGATTATTTGCGCATGAGATAAGTAGCAATATTTGAGCAAGCATTAGAAAAAAAAGTAGCATTTTCTTAATTTTCATTTAATTCACCCTTTCATTATCTCCTAATGATTACAGAAATGACCCTCCATAGCAATCGTTTCTTTTTATCACCGGATTATCATTCTTTTGACAATATTAAGCCTTGTATGTAAGAAGATGGTTTTTTTCTATATATAGACTATCATTTTAGCCGCCAAAATTCAACACTTAAAACAGTAATTTTTGAAAGTACGTTTGGGTAATTTGCGCATTATGGTTGGGATATTGTAGCGTTGGATAGACAGTTCAACTAAAAAATATGTAGAAATATCCGGAAAGCAGTGGTAAAATTAGGTTATCATAAAACGACTTCAAGAAACAGGGTTGATTCACTTGTCCGGCAATTAGGTGAAGTTGCGAATGGAACTCTCTCAAATTACACAGTAAAAAATGATATGTCAAAACGAAAGGAGATTCTAATGAAAAACGATAATGATAAACAGTTTGATGAAAAAAAATCAAGTGAAAACTTTGCAGAATCAGTCGGTAACATTTTCGTAAATGTTGCAAAAAAATCTAAAGAAATGGCAGTAAAATCCAAGGAAGCAGTTGTAAATGCAGTAGACCAAAACGGAAATGGTGAAATAGATATTGAGGATATTATTATTATGGGATTGCGAATACCCGGTATAAGAATAATTAGGAGCGACTTTTTGCGTAAGGAACTTTTCAAACATTACCCACAAGATGTTATTGACGATGTAATAGCCAACAATCCTGCTCACGCTCAAATACCGATAAAAGAAATAGATAAGATTGCTGACGAAGTAATTAAGTTTGAGAGAAATTGTGTATCAGGTATCTCTGCGGCACTTGGCGCTCCCGGTGGTGTAGCGATTGTTGCTACAATTCCGGCGGACATAGCTCAATATTATGGTTACATGTTAAGAGTCACGCAAAAACTCTTATATTTGTACGGCTTCCCGGAAATAGATACAGAGGAAAAAGGACAGAAATTTGATTCCGAAACAATGAACATTTTAATCCTATGTTTAGGTGCAATGTATGGAGTTGCCGGTGCAAACAAAGCTCTTCAAGTAATGGCAAAATCGTTGGCAGTAGGTGTTGAAAGGAAGCTCTTAAATACTGCTCTTACCAAGGGAGCCATTTTTCCTATTGTAAAAAATGTAATGAAGTGGTTTAATGTGAGATTAACCAGAGCAATGTTTGCGGGTTTCTTTAAAAAAGTAATTCCCGTGGTTGGCGGTGTAATTGGTGGTGGTATCACTTTTATTTCATTTAAGCCTTGTTGTGACAAACTAAAGGCTTCCTTGCAAGATACATTACTTAGCAATCCAAATCACAATGTATCACACGACGTATCAGATGAAGAAATTGTTATTGCTATAGAAGATGTACAAGAGGTGTAGTTTGCTTTTTATTAAGCATTATCAGAGTCTAATCTTTTTGTTATGCTTCTCAATTCCGCATTATATTTAAAATAACAAGTACTTATTGACAATGCTAATCAAAGAATTGCAATATACTTTTAATGATATTCTTGAATCCGGCTCAATACCTTACTATCGTCAAATCAGAGGAGAACACAATATGAACTGGGAACCCTGGACAGGCTGCTACAAAGTAAGCGAAGGCTGCACGTATTGCTATTTTTATGGCCCTTACTCTAAACGAAAAGGCCGGAATACCATCACCAAAACCGAGGAATTTAATAAGCCCATTGCCAAATCGCCGAAAGACGTACCTAAAATATCCGCCGGTAAAATCGTTGCTACTTGTTTCGCTACCGATTTTTTTATTGCTGAAGCGGACCAATGGCGTGCTGAAGCATGGGCTATGATTAAAAGCCGCCCCGACCTTGAATTTTTGATTTTAACCAAGCGCATAGACCGCTTCAACGTGTCGTTACCTGACGACTGGGGTGACGGATACGATAATGTTAACATAGGATGCACCGTTGAAAATCAAGAAATCGCCGATTATCGACTACCCTTATTTTTATCATACCCGATTAAAAGGCGATTTGTAGCTTGTGCTCCACTGCTTGGAGCCATTGATTTAACCAAGTACCTGTACGGAATTGAACACGTTACCGTAGGCGGCGAAACAGGCCGAGAAGCCCGTGAATGTGATTATGATTGGGTTCTTGATATACGCAAACAGTGTGTAAGCGCCGGCGTAACCTTTTGGTTTAAGAACACAGGTTCGCTTTTCAAGCGTGACGGAGTTGTGCAAAAGGTTAATCCTTTCAAGCAAAATAGTTTTGCAAAAGAGCTTGGAATAAATATTTTAGGCGATAGGAAGCTGTTTTGACAGGCTGTGTCGGTGACCGATACTGTCTGTAAAATTCTTACATTTACGGAGTATTAACCAATGAGGAGGATAAACATGATTTCATCAATCATCGGAATTGCTTTTGATTCTCCTAACGCCAATGAATTGGCCGACTTTTATGTAAAGTTGTCGGGATGGAAAAAGGAAATTTCCGGGGATGAATGGGCAGGCATTCGCACACCTCAAGGTTTGTTACTCGTTTTTCAAACCGTGGATAATTATGTGTCACCCGTATGGCCTTGGGAAGCCGGGATGCAACAACAAATGGCACATATTGACTTCAAAGTGGATAACCTGATGGAAGCGGAAGAACATGCTATGGCTTGTGGCGCAAAAAAAGCCGAAACACAGTATTACGAAACGTCTACAGTTACGTTTGACCCTGCCGGCCATCCTTTTTGCCTGTCAACGGATCAGCAATAGTTTTGGTGGCGTCTGATAAAATCCGTGCAACATCTGCAAGGCACAATCCATTTCTAAATGATATGCTTTATACTCAAATGAATAATCGATGGGAGGTGACCAATGGACCGGCTACATAAAAACCTAAATGAAGATGATAGCCATTTTCAATTGAATATTGATTGGATACGGAAGATGAACCTGGCGATCGCTTATATCGAAAACAATCTTCAAGGGGAAATTGATTATAATGAGGCGGCCAAAATTGCTTGTTGTTCCGTCTATCATTTTCAGAGGTTTTTCTCATTTATTGCCTCTATTCCGTTATCGGAGTACATCCGGCGCAGACGTTTAACATTGGCTGCATTTGAGCTGCAATCATCAAATGTAAAAGTGATTGATGTTGCCCTTAAATACGGGTATTATTCGCCGGAGGCTTTTGCCCGGGCGTTTAAAAATCTTCACGGTATTGCTCCCACAGCGGCAAAAGATAAGGGCACTACGCTTAAAGCCTATCCGGGTATGACCTTTCACATTTCAATTAAAGGAGATGTAGAAATGGATTACAGAATCGAGCAAAAAGAAGCCTTTGAAATGTTCGGTGTCACCACAGATATTAGCACTGTGGATAATCAAAATTTTATATCTGTTCCAAAATTTTGGGAAACCTGCCGTTCGGACGGAACAATGGCTAAAATTCGTGAAGTCTGTAACCTCGATGAAAACACACCTTTACATGCAGCTATGTTTAATTGTACGGATACTTCACACGCTTATATGATTGGTTATTTTATGCCTGAATCAGGTGTGTCGGAGGGATTTAAAACCCTGAAAATTCCGGCTTCAACGTGGGCCATATTCCCAACCGGCGAATTGACCATGGCAGAGTCTGCAAAGCAAGCCGCTGTTATGTGGAAGCGCATCTTTACCGAATGGTTTGCAACATCCGGTTATGAGCCGGCAAATGCACCGGAATTGGAATTGCATAACAAAACATCCGATGATAAATATATAACCGAAATATGGATACCCATTAGCCAAAGGGTCAACATCTAACCGCACGTAATGTCATGAAACACAGTGCTATTTCCTTTATCATAGACACATACAGAAAGGAGCGAAGCAAATGGATTGGATTACCGGCATACAGAGAGCCCTGAATTATGTGGAAGCCCATATTACGGAACCTATAGACTATGAAGAAGCAGCGAAGCAGGCCTATTCGTCAAGCTTTCATTTTCAGCGGGTTTTTAGTATTCTTTGTGGGTTCACCTTGGGCGACTATATTAGGATGCGACGGCTGTCCCTTGCGGGAAACGAGCTTGCAACCTCAAACATCCGGGTTATCGACGCTGCTTACAAGTACGGGTATGATACGCCGGAGAGTTTCAGCCGTGCTTTCACCCGATTCCACGGGGTATCACCTTCCAAGGCAAAGCAGGGTGGCGCCGGGCTTAAATCCTTTTCGACCCTTTCCGTAAAACTGATTTTAGACGGAGGAAATATGATGAATTACCGAATTGAAACGAAGGGTCCATTTCAAATTATCTGCAAAAAGAAGCAGGTCGTCTCCTGCAAAGCGGAACTAACCATGGATGAAATCTCTCGTTTTTGGCAGGAATGCAGCTCAGATGGCACCATCGAAACGCTGTGCACATACATCCCCAAGGAAAATATTTTTCCCAACTGCATTGTAGGTGCCACCTTTGGTAAGGACGCTAACGATAAGGAATTCCCTTATGCCATCGGTGCCCATTACAACGGAATGCCTGTCACCGATGCCGGCTTAACTGTAGAGGAGATTCCTGCACACACCTATGTGGTGTTTACTTGTGTCGGCAAAATGCCGGAGGCGTTTGAAAAGCTTTACCGTCAAATATACAGCGAGTTTTTCCCTACAAGCGAGTATCAGCCCTGCGGCGGCACAGATTTTGAGGCCTACCCCTCGGCTGATATTACGGACCCCGGCTATACCTGCGAAATTTGGGTTGCAGTAGAAAAGAAATAAACCGGTAGGAGAAGTGCCGAAAGGTGCCTCTCCTATTTTCTTGCTACAAATAAGGATGGGGTATATGTTTCACGCCTCTTTGTTAAAGTATCCGCTGATAATATTGCTTACGATTTCCTGAGCTTTCGGGCCATTAGCGCCTTCTTGTTCATTTAGATATACTGCGAAATATGTATTGTTTCCATTGACTTCAAAAAAACCAACAAACCAACCACCTTTTCCTGTTCCGGTTTTACCATATAAAGCGAAACCCTTGCCCTCTTTGTACATCATTTTCTTTAGGGCTGAAATATTATTTTTATCTATTTCTGTATTACCTTCGAAAATGCGGAACAACACGTCAACTTGCTCCTGTGGGGATATTTTAAGAGAGGATTCAAGCCAAAAACCGTCAATTAAAGGGTTATTGTTAAAGCCGCTCCCTTCCCATTGGCTTGTATCATTGTTCCCATAATCAAGCTTTTCTACAAATTCAGTCATCTTGTCTTTCCCGATTCTGTCTGTCAGCTTTCTGTAGTACCATACACAGGAATTTTGAAATGCTTCAGTTAGATTTAAGTCTTTGTTCCAAGAGTCAAATTTCCACTTTGTGCCGTCCCATGGAATGTCAGACCGTGAAGGAGTAACCGTACCGTATTCAAGCGCTGCAAGGGTTGATATTATTTTAAATGTTGAACAAGGAGAAGCACGCAACTCGGCGCCGGCTTTATTATATACGGTATACTCACCTGATTTATTAAGGAAAACCGCTGTACCTGTCATTCCGTCAAAATAGGAACTAAAATCTACCTCGGTTTTTAACACATTTTCTTGGGCTATCTCAATGCACTTAACATTTCTCTTTTTATATTCGGGCAATTTATCCGACACTTCCGTACCGAAAAAAATCGTTTCAGCGCCATCTTTAAAATAAGCGTAACAATAGATTTTGTCTGTGAAATACAGTGTGGCCGGATATGGCTCTGCATTGTGGTCTATGCGGTTTTCATTTTCCTGAATGTCTTCAAACAAATTATTTATGTAGTCATCCGATATATCCGGCATTAAAACCTTTGCCACGCAATAAAAATACTCTGTAAATGTTTGGGCGGTTTGTTCGGTAAAACGTTCCGTAGATGAATGATTAACACTGATTGAAATAATACTGCCGCTGTTTTTATCTGTGTTAACCGTAATATTCGGGTCTAAATATGATCGTTTGTCCGCTAAATACACATACCGGTGAAGCCCCTTTTGGTCGTTGCTGTCCCGGTGATCGGCACCATAATCAATCCACCAATTATCAGGGGTAAATAGGTACTTACCATACTTACCGAAATAGGTGTCATTCATTGATTGGGTAAACATTTCTAATTCCGGACTTATTTGAATTTTCTCCGGTATTACCTGATCCAGCGTAACTCTCGGTTCGATGGCTTCCTTCGGCAGAGAAACAGGCTGCTGTGAATTGCTGCAAGCTGTCAACAGTAAAATAAATAGCAGCATTATTATTTTTCTTCTCATAAAATCCTCCAAATTGAATTTTTTCATATAACCGCAGAACGAATCTTCTTATTGAATAACAAATGCCTTATTTTTTAACACAATTTGTATGTCCGGCTTTATTTCGTTAATATTATCAGAGCCGGTAAATAAAAACTTTTGCCCATCCTCCAATACTTCGCAGTTTACTCTTAAAAGTTCAGATGGTTGGTTGCTTTCATCACTTCTCCCTACCGTCATGAAAGACCCATCCGTTTGGAAAGTCCATTTCGTCAGGCATTTATTTTTATCAAAGTCCACGTTGTTGTAAATGTAGTATTTTTTAGTCTCGGTATTACCAAAATCAAATAAGTCGCCTTTTGTAAAACCGTCCGTATCAAATTTCAGGTCCCATAAAAATGGCGGTTGTGGATAGTACGGGAAGGACTTTCCTGTCAATATTATATGGAGTTCGCCGTCTACTTCCAACGGGAAGAAATCATAAGCGGTGTGTATATCCCCATCGGATACTACCGTGAAATAAAATTCATCGTCATTCCAACATTTTACAAAAATCAAATTATTTTTCAATCCAACAAAGTCTGTAATCGCCTGAACATAATAGTCTACAAGATAGCTGATAACTCTGATATTAAACTCTTTTCCGTTGGAAAGAAGAATTGCTTTATCTGTTGCCATATAGCCGGGTTGATCTAAAATCCTTGCTAAGTCATAACCTGACACCGCAAGGCTTTCTTTTTGACCTAAAAACTTCTTTAACTCCGCTTTATATTCGGAATTGTGAAAATCCTCTGACGGGTCAATGTCTTGGCTTTTCCCATTGTCAAACTTTTTCCAAAGGCTGTGTAGTTCTCGTAATTGGTTTTTTAGGCCTTCGTCCAAATACTGATAGTTTTTAAGTAGGTCTTCGTTTTCCATATGATTTTGCATATTAGCGTCTTCTTCTGTAAAGCCCATATCTTCTTCAATTATTAGGCGGCCAAGCTTACAGCCTGTCAGCAATAAAAGAACAAGTAATATAATGAATACTCTTTTCATTTTGTTCCTTCCTCAATTTTTTTACAAAGCAAAAGTACATTTGTTATTACACGTGTAATATTAAATATTATTACATGTGTAATATCATGTTGTCAAGTGGGATAATGCAAAAAATCTGCCTATACTTAATTAAGATTTATAATTGACAGGTGCCTAAGGTATGCTATAATATAATTATTACATATGTAATAACAGGTCTACCGGTGGCAATAGAACCATTGCACCACCCAGCATTTCCGGAGGTATATTTATGAATAATTTGCCATCTATTTCAGAGGCTGAATATGAGGTTATGAAAATCGTTTGGGCAGAGGCGCCCATCAGCACAAACCAAGTTGTTGAAAGGCTCTTGAAAACAAGCTCATGGACTGAAAAGACAATTCAATCAATGCTTGCCCGCCTGGTAAAAAAAGGCGTGTTGGATTATCAAAAACAAAGCAGAGTTTACGTATATACGCCACTTTTCGCCGAAGAGGAATATCTGGAACAGGAAAGCAGCGCATTTTTAAATAAATTCTACAGTGGCACAGTAAATTCTATGGTGGTAAACTTCTTGGAAAAAGACAAATTAACGAAAGACGAAATCAGCGCACTGAAAAAAATCTTAGACGAAAAGCTTAATTCGGGAGGTAATTAGTATAATAGGTTTATACTTTTCACGCTTTCTAATCAGCTTTATTGCCTCATCCGCTATACTCGGTATAATTCTGTGGGCAAAAAGGATGCTGAAAAATCATATTTCAACAGCATGGCAATACAATTTGCGATATTTATTCGTTTTTATATTAACCCTACCCTTTGCTCCGGTTCGTTACTTGGATTTCGGGGATTTATATAGCCAAATCTTTGGGAATATAGGCCCTATCGGGAATTCGGCCACAAGTTTGTTATCCCCTAACCGGGTCAGCAATATGATTTCAGGTGCGCAATGGCTGCAAGATTTTTCTTTATCGGTAAATCGCTCCACGCCTGAATATCTATGCCTGATTTTTATGGGTATATGGCTGGTGGGAGTATTGGTGTATACTGTTATCACTTTTTTGGGCTATCAAAAGGTTAGGCATATTATACGAACCTCAAGCCCAATAGAAAACAAGGCCTTTGAACATATATTTGAACAATGCAAAACTGAAATTGAAATTACACGCCGATTGACGTTTTGTAAATCCCATTTAATACAATCTCCAATGGCAACAGGCTTATTGAGTACATATATAATCCTGCCGTCAAAACTAATGGGACAAATATCGGAAAGCCATATAAGGTACGTTATATTACACGAACTGAATCATTATAAAAACAAAGACTTAATATTCAACTATGTAATGTGTTTTCTGCAAATTTTATATTGGTTCAATCCGCTGGTGTATATGACTTTTAAAGAAATGAGAAACGACAGGGAAATTGCCTGTGATGCTGCTGTTTTGAAAGGGCTTGACAAAGGCAATTTTATAGACTATGGAATGACAATCATAGATTTTGCCGGGAAATTATCTCAGCCTATTTCTTTGGTTTTAGCGGCTGATATGGTAGGCTCTAAAAAACAAATAACAAAGCGTATAGAAAAAATAGCCACCTTTACAAAGGATTCCCCGGGGCTGAAAGTAAAAAGCGTCAGTATTTTTATAATAGCGGGCTTGCTCATTTTAACCCAAATTCCCGTTATTTCCGTATTGGCCTTTGAGGGTGGCAAATACAATTTTGTAGAAAACGGGAACACATCATACGAAGATCTAAGTAGCTATTTTGACGGCTTTGAGGGTAGCTTCGTGCTTTACGATTTGGAAGAAGATAGCTACAGTATTTTCAATAAGGAGAAAAGCGTTGCAAGAGTATCGCCCAATTCAACCTATAAAATATACAGTGCCTTAATAGGATTGGAGTTAAATGCAATACAGGACGGTAATTCTACATTAACATGGAACGGAACAAATTATCCGTTTGAATCCTGGAATCAAGACCATAACCTGTATTCGGCCATGCAAAACTCTGCCAACTGGTATTTTCAGAATATAGACAAATTATCCGGGCTGACAAACCTCTATAATTATTTAAAGGCAATAGGCTACGGCAATTATGACCTAACCGGTGGAATAGCGGACTTTTGGAATGAGTCGTCTTTAAAAATATCACCTGTTGAACAGGTTCGTCTGTTAAAGGATTTTTATTTGGACGAGCTTAATTTTAAGCAAGAAAATATTAATACCGTAAAAGCCGTACTGAAGTTGTCTGTAAAAGAAGGGGTTGTCCTTTCCGGCAAAACGGGAACAGGGTCTGTAAACGGCAAGGTTGTAAACGGCTGGTTTATTGGATATGTTGAGAAAGCCGGGCATACGTTTATCTTTGCAACAAATATTCAGGGAATGGACGGAGCAAGCGGAAGCGTTGCGGCTCAGATTACGCTTTCTATTTTAGGGGATAAGAATATTTACGGGTAATCGACTATGCCCAATCTCAGCTTGAAACACCTTGCTGTATACAAAAAATACAAAGGAGAGTGGCAAATGACCCATATAAAATCGACTGTTAAGCTTTTTTTAAGCTGTGTTTTGATAATAGGCTTTGCCTTTAACGTAAAAGCCAATATCGAAATACTTCGCTTACCGGAAAACCGGTTTGAAGAAAACATAATCAGCAACACGGAAACGTCTATTGATATTAACGACGACGCAGCGGCAGTTATAACAAGGGTTTGCCTAAACAAGCAGCAGGATATTGCTATAAAGTTGAGAGAGCTTATGACCGGCTTGAAATATTACGTTGAATGGAATGAGGCAAACAGATATATACAGCTTAAAAACAGTGAAAACGATATCAAAATATATGTGGATTCTGACTATTGTGTGAAAAACGGAGCAGAAATAAAGCTTAATAATTCAGTGTTCATATATGAAAATTATTCGTACTGCTCGAAGTGGTTTCTGGAAGATATACTCGATGTCAGCGTTTCCAAAGTCCAAATAGGAGAAGGACAGAGAGTAAACGGCGTTTCGCTTAGTGCACCAAATCTTCCGAATTCATCACGATTACCTTTCCCCGAAACTGCTCTGACAGTTGATGGCAAGCCGCTGTACATTAACTATGCCGAAAATTTAAAAGAAAGCCTGCCTTACAACACCGTATTTTCTATTGTTGACGGTATAAACGGCAGTGATGAGCAGGTAATAATTTATTCGGAGGCAACGTTGAAAAACTTCAAAATAAGCAGCGTTAAATACAACAGTAGGACTAAGGTTTTTCGGCAGGATAAGACTATTTTAGAACCCGGGGAAATTGCCACTCCTATGGCGGTTTTGCTTAAAACAACCATTCCGGAAGGAATACCTATGGAAGCGGTTACGTTTACTGACAGCAAAGGGATAACCCATTCTTACTTGCTCGGCTACAACGGAAAAGACGGCTCCGTTTCAGCAATAGCTATTACGCTCAACTAACTGATAATGCTGTGTATCAAGTATTGAAATGACAAATATATGCCCTGCTGCCAACCGATTTGCTACGGAAGGCGGCGGGGTTTTTATATTTATATAAGCTTTATCAACTTGATTTTTTATTATTATCGGTGTAATATATAATTATTACACGTGTAATAACAAAAAGGAGTTACATATATTCTCTGAAGGGGTCATAAAAATGGGCAGCGCAAAAAGAACCATAACGTTTGTTACGGCACTTTCTTTGATATTCATTTTAGTGTTATGTGAGCATAGAAGAAGGAAGTCGCCTTTCTGTCGGTCAGAAATTAACTATCACGGCAAACGGCTATAATATGAACTTAGAAACACCCGAAGACCGCCGTTTTCGCCTGTATCCCGTGACTTGGAGGCTTTCAGACGGTAAAGGCGGCAGCTTCCCCAATGAAGCGCCTTTTCAAACGGTATTATCATTAAACCACAAAGGTGATGTGCGGTTGTATATTACCTATTCAGAAGAAGTCTTTGATGGAATTGAGTGGCAAAAAACAGGTGGGTTGTATGAAGTTGAAGAAGTTAGGTTCAGGATAGATTAATAATCAGTTTATTCCTGAGTCAAAAAAAGTAAGCATAAAAAAACACTATGCATGTCAAAGTGTTTTTTTATGCTTACTTTTCAATATTAAAAGTTAATCCAAGATACTTTAGCCGGAAGACCTTTGATTCATTATAGCTGATGTAATTAAGCCTTACATAAAAAATATACGCCTGCATCAACGGTTCAATTACCGTCAATGTAGGCGTACATATTAATAGTTGCGGGAGCAGGATTTGAACCTACGACCTTTGGGTTATGAGCCCAACGAG
>CAYMOU010000046.1:0-20750 GCA_964392115.1 uncultured Defluviitaleaceae bacterium | reverse complement strand
ACCGTTTCTGCACAATAATCAGTTATGCAAAACAGCAAGTTATAAATCTTTTTAACAAAAAAGTTTTTGAAGGCAGTTTGCTCCCTAGTTACAAAAAAATAAATTTATTATTTGCAACACCAACCCATATTAATTCGCTTTTAGTGAATTTATATGACAGAAACCTTTTTTTAGAAAACGTTTACCTCAATGTCTTATCTTTTACTAATCTTTAACACGAAAGGATTGATTCCGTTGAAATATATAGTTGTTTTGGGCGACGGAATGGCTGACTATCCGGTGCCCGAATTAGACAATAAAACCCCTTTGACAGTAGCTAAAAAGCCCAATATTGATATGTTGGCTTCTCAAGGTGAAATAGGACTATCAACCACTTTGTATGCTGATATGCCTACCGGTTCCGACGTTGCTACCCTGTCGGTTTTGGGTTATGACCCCAGAAAATATTATACAGGACGTTCTCCCATAGAAGCCTTGGGTCTTAATCTGCCCATTGACAAGGACGACACAATTTTCCGTTGCAACTTCGTAACCCTTTCTGACGAAGAAGCCTTCGAAGATAAACGTATGTTGGATTACTCCGCAGGAAAAATCACCAACGAAGAAGCTCACGAGCTTATTTCCGCTATTAATGCGGAGTTGGGCACAGATATAATCAAATTTTTTAACGGCGTAAGCTACCGCCATATTATGACCTGGAGAGGCATAGAATACGATTACACCATGATTCCGCCTCATGACATTACCGACAAAGCTATAGGCGACCATCTTCCCAAAGGAAAATACGCCGAAACGGTTTTGGGCATGATGAAAAAAAGCGTTGAAATACTGTCAAACCACAGCGTAAACAAGAAACGCATAGAAAAGGGACTATACCCGGCTAACTGTATTTGGCTTTGGGGTGAAGGTAAAAAGCCCGAATTTATCACCTTTAAAGAAAAATACGGTGTAGGCGGTTCCGTTATTACCGCTGTGCCGCTGATAAACGGTCTGGCGGCAGGTTTGGAACTGAACTCAATCGAAGTTGAGGGTGCTACCGGTTTATTTGACACCAACTACTCAGGTAAGGCTCAAGCGGCTCTGGAAGCCATAGACCGTGGCGACGACTTTGTTTTCGTTCATATAGAAGCCCCTGACGAATGCGGCCATGACGGCGAAATCGAACACAAGGTTAAGTCCATAGAAAATATTGACGAATTAATAGTTAAGGCTATAAAAGAGGGCATGGATAAACGCAATATCCCTTACCGTATGCTTATTATGCCCGACCATGCAACACCCTTAAATCTACGTACTCACACTACAGACCCCGTTCCTTACATTATCTACGACAGCACAGATATTAAAAACAACCCCGTTTCCTACAACGAGGACACAGCGGCGTCTAGCGGTAAAAAGTTTGACCACGGTTATAATTTAATGCCGTATTTCTTGCAAAATAATACAAATTCCATATAAATCAGTAGATATGGAATTTGTAAACTAAAACTATAAGCTAAAACTATAAGCCTATCCCAAATCAAAATAAAGTTAAAACAATGACTTTTTGATTTCCCGGGATAGGCTTTTTTGGAGGTGTCATATGGATAAAATTAGGTTTTTGCAGGGCGACATAACCAAGTTGCAGACAGAAACCATAGTAAACGCCGCAAATTCGAGCCTGATGGGTGGCGGCGGAGTGGACGGAGCAATACACCGAGCGGCAGGCAAGGAACTTTTGGAAGAATGCCGCAGTTTAGGCGGTTGCAACACCGGTGAAGCTAAAATCACCAAGGGTTATAACCTACCGGCAAAGTATGTAATACATACTGTAGGACCGGTTTATAAAGACGGAACCCGTGGTGAGCCGGAATTGTTGCGTAATTGCTACCTTAATTCGCTGAAGTTGGCTGTTGAGAACAACATTAAAACCCTTGCCTTTCCCTGTATCAGCACCGGGGTTTACGGTTACCCTTTTGAAGCCGCTTCGAAAATTGCACTTGAAACCGTAGCGGATTTTTTAAAAGAAAATCCTCAAATTGATGAAGTAATTATGGTTTGTTTCGGCAAAGCCGATTATGAAAAATATTTATTATTGTATGAGAAAATGAAGAAGCAATAAAAATTCTCAATCGGTTTACTTATGTGCAATTCAGGAAATTCATGTACAATTCACCTTTTTCCGGTACGAATAAAATAATACCCTCGTGGGAAAATATTATCGAAACGGAAGGATTTTCGTTTCATTAAATTTTGCAGACACGAGGTGTTATCAATGGCAAAAAATAATAATGTTAAGAAAAAACGTGCAGATAAAGGTAACATGAACGCCGATTCCGGCGAAAATACCGGTCATAATGCCCGTAAAGAAGGCATGGGACCCAATACAAACAGATAATACTAATTCCATTTAAAACAGTAGATAAAAATTTGCAATTTAGACAAAGATTCAAGGATAATTTGCAAATTCTTATCCTTCATTAAATTGGAATTAGTATAAAGCAATAAATCAGGCTTGGCGATTCGTATAAGATAATTTGTAGCGTGGCGATTAATTGTATAAGACCAAAGTAATTAGCTATGATTTGAAAATTAATCAAGACGATAAGATAATCCAAAGTGAATTGCATAACACAAGCCAAACAAAGCAGGTGAATACTATGGCAAAAGCAGGAATGCGTCGTCCCGACCCTTCCGACCCTCACGGTACGGAAAGTAATCATAAAAACAAAAGACCCAAAAACGATGTAGAACCTGTTCCCGAAATTCAGAATAAGGTGAAATAACACGGAGGGAGAGAACGTTTTTTAGTTATAAAAGATGTTCTCTCCCTTTGAATTTTATAACACAAATGAATTACGTTATTCCGCATTGGATGGTATTAGGGCAATGTCGGCGGTGCATTATTACTTCCAATCCAAAAAAAATTCCCTCGCAGCTGTATACGAGGGGTATGTATGGGATTATGAAAGAATACAGCTTATTTTTTCTTCATTGGGCTGATTCTGATATTGGCGGTATCCATGCCGGTTTTGCGTTTTACTATATCTTCGATTTGGGCGATTTCGGCATCGGTAAGTGCTTCTTTGTTTACTACCACATCAACGGTGTTGTCGTCTATTCTGACGAACACTTCTTTGAAACCTTTGGCTTCTATCATGGCCTCTGCGGCACTTTCTTTTTCTATGCGTTTGTGAATTTCAAGAAGAGTGTCGGCGCATTGGGCACGTTGTTTTTGGTCGATGTTGGTGTTGTTAATCATTTCGTTTAGGATTTCTTTTTGTTTTGCACGGCTTTGTTCTCTGTCCAGTTTGGCTTGAACAAAATATGACAGGTCAACGGTGGTGCTTACAAAAATGGCTTCGCCGGGGTCTTTGCTTGCGGATGCGCCGTCAGCAGAGACTTCGGTGTCACCTGTAGCTATCATGGGGTTTTCCAACACGTTGCCGTCAAATACCAAGGAACCGGCGTTTTGAGACGAGCTGACAGCCATATAGTCGGCGTCGTCTACTCTGGTTATCAAGCCGCCGTCGTCCAAAAGCATACTGTCACGAGGTTTGGCGTTACCGTCAATATAGTTTAAATAACCCGCAACCGCAATCATGATTACCAGTGCGGTGATAATTATTTGATTTCTTTTTAATACAAACATAATATACCTCCTATTTCATTTTTAATACGGATACTTTATGAGGCTCAATACCAAGTATGGCCACGGCGGATTTGGTCAAGGTGTCTTTTACGTATATGTCATCACCTCCTTCAGCGACAATAATCACACCTTCGATTTCAGGCTGTATTTCTTTTAACACCAAAGGCTTGCTGCCTTGGTTATCGGAAACTATAATTTTGTTGCCCTGTGTTTGGCGGTTAAAGGTTTCTCTTACACCGCCGCTGCCGTCGTTTTCTGTGGTGCCGGACTCGGTCACCTGAGAATCTTCGGCCACTACCAGCTCTTTACCGTTTGATATGGTCAGCAAGACCTTAACCTTTCCTACCCCGTCTACAAGCGCCAAGGCATCCTCCAGACGCAATTCCAGTTCTTCTTCGAAGGACTTTGTCATTTGCATTACAGGTGCAGCTTCCTGAATTTCCGTGGGTTTTTCCTCAAGGCTTCGCCCAAAATAGTTTGCCGCTATGAGCAGCACTATTCCGCAAACAAATATGGTGACCAGATTGGTCACAGACTTCTTATCCTTGTTTTTAAACAGTTCTCGTAAGTATTTCACTTTTTTACCCCCTGCGTTCTTTTCCTTTGTGGCTATGTATTACCGACCCGGTTGGGGTTAAAGGTTTATGCAGTTGTGTTTTCTACCTCCGGCTCGGAGTTACTTTACATCACCCGTTTTGTTATTTGACTATAGTTATATGTATATTACCGGCGGACATATTATAGAAGTCGGAAATTATTTTTTTTATGTTGGAAATTCGGGTCTCGTCTGCCTTTTCTGTCTCTTCTTCGGATAGTTTTACCTTAAAAGGCTCTATGCGAATAAAGGGCGTTGGCGTTGGAATTGCCCCTGATTGGGTAAGTTTCAGTTCCAGGGTAAAAATCCGGCCGGTAACTTGGTCAAAATCCATTTGGGATTCTTTGACCGTGTAATTGTCTTCCTTTAGAAGATTGTTGATTTGGGTTACTACGCTTGCCTTGTAGGTGCTGTTTATCATATCTTGTTGCAAAATCTCGTAGTCTTCCGGGTTAAAGGCGGTTACGCCCTCTGTGCCGGCTAGGGCGCTGTTTACGGAGAGCAGGAATTTATCCAGAGGATTTTGCTTGTTGTACAAGGCGGTAGCTATAGGGGTAATTACAACTATCATCAGAATAAACCCCAGCAAAATATTTATATAACTTTTATATTTCGAACTTGGTATGATTATTCCGATAAAAGACATAAATATTAAAAAAAAAGCGATGGAACGTACATACTCGGAAACGGCTTGTATCACAGCTTATGCACCTTCTCGGAAAAAAGATTAAAACCTTGAGGGAAGCTTTTACTGAAGAAAAAGTTTCCCTCAAACTCCCTGCAAAAAGACTTTAACATTATAAATTTGTTGATTACCGTATTTACGGTTAAAAAGACAGCATTATCATTATGGCGAATAAAAACATTACAACCACGGTTGCGGAGGAGCCTGTAAGAAGCATGGTAAATGAGCCTATGGAGTCTATACATTTTACTATGCGTTCGTCGCAGACCGGTTGAATTAAGGCGGCTATGAGTTTGTAAATAAAGACCATAGCCAACAGTTTTATAAGAGGAACGGCACAGATTATAAGGATAATCAGTATCAGAGCCACCAAGGCACCGCTTTTTGCGGCTTGTCCCCAAAAAATCACCGTATCTGCCGCACCGGAAATCAGGTTGCCTACCACCGGTATGGATTTTAAGGTGGCTTTGGCTGTTTTTACGGCAAAGGTATTAAGTATGGGTGCAGAAATACGTTGCAGGGTTAAGACGGCCAGGAACACCAAGGTTATGCCGGTTATGCTGACGGTGACTGATTTTTTAATAAGCTCGGAAAACTTTGACAGCAAGTCCTTTTCCGTCAGGTAATTGACTATTTGCAGTGTGGCACCCAGTATCAGCACGGGAAGAAGCACATAGGTAACGAACATTGCCACCACATTTATAACCAGCACCACTATAGGATGAAAGGCATAGGCACTTGCAACAGAGCCGGACATAATGAGCATACCCACCATGAGCGGCACAGAGGCCTGCATTATGGATGAGACGGCGTGAACCAAGTCGGAGGCCACGTCTACAGCCAGTCTAAAGGAAGCAAACAGCACCAAAATCAGCACCACATAACAAACATAAAAGCCCAAGGTTGAGACGGTTTTGTTGCTGAAAGACTCGGTAAAGATACGCAAAACCGCACTGATCATGGCTATAAGCAAAAGGTCTCTTATAAGCTTACCGTTTACAAAAATTTCGTGGAAAAGAATATTAAAGAATTCGTTGATTATATTTTGCGGTGATAAGTCCAGTCGGCCGTTAACGGCTTGTACCAACAAGTCGCTGAAACTGACTTTTTTTGCATATTCCGATTGGTTTATGGCCTTGTCTATGGATTGCAGGTCAAAGGGTTTCAGTTGTTCTGTTAGGTTTTCTCCGCTTAACAAATCCTCGGAGATGCTTTGTTCCGGGGTGGTTTCGGATGCAAAGAGGGTTACGGGGCATATAAGCAGCATGAATATAAGGACGAGAATTTTCATGTTAACCCCCATATCAAGGCAGCAGCCCCAGAATAGTCTCGGTGAGAGAAATCAGGACGGGTGCTGAAATAAGCATTATAAGCACCTTCCCTGCCAACTCTATTTTGGATGCTATAGCCGATTCGTTTGCATCGTTGCAAATTTGCGCCCCGAATTCTGCCAAGTATGCTATGCCCACCACCTTTAAAACCAGCATGACGTAGGATGAGTCGATTTTGGTTTCGTCGGTTAATTTTGTAATCACATTTATAACCGAACCCAGGCTTGGCAATATCAATACGAAAATCAAAACCGAGCCTGCCACGGTAATCATCAAGCTAAAGTCCGGGCTTTGTTTTTTTACCGTTATGGCAAGAACCGCTGTGACCAGGCCTATGGCTACAATTTGTACTATATTCATATTCTCACCTTTTTCCCCGGGGATTTGTAGCGTACAGGGAAACTCTTATGTATTAAGGCCTTGAAGGAAACTTTTTCCGGAGAAAAAGGTTTCCCTCAAACTCCCTTCAAAAAGACTTTAATACGGATAGTATTGTAAATTTTCGTTTTATCCGGTTAAAGATTAAATATATTCTGTACTGCCGAGAACAGGTCTGAAATATAGCGTATTATCCAAAACAAGACCACAACCAAACCTGCCAAGGTGGTCATCATTGCCTGTTCTTCACGTCCGGCGCTCATAAGCACTTGGTTTAGCACCGCTACCAAAATTCCCACAGCCGCTATTTGAAACACTATACTTATATCCACGAACCTAACCTCCGTTTCTTGCTATAAGAGATTAAAACCTTGAGGGAAACTTTTTCTGAAAAAAAGTTTTTTACCAACACTTTCAAAAAGACTCTATAATTAGGCTAAGGGGTTATTAACTATTTTATAGGCATGAGTGATTGAAAAATAATCAAATCAACACCACTACTACCAGTACGCCACTTAACACGCCCAAGCTTTGGAACATTTTTCGGTTTTTCATGCGACCCTCGTTAAGGGCGGCTATTTTGCTGTCTATGTAGTCGGTTGTAAGGCGTATGCTGTTAAACTGCATGGACTTGTCCAGATAGCCCAAGGTGCTGCCCAAAGTAGCAAAGTGTTCCAAATCCTCGGCATCGAAGTAGGAATTGCTTAGGCAACTCATTACCGCTTCTTCCCAGAGGGTGGCTATGCTATCGGTTTTTAGGTGTTGGGTCTCTTGTACCAGTCGTGTAAAGAATTTATTTATGGGCTGTTTCGTTCGAATTGCAATATTGCTTAGGGCCTGTGGCAAGGGATTTAAGCAAAACTCTATTTCGGACCGCAAGATGGACAGTGCCCGTTTCATTTCGCTCAACTCGTTTATTTTAAAGGTGTTAATGCTGCCGTAATACATTCCTGCCAACACCGTGGAGACCATTACCAAGCCTATGCCCAGTATTTTTACCGCCAACATATGTATGCCTCCTTTATTCAAATTAGGAGTTTACGCCTTTGTAAGTTTGGTATTATACTAATTCCATATTTAATGAAGGATAAAAATTTGCAAATTATCCTTGAATCTTTGTCTAATTTACAAATTTTTGTCTACTGTTTTAAATGCAATTAGTATTATTCAGCAAATATAGGATTAAACAATTCGTCGCAAATTTTATTAAGTTTTCCGTGGCCTTTTAGGAATACAAAGCGTTGGAATATTTTTCGCTCCAACAATTCCCGTAGGACAGGTTTGTTGTTTAAATCTTCAAGGCTTCCGCCGTGTACGGTGCATAAAAGCACTATACCGGCGTTGACTATGTGTTCTATGGCTGTAATGTCCTCAGTCTTGCCTATTTCGTCCACCGCAATGACTTTCGGGCACATGGAGCGTAAGAGCATAAGCATTCCTTCCGCCTTAGGGCAGCCGTCCAGCACGTCTGTCCTTATGCCTAAGTCGTTTTGGGCAACCCCTTCATAACAACCGGCCAGTTCCGAGCGTTCGTCGCATACGCCTATGCCTTGTCCCTTTACAAGCCCCGGTAAGCCGTTGCTCAAAAGGCGTATCATATCACGCAAAAGCGTTGTTTTACCGCAACCGGGCGGCGAAACTATCATGGTATGCAGCACCTTGCCGTCCTTTACTATGTGAGGAATGACAGGCTTGGCACAGTCCTTTATTTCGTGGCTGATGCGAATGTTTATGCCGTTTATGTATTTTAGGGTTTTTACCCTGTTGTCCTCGGTTACAGCCTTTCCGCTGATACCTATGCGGTGGCCTCCGGGTATGGTTAGGAAACCGTTTCTTATTTCGTCCGCAAAGGCATATAATGAATAGTTGCTTATAATCTCCATAATTTTGGCTATGTCCGAGGTTGTTGGAATATATGCCTCACCATAGTCGCCAGAAAGGGTTCCTCTTGCCGTCAGAAAATATTCTTTGGCTTTAGCATTTATAATCAAAGGCTTGCCGGTTCTGATACGGATTTCTGATATGATTTCAAAGAAATTCACCGGAATTTCATTAAACAATCGGCTTATATCATCGCTCAAATAACCGGTGATACGAGATTTAAGCTCCATATTTCCTCCTTTGTAATGTTTGTATGACAGTTTGCAAGAAAAATCCGATGTTATTCGGAGAGATTTTTTTAAGGACAAACCGTATGTTAATATATATGCCGCCGGTTAAATATATATGAAGAAAAAGTTTGCAACAAAAAAGCAACCCGGAGAATATCCGAGTTGCTTAAAAAATCATTACCTGCCAAAGAATATTTTAATCATAAGACTAACGAAAAACGCCGTAAAGCAAAATCCGCTGAATATGCCTGTTACAAAACGCCTGAAATTGGTTGATTCCCAGTAGCCCCAAAGTTGACCGAAACCGTCAACCGCCAAGGCTGTTAAAGATAAAACTGCCCACAAAAACAACAGAGAAGGGCTAATATCTTTATAATACGGCAGGCTTAACAGAGCCAACAGTTGCCCAAGGGCTATTCCGGTGCATCTGGCACAAACAAAAAACTGACAGCCGAAAAAATGAAAACTTCGCTCGTATTTTTGGTGGCAACCGGTAAGGGCACCGAATTTCATAAGACGTATCCAAATTTTTGTCTTTCTATCCACATCAACCAAATTTTCTGCCACAGTCGGAGCATACCCATAAAATGGTAGTTACGGTAGTAGAGCTACCCTTACCCATGCCGCAAAGGCCGCAAAGCCAGCCTATAGGGCCGAAAAGTATAGCACCAACCGCACCCTTGCAACAGCCGTAGCCCCTATAATTTGTATGTGACCTAACCTCCGAAACCGGCAAAACGTTGTGACTTCCACAACCGGGACAATTCATAATCCACTTCCTTTATCTAAATAAAATTACTTTACCATTCAGAATTAAATTTATGATTCTTTTCGAAACGGGTTAAAACACCTACAGTATCCGAGTTTCACTTCAAAAATAATTATAGTTATTAATCGACTTCTTTACCCTTAATTCTACCGGAAACCGTATTTCATGTAAATGTATATGTTATTACATAATTTAAGTATATGTACCTTTGCATTAATTTTTACTTCAAAATACACGCAAAGAAAAAGGCAACCGAGATTTTTCTCGATTGCCTGAACCTTTAATCCTTAGCGTTTATCCAACACTTTTACGCTTTCCACTTCTTGACTTTGCAACTTAACAGAAACCTTTGCGCCTATTCTTAAAGAATAAATATCCACAGCGTCGCTTAAAATATCGTATTTCTTAACAACGTTGTTAGCCATGGCAAGGCGAATATAACTGCGTTCCTTGGATATATAAATTTCTTCCACAGTGCCTTCTATGGTGGTAAGAGAACCTTGGGCGTAGATGGTTACTATATCGTTATAGTTAGCGGTGATATTAACCGTGTCACCTATACGGATTTCTTTTAAATCGGTGGTAATAACGCCAAAACGGGTTGCTATGGATTCGGGCTTGAAATTCAATTCAAATTCCTTGCCTTGAGAGTTTTTAACCACGAAAACAGGTGTTTCTTGGTCAAGGCGCTTGTCTAAAACTATTCCGTTTTTGATTATCAGCTCTTTTTCTTCCAATACCAGTGAAATTGCTTCATCGCCCACAACTGTGGCAACTACGATTTCTCTGCTTGCAATTGTGCTGAACTCTATTTTGTTTGCGCCTCTTTTGATTTGGGTATCATTTTTAAGGCTGTAAGTTTTGTTTTGTGAGATTATTTCTCCTCTGGGGTTCAGATTGCGTAATTCTATGGTTATGCTGTTAACATCGTCTTTTGTATCGGTACTTACCACGTAACCCTCTATGGTTTGGGGTTTTTGGGGTGCTACTTTGGTTTGTGCCTTAATATCGGTAATTTCGTCACCAATTACGATACCGATTATATTCATGCCCTCTTGCAAATCCTCCACAGTTTTCAGGAAGTTATCAACATAAACCGAAACCATTGAAGAAAGCTTGTAAATTTTCTTTTCGCCTTCCGGACCGGTTATTTGTATGCCTTTTAATTGAGGATAGAACACATCAATGGTGCCGGATATGGTTTGCAGTTTGATTAAATCGTCGGGTTTAGCCACGGGCTTGGTTGTTGCCGGTTTTTCGTAATGTTTCAGGGATTTATCCAACATAACCGCAAACATTGCTCTGGTAACGGCACTTCTGGGGTTATAGTTGTTGTTGTTGTCGCCGGTGATAATGTTCAGTTCTTTTAAATAGTAGATATAAGGTTTGTATATTAGGTTTATTGCCGAATCGTCCTTGAACTTGAAGGTGGAATTAGAATTCAAGGCTTCGGTCTTTTTCTTAATCAGACGGATTACGAAAACAGCCGCTTCTTCCTTGGAAAGGGCACGGAGGCGTTCGCTGTTGCTTTGGTCTTTTACCACAAACTGGTTTAAGTCCTCGGCTGTAAGTATTTCCTGTTCCAAGAGAAAGGCAATTTCTTTATCCGTAGCCGAATTCCAACGGGTATAGGCAGAGGCGTATTTATTGATAAAAGCCTTGTTCTTTTCGTAGGCTCTGTTAATATAGGTGGTTTCTGCCTCGGTTGCACCGGAATATTTATAGCCGGCTATTCTGGCTAGAATTTTACTTGTCTCGAATTTATCCAAGAGGGCATCCGGCTTGAAATTCCCGGCGGCATCGCCTACCATATATTGTTTGTCCGCCATGGAAACTATGGAGGAATAAGCCCAGTGAGACGAAGTAACGTCCTTATATGTAGGTGCGGCAAAAACGGTGGTTACCGATATGGTTACCGATAATATTAAGGTTAAGACTATGGCCTTGATACAACGCATTACACAACCTCCCAAAATCAAATAATTTATTTTTTGTATAATATAAAATTATTGTTAGCCTATAAACCGGCTTTAAACATGGAGATATTATCAAGCAAAACCGGTATAACTTTATATTATAAGGAACATGGAATTAATTACATTATAGTTACATATACACATATTTGCAATATTTTTTAAAAGGACATTTCGACAGGTACACAGCGAAAATATGCATAAGCCCTTTTAAACCCGGTAAAAATATATGAACTGCGAGAATTTTACAATCTACAAAAACCTGTTGATAACTTTACAAAAACAGGGACGATTTTTTTGAAAAATTAACGTAAAATACTGCAAGTTTCGACAAAACCCAAAATGTAAATATGTTGATAACCTTGTGAATAAGTATTATTGTTAATATTAGCAAAAAGCTTGTCTTTTCAATATTATTTCCCGAGAGAAAAAAACAACCCTTTTCCGGTAATAACCGGAAAATAAAAAAGCCCGTAAATTCAGGCTTTTTTGGCTGTTGAAAACTTAAAATATTGTTGATAATGTTTAAATTTATTTCCTAAAAATCTGTGGATAATGTGGATACCTCTGTGGATAATATGTTTTCTCCTATTAAATGCACGTCTCCGGCACCCATAGTTATCAACAGGTCGTTGGGGATACATTTTTTTATTAATTCTTTCTTAGCTTCTTCAAAACTTGGCAAATAACTGACTTTCTTGCCTTTTGCTTGCAATTTTTCCACAAGACCCAGAGAGTGAATGTCGCCTTTGTTGTCCTCTCTGGCGGAATAGATGTCAAGGATATAAATGTCATCTGCCAGGTCAAAGGCATTGGCAAAATCGTCCAGAAGTTTCAAGGTGCGTGAATAGGTATGGGGTTGGAAAACGCAGTGAATTTTGTTGTGTTTTAAATTTACCGCCGCTTGGAGAGTTGCTTTGATTTCTGTGGGATGGTGGGCATAGTCGTCTATTACGGTTACGCCTTTTACATTGCCCTTGATTTCAAAACGTCTCAAAGCACCGGTAAAGTTGCTTAACCCGGCAACTATTTTATCTACAGGCACTCCTATCCAGTGAGCCGCGGCAAACGCCGCAATGCTGTTTTGTACATTATGTAGCCCCGGGGCTTTTAATGACAACCTTGCTATGCTTTTCCCCATAAATACCACTTCGAAATTGGGGTAACCCTTTTCATCGTATCTTATTTTATCAGCATACCAATGAGCATCCGGATTTCCGTAGGTTATTACGGAGCAACGCAGACCTTCGGTTATGGTTTGGCGTCCGACTATGTCATAATTGATTATCAGAGCACCCTCTTTGCGTATATTTCCGGCAAACTTTTTAAAGGACTGTTCTATATGGCTTAAATCCTTGAAATAATCCAAGTGGTCGGCTTCTACATTAAGTATAACGCCCACATAGGGATAAAACTTCAAAAAGCTGTCAAAATACTCACAGGATTCAACCACCATATATTTGTTTCCGCCAAGTCTGAAACTGCTGTTAATGGAAGGAATAATACCGCCTGCGGTAACTGTGGGGTTTTGCCTTGCGTTCATGAGTATTTCGGTAATCATGGCTGTGGTGGTGGTTTTACCGTGGGTTCCGGAAACGCAGACCGGCATTTCATATTCCTTAATCAGCATACCCAGCAAACCGGCTCTGTCCATAATTTTAAGATTCCGCTCTTTAGCCGCAATCATTTCCGGGTTATCCTGTTTAATGGCGGCGGTATAAACCACCAAATCTATATTTTTGTCTATGTTATTGTAATCGTGAGGTACATATGTCCTTATGCCCAATTCGTTCAGTTTATCCAACACTTCCGAATGCTTTATATCAGACCCGGAAACGTTATATCCCTTGCTTTGCAGTATGCGGGCCAAACCGCTCATGCTGATTCCGCCGATACCTATAAAGTAAACGTTTTTGATATTATCCCCTTGCAAAGTGATTTCGGCTTCTTTTATGTCCATATTTCATACCTCTATTCTATTGTATTGATAATAATTTACTATAAGTTTCCAAAACTTGCAAGCCAAATTTACCGCAGCAAATGACTGTATAAACTCATTTGCAAGAAAAACACAGAACCTTGTTACTTAAAGACTTTTAATAATTTATACTTAATTTCCGGTTGGGAGTAACTAAAGCGTATATTTGTAGTGGTGAGCGACCGGTGTTCTTTTCATAAAAACGCAAGAGCGATCCGTTTACGAAGAATAGCTTCTGCTACTATTCCTTATGCAATTAAGTTTAACAACAAGGTTTAACATTTTTCAAGACGAACTGTAATTTAATCTAAATCATGTAAAAAATGCAGTTAATATTCTCTTGACAGGGTATTTCTTTTGTCGTATACTGATAGCTATTAATGATAATTCTGTAAAAAACGCAGTATTTCGGCGGATTTTCGCAACATAAGACCGGTTACCTTCGGTCAAAATTACCGCCCAATCAATAAGCATGAATTCCCGATTTCTATATCAAGTTTTTCTGACTTGGGTGATATTGCGGGTGATACTCGTCCCAAATTTGGGGCGTTTTTTTATTTAACAACGATTTTTTTATTAACCGTTTGCCAACTCGGGTGTTTTTTACACCCCAAATATACACTTGGAGGGATAATATGCAGAACAATTCTCAAATAGCCGAAATTGCCCAACGAATTTTTGCCCTCAGAGATATTATGGGTATCTCCGAACAAGAAATGGCAGATTGCTGTGGCATGAGCCTTGAAGATTATAAAAACCAAGAATCCGGCACAGTTGACTTTTCCCTTACTTTCTTGCTTAATTGCTCCAAAAGATTCGGTGTGGAGCTGGTAGAATTAATGACCGGCGAAACTCCTCATTTGAAACAATACTCGGTAGTCCGCAAGGGCAAGGGCCTGGATGTTATACGTCGTAAAAGTTTCAAATACGAACACATGGCTTTTTCCTTCAAAAACAAAACAGCCGAACCGTTTTATGTTGTAGCCCCTTACGAACCGGAAGCCCAAGATATGCCCATACTCCTCTCCGTTCACGAAGGACAGGAAATGGACTATATTATAGAAGGCAAGTTGAAAATACAAATCGACGGACATACGGAATATCTCTCCGAAGGAGATTGTGTGTATTACGATTCTAAAACTCCTCACGGAATGATAGCCGTAGACGGCAAAGACTGCAAGTTCCTTGCGGTGGTAATGAAGCCCCAAAAACCGGAAAAATAATCCTTTCTGAAATATATCCCAAATTTTATCATATATACATTTTTGCCTATAATTCTTTAAAATCTTATGTACAGAACAAGGTTTTATTATACAGCAAATATATATGCGATAAAATGTCTTTTCATTATATTAAATAAAAACCGACCATTCATTTCATACATCAGAGGAAAACAACAGGAGGTTATGATGGAATCATTACATCTTAAATACTGCAAGGAAACATATGACGAACAAGGTATTTTAAGTTCATTTGTTCCCACACCCACACCTAACTTTAACTTTGCCTATGACTGCGTTGATGTTATAGCACAAAACGAACCCGACCGCCGAGCCATGACTTGGTGCAACTTAAAAGGTGACAACCGCACCTTTACTTTCGCTGAAATGAAATATTATTCAGACAAAGCCGCAAACGTCTTTCGCTCTGTGGGTATAGGCAAGGGCGATTCTGTTATGTTGGTTTTGAAACGCCATTATCAATTTTGGTTTGCTGTTTTGGGCTTACATAAATTAGGAGCTATAGGCATACCCGGAACAAATTTGTTAACCAAGAAAGACTTTATTTACCGTTTTAACTTTGCAAAGGTTAAGGCCATAGTTTGCACGGCTGACGGCGATGTGGCAGGATGTGCGGAAGAAGCTTTTCCGGAATGTGAAAGCGTAAAAATCCGCATGATAGCCAAGGGAGAAAGAGAAGGCTGGCTGGATTTTGATAAAATGCTGGAAGAAGCCGACGAAAACTTCCCGGAACGTGTGGAAAACACAGCTACCGAGCCTATGTTGGGCTATTTTACCTCCGGAACAACAGGTTATCCAAAACTGGTACGCCATAATTTCGCCTATCCTCTGGCACATATAGTTACGGCAAAACACTGGCAAAATTGTGACCCCAAAGGCTTGCATTTAACCCTTGCCGAAACCGGTTGGGCAAAAGCGGCTTGGGGTAAAATTTACGGTCAATGGCTTTTGGGTGCCGGAATTTTCGTTTGTGATTTGGACAAGTTCGCTCCGGCTGATTTGTTGCCACTGTTCGGACAATATAAAATCACTACTTTCTGCGCTCCGCCAACTATTTTCCGTATGTTTATTAAAGAAGATTTGACAAAATTCGATTTATCCTCTCTGCAACACGCCACTATAGCCGGCGAAGCCTTAAATGCCGAGGTTTTCAACCAATTTAAAAAAGCCACCGGCCTTAAACTTATGGAAGGCTTCGGTCAAACGGAAACCACTCTTTTCGCCTTTACTGCAAAGGGCATGGAACCCAAACCCGGCTCTATGGGAAAACCTTCACCACAATATAGAGTGGACATTCTTGACGAAAACGGCGAAAGGGTGGATAATGGTGTAGTGGGAGAAATTTGCGCCTTTGTTAATGAGGACGATAACAACGGCCTGTTTATAGATTACTACAACGACCCCGGCCTGACCGAATCCGTTCGTTCCGGCGGTATCTACCACACCGGCGACACCGCTTGGCGTGACGAGGACGGCTATTTCTGGTATGTTGGCCGTACAGACGATATAATCAAATCCTCCGGCTACCGCATAGGCCCATTCGAGATAGAATCCGTTCTAATGGAACATCCCTGCGTTTTGGAATGTGCCGTGACCGGCGCACCCGACCCTATCCGTGGTCAGGTAGTAAAAGCAAGTATAGTCTTGGCTAAGGGCTTCGAAGCCTCCGAAGAACTGAAAAACGAACTCCAAGAACACGTAAAAAGCCAAACTGCTCCCTACAAATACCCCAGAATCATTGAATTTCTTACAGAACTGCCCAAAACCATTTCCGGTAAAATCCGCAGGGTTGAAATACGTGGCACGGATAATAAAGACAATTCAAGCTCAAACTAAATAAAAGCCGATTATGTAACTTTGTTCAAATGCATTTTCGGCACAAGAAACAAAGGATCAAATTATGAGAAGGCTTAAAATCACAGAATTCTTTTATAATAAAGTCTTTTTGAAGGGAGTTTGAGGGAAACCTTTTCTTCAGAAAAAGTTTCCCTCAAGGTCTTATCTTTTATCTTTTTAGTCCTTTGTCTCTTGAGTTTAATATATAGGAGATGCATCAATTGACTAAACACCCAAAAGATTCACGTACAGAAATAACCCAAGTAGTACACGGCGAGCACATGAACGGCAGACATATGCTGTTCGGCGGTCAGCTTGCCTCATGGATAGACTTAGCAGGTGCCGTAGCCGCACGCCGACATTGCGAAGCAATCGTTACCACGGCTTGCATAGACACCGTTCGTTTCATAAAACCCATACCCATTGGCGCCTTCTTGGTATTGGTTGCAAGCGTTACCTACGTAGGCAAATCCTCCATGGAAATTAAGGTAGACACCTATTCCGAAAACTACAACGGCGACAGAGAACTTGTGAGCCAAGCTTACATGGTCTGTGTAGCCTTGCACGAGGACGGTAAACCGGCCCAAGTCCCGGAACTTGTACCCGAAACCGAAGAAGAAAAGGCCGAATACGAAAAGGCTTTAAAACGCAACGATTTCCGTAAAAAACGTATTGCAGAGGGTTTTTGAGTGAGTAAACTTACAGACTATATTTTAAATCTGCCACCCATAATAATCATCTGCGGTTATTATGGCGTGGGTAAGACAAATTTATCCTTAAATCTGGCCGATTTATTGGCCAAAAACGGCAAAAAAACCGCCTTGGTCGACCTAGACATAGTCAACCCTTACTTCACAAGCTCCCAACACACAAATTCGCCGGACTTTGCCGCTGTTAAATTTATAACCTCAAAATACGCCGCAACCAACGTGGAGATACCGTCAATCCCACCGGAGATAAACAGTATTTTCACCCAAACCTACGACAACGTTATTATTGACTGCGGCGGAGACGATGCCGGTGCGGCTGTTCTTGGCGGTTTTTCAAGCCGTATTATAAACAAGGGCTATGCCATGTTTTACACGGTAAACCGCTACCGCCAACACACCACAGACCCGAAAGAAACCTACGAAAAATTACTCGAAATCCAAACCGCCTGTCGGCTGAAAGCCACGGCAGTTATTAACAATTCCCATTTAACAAACGAAACCACCGAAAAGCATATTTTGTCCTCTTTGGATTACGCAAAAGAAGTAGCGCAAATGGCCGGTTTACCCCTCGCCTTCACCACTGCGCCGGCTTCCGTAATCCACCAAATCAATAACCAAGAGGATATTTTACCCATACAAATCTTCGTAAAAAAACCTTGGGAATAGCAGAAAATAAGTTGTTAGGCTACAACTTTACAATATTAAAGTCTTTTTGAAGGGAGTTTGAGGGAAACTTTTTCCTCAGAAAAGGTTTCCCTCAAGGTCTTTATCTCTTGTCGTTATCCCATTTTACATATAAAGGAGGTCGCCATGCCGAATATCAGCGTGATTACCGAAAAATGCAAAGGCTGTGAGCTTTGTGCGGACGCCTGTCCCAAAAAAATTATTGGTTTTGATATGGATTATATCAATAACAAAGGCTTTCATCCCGCCAAACAGTTGAACCCGGAGGATTGCATCGGCTGTGCTATGTGTGCAACCATGTGCCCCGACTGTGCCATTATTGTGGAAAGGTAGTGTGTTGTATGTCCGAACGTATCTTAATGAAGGGTAACGAGGCCCTTGCAGAAGCGGCAATCCAAGCCGGCTGTCGCCTGTTCTTCGGTTACCCCATCACTCCCCAAACCGAAGTAGCCGCTTATATGTCTAAACGTATGCCCCAAGTAAACGGAGTTTATTTACAAGCCGAAAGCGAAGTTGCGGCCATCAATATGGTTTTGGGTGCAGCAGCAACCGGCAACCGTGTGTTAACCTCCTCCTCAAGCCCCGGTATCAGCTTAAAAGCAGAGGGTATTTCTTATATAGCCGCCTGCGATTTGCCTGCGGTAATTATCAATATCCAACGTGCCGGCCCGGGTTTGGGCGGTATCCAGCCTTCTCAGGCGGATTATTGGCAAGCCACAAAATCTACAGGCCACGGCGATTTTCATATATTGGTATTCGCTCCGTCCACCGTTCAAGAAATGGTAGACGTTATGCACCAAGCCTTTGATTTGTCCGACACTTATCGTATGCCTGCCATGATTTTGGCTGACGGTATGCTGGGCCAAATGATGGAACCGGTGGAATTCAAGCCTATAAATACCGATCTGCCCGAAAAAACTTGGGCGTTGACCGGTCACAAAGACAAACGCAAACAAAACATTATCAACTCTCTTTACATACAACCACCCGTTCTTGAAGATATAATTGCAAAACGCTATAAAAAATACGAAGAAATCAAAGAAAAATACCAACAAGCCGAAGAATATATGACAGACGATGCGGATATAGTTCTGGTTGCCTACGGTGCTTCTGCAAGAATTGCGGTTTCCGCCATAAAATCAGCCCGTGCGGAAGGCATAAAAGCCGGCTTGATTCGTCCCTTAACCCTGTGGCCCTTCCCGGAAAAAGTCATTTCCAAGGTTGCGGACACAGCAAAGGTATTCTTAACCGTTGAAATGAATACCGGCCAAATGGTAGACGACGTTAAACTCTGCGTTAACGGACGCAAACCTGTGGAATTTTTCGGTCGTACCGGGGGCGCTATGCCCGAGCCGTCTCAAATTCTCAACGAAATTAAGAAGTTAGGAGGTATGCAATAGTGGCTGTTGTATTTCAAAAACCCAAGGCGTTAAACGACGTTACATTAAGCTACTGCCCCGGCTGTACTCACGGCATTATACACCGTTTGGTAGCCGAGGTTATGGACGAGCTTGAAATAGAAGGACGCACTGTGGGCGTTGCCCCGGTGGGCTGTGCCGTTTTTGCATACGACTTCTTTGCCTGTGACATGGCTCAAGCACCTCACGGCAGGGCACAGGCCGTTGCTACCGGCATTAAACGTGCTAACCCCGATAATATAGTATTTACCTACCAAGGCGACGGCGACTTGGCGGCTATCGGTACAGCCGAAACCGTCCATGCGGCTTGCCGTGGTGAAAATATAACCGTAATCTTCGTTAATAACGTAATTTACGGCATGACCGGCGGACAAATGGCGCCTACCTCTATACCCGGGCAAATTACCCAAACCACGCCCTACGGCCGTACCAAAAGCGACGGTAACCCCATTAAGGTTTGCGAAATGCTCTCCACCTTGGACGGCGTTACCTTTGCCCAACGTGTATCCGTGGACTGTGTGAAAAACGTTAAAGAAACCAAGCGTGCAATCAAAAAGGCCTTTGAATACCAAATGAAGGGTCTGGGCTATTCCATAGTAGAGGTTCTGTCTACCTGTCCCACAAACTGGGGCGTTACGCCGGTTGAAGCCTTAGGCTGGCTTAGGGAAAACATGATGCCTCACTTCCCATTGGGAGTTTTTAAAGACGTGGAGGTGGCTGAATAATGTCCAAAAATTACGATATGTTAATAGCCGGCTTCGGCGGACAGGGAATTTTGTTTGCCGGAAAAATAGCCGCTTATGCAGGCTTATTTGAAGGTTATCAAGTGTCTTGGCTGCCCTCCTACGGGCCGGAGATGCGTGGCGGTACTGCAAGCTGTTCCGTCAGCCTTTCCTCCGAAACCATAGGCTCGCCGCAGGTGCTTAACCCCAACGTTCTTGTGGCAATGAACCTGCCATCGTTTGATAAATTTATCGAATCCGCTACCCCGGGTTCGGTGGTGGTTGTGGACAGCAGCCTTGTTTCAAAACAAAGCGATCGTACGGACATCAAAGCATTTTACATACCTGCCACAGCTCTTGCCGAAGAGCATAACTTAAAGGGACTGGCGAATATTATCCTTATAGGAAAAGTTCTTGCCGAAACCAAGTTTGCCACCTTGGAATCCGTAGAAAAAGCCATAGAAAAGAGCGTTCCTGCACGTAAGGCGGACATGAAGCTTAACAACATTGCCGCTGTAAAACTGGGAATGAGTCTGTAAAATATAAATAAAGATTTTATATTAAACAATAATTGTAACCTTGGAGGGAATGTTTTCTCGCCGAGGTTATTGTTATTTAGATAGAGTTATAGTAAAATAACTTAATAAACTATAGTCAAATGAACAAGGAATAGTAACAAAAGCTATTC
>CAYMOU010000045.1:0-20754 GCA_964392115.1 uncultured Defluviitaleaceae bacterium | reverse complement strand
TTTAATTTTTATAAATTTTATTTGACACAAATTAATCAAAATATCTTGACTTTTTCGGTGAATAAAAGTACTATAATTTATACATAGATTATTTAGCAGTTGTTCACTTATTACTCATAACACGTCAGAGGCTCAAAAATTATCATATTTTTTAATATATCCTATACCTTTAGTTGTTTCCCGAGGAGGTCTATATGAAAAGCAGGATAAAAAAGGGCATCAACATCTGGTCGTTCGACCAAAGCTTATCCATAGAAACTTGTATGAAAATTGCAAAAGACGCCGGGTTTGAGGGCATAGAATTGGTGCTTTCCGCAGACGGTGAAATCAATCTAAACACCAAGGACGAAGATATTCTTTCTATAAAGAAGAAGTCAGAGGAAATAGGTATACATATAAACAGCCTTGCCACCGGTCTATACTGGCAATTCTCCCTGACAAGTGACCGTGAGGACATCAGAGACAAGGCCAAGGCACTGGTCAAAAGACAGCTTGATGTAGCCGCTCTGCTGGGAGTTGACTGCATATTGGTCTGCCCGGGTATGGTAGGTTGCGACTTTGCCCCGGCCGACGTAGTGCCGGATGCAGATAAAATCGAATTTTTCGCCGGAAGCGAAATCATAGATTACGACGTATGCTGGGAAAGAGCCCAATCGGCCTTTAAAGAACTTGCGCCTTACGCCGAAACAAAGGGCGTAATCATGGGCATAGAAAATATCTGGAACAAATTCCTTTTGTCTCCCTTGGAAATGAGGGACTTTATAGACAGTATAGGCTCCGACTACGTAGCCGCTTTTCTGGACGTAGGTAATATGCTCCTGTTCGGCTATCCCCAACACTGGATTAAAATTCTCGGGCATCGCATTAAAAAAGTACATTTTAAAGACTTTCGCCGCTCCGTAGGGCGTATTACCGGCTTTGTAGACCTTCTGGCCGGAGACGTAGATTGGAAAAAGGTTATGGAAGCCTTTGAATCCATAGGCTACCACGGTTGGGCAAACGCCGAAATGTGTCCCGCTTACAATCAGTACCCCGAGCAGATAGTCTACAATACATCAGCCTCCATGGACAAAATCCTGGGACGCAAGTAAATTCACCTGTAAAGTTTAATTAACTTTTCATATGGAATTCACGCATCACCGGAATAACAAAATATTAAAGTCTTTTTGAAGGGAGTTTGAGGGAAACTTTTTCTTCAGAAAAAGTTTCCCTCAAGGTCTTACTCTCTTTATCCGTACACAGCCCACATCTCAGAAAGGTGGAGTACTTTTGCAAAAAAACAAACTGGGCATAAAAAATATATCAAAGTCCTTTGTAATTGACGGCAAAACCGGGAAAACCCTCGAGGTGGTAAAAAATATCAGCATGGATATAGCCGAAAAAGAGTTTATCGCAATTCTCGGCAACTCCGGCTGCGGCAAGTCCACCTTCCTTAAAATAATCGGCGGTATCCAAGAAGCTACCGGCGGCGAAATTATCCTGGACGACGTAAACTACGGCAATTGCCTGCCGAGAGAGGTTCTGAAAAATTTCGGCTTCGTTTTCCAAAGCAACAACTTGCTGCAATGGCGCACAGCCGAGGGTAACCTTAAATTTATGCTTGAAACCATGAAGCTGAAAGGCCCCCAATGGAAAAACAGAGTAGAAGAAATGTTGGATCTGGTAGGGCTTTTGGATTATAAAACAGTCTATCCCCATGAACTTTCCGGCGGCATGCGCCAACGTGTGGGCATAGCCCGAGCCCTTGTACATAACCCGGAAGTTTTAATTCTGGACCAACCTCTGGGAGCGCTGGACGCCATTACCCGTCAAATGCTTGCCTACGAAATACTTAATATCCGGAAGAAAACCCAAAAAAACATAGTAATGGTTACAAACAACGTTGAAGAAGCCCTTTTACTGGCTGACAGAATCTTTATCTTTTCGGATTTGCCTGCCACAGTCCTTCACGAAATAAAAGTTGATATTCCCATGGAAGAACGGGACGAAAACATACATATGCTGCAAAGGTTCCGAGACCTGCGTGAGACAATTAACAACATCATCCGCAAAACCATCCAAGAGGAGGCTTTAAGATGAGTGAGAACCGTGCCGTCATTAAAAGGAAGAAGAAAAAAGAAATCGACTTCACCAACATTTTTGCACCCCTTGTTGTTCTGGTGGTCTTGTTGGCAGTTCTGGAACTTATCGCCCGTTACACCGGGGTTAATGCCTATATTCTTCCGCCTCCGTCTCAAATCTTTGCCGACACCATGTCAAAATTCTGGGTAGACCTTTGGCCCCATGTGTTTTTCTCCATTAGAATTATTCTGGTTGGTTTTATATGCGCCATTACGCTGGGTATGCTTCTTGCGGCGGTTTGTTCCCAGTTTGACATTGTGACAAAGGCGGTTTCTCCGGTTATAATCTGGCTGGTTATCACGCCTATGATTACCCTTATACCCCTGCTTATGTTGTGGCTGGGTACTGACCCCAACCTTCGTGTTATTGTTGTTATAGTTCAAGCCACGCCCATTATTACGCTGAATACCCTTACCGGTTTTGTCAACGTAGAAACCGAAAAAAAAGAACTGGCTCGCTCGGTGGGTGCCACCAAGTTTCAGTCCTTTACCAAAATAACCTTTATGAACGCAATGCCCCAAGTTTTCACCGGTATTAAACTGGGTTGTATCTTCGCTACCATTGGTGCCATCAGTGCGGACTTTGTAGCCGGCACCTGTGGGTTGGGTTTCCGCATAATTCAATACACCAAGTACAATATGACCACTCTGGCTTACGGTTGCATCATTATTGTGGCCCTCATTGGTATACTCCTTTATACACTTGTGGACAAGATTGAAAAACGTGTGGTTCTCTGGAAAAACTGACGGTTTTTCTATTTATAAACCTGGATAATTAACAACTTTGCCTTAATATTAAAGTCTTTTTGAAGAGAGTTTGAGAGAAACTTTTTCTTCAGAATAAGTTTCTCTCAAGGTTTTGATACGACATAGCAGGAGGTGCAACTTTTTGGCCACACCAAGAATAGAATTTAAGAACATATCCAAGTTATTCGAAACCGGAAGACAAACCATAGTTGCCGTTAAGGATTTCAGCATGACCATGATGCCCGGAGAGTTTATTTCAATATTAGGCCCTTCCGGCTGTGGAAAATCAACCCTAATTCGTATGTTGGACGGCATTATTAAGCCAACCTCCGGCGAAATTCTCATAAACGGCGTTAATGTCTCCAACCATAAAAAGATGCCTAAAGAAGTTTTGCGTAAGATGGGCTTTATCTTTCAGCAGCCCAATCTCTTTCCTTGGTATACCGTAAGAGACAACGTTATGTTACCCTTGAAAATCTTCGGCCTTTCCGGCCCGGAATGGGAAAAAAGAACCGATGAACTTATAGAAATGGCAGGGCTTACCCAATACGCCAAAGCCTACCCTATAGAAATTTCCGGGGGTATGGCACAACGCACAGGCGTTATTCGAGCCATGGTTCACGACCCCGAAATTCTTTTGATGGATGAACCCTTCGGCGCCCTAGACGAACTTAACCGTGAAATATTAAACATGGAACTTTTAGGCATTTGGGAAAGAACCAAGAAGACCATTATTTTCATCACCCATAACGTTGCGGAATCCATTCTGCTTTCCTCAAAGATATATGTAATGGGCACACAACCCGGCAGGCTGATTTCCACCGTAGACATAGATTTACCCCGTCCGAGAACCCTTAAAATGATAGCTGAAGAGAAGTTTGCCGCATACGAGCGTGATTTGGTAGGGCTGATAGGCAAGCTTGACCTTAATAAAATAAAGTAGGGAGTGTCTTATGAGCAAAAGTAATCACAAAAAAAATAAGATAATCGGGGTTGTGGCTCCGATACTGACCTTTTTACTCATATTCGGTTGTTGGGAAATCGTGGTTCGTTCCTTAAACATTCCCCAATGGTTGTTGCCGGCACCCAGCGGTATTTTCGTCTCTATGTTTGTAAATTTCGGGGATATGTGGCCTCATATAGTCATGACCTTCAGCACGGTCTTTATAGGTTTTATCTGTGCCGTTCCCATAGGTATACTGCTTGCGGCCATAATTACCAACTACCGCATTGTAAATGCGGCCCTTTCGCCTTACATAATCTTTCTTGTTACCACACCCCTTATTATAATTGTTCCGCTTTTAATGCTTTTTATGGGCTACGGCATGAATGTGCGTGTGGTTACGGTTATTATCCAATCCTTTGCCATTGTTAATATGAACTCCTGCACCGGCTTTTTAAATGTTCCCGTTATTAGGCATGAACTTATGCAGTCTCTGGGCGCAAACAAAGTGCAAACCTTTATGCGTGCGGTTTTACCAACGGCAGCACCCGATGTTTTCACAGGTATACGCCTTGCCTCTATTTTCGCTACTACAGCCTGTATCAGTGCCGAATATGTGGGCGGTAACACCGGCCTTGGCAGCCAGATTATTAAGTATTCTCAGTTCCTTAAAACAACCGAATCCTTTGCCTGTATTTTTTACGTGACCATTATAGGGCTTATTGTTTACGGCCTAATCTGCTTGGCAGAGAAAAAGGTTGTTTATTGGAAAATTTAGGAGGATTTCCGGTGAATGTAAAGCAGAGAGTGTTTGATTATATAGACCAAAATTCCGGCAAATTAAAAAAACTTCTATGCGAACTTGTGGGATGTCCCTCTGTTAACACAGGTGATGAAGGCGACGAAATTAAGGTTCAAACTCTGCTGGCCGAAAAAATGAAAGATGACGGATTTGACTTTATAGAAATGCTTGCCTTTGACCATAAAAAAGTCCGCCCAAACTTGGTGGGCGTTATGAAGGGTACAGGCGGCGGAAAGTCCTTAATATTTAACGGACATTGTGATGTAGTGCCGGTTATTTATCCGGAACGTTGGAAAAAACCGCCCTTTAAGCCTTACGAGGAAAACGGATGCATTTACGGCAGAGGAACCTCCGATATGAAAGGCGGTATTGCCGGAGCCTATTTTGCAATGAAGACCCTGCGTGACTTGGGCATAAAGGTCAAGGGTGACGTTATGCTGCACAGCGTGGTTGCCGAGGAATCTCAAGGTGCCGAAACCTTGGGCAGTTCCAAGGTTATCCAAAGCGGATACAGGGCAGACTTTGCTGTATGCTGTGAACCCAGTGACCTTGAAATACATATAGCCTCATCAGCGCTGTTTCTGTTTAAAATTACCGTAGAAGGCAAGGGCGTGCATATCAGCGCCAGAAACCGTATGCTGTTTCCTCAAGGCGGCGGTCTTTCCAGTGGTGATGACGTGGCGGTTGATGCTTTTCGGAAATCCCTGCCCATAGTGGATTATATACACCGGCTGGAAGTTATGTTAAATCATCGCTACAGAGATACGGTGCTTGGTGCCGGAGGAATTCCTCACCATGATAAACAGGGTGTGGGAGTATTTACAATTAACCCATCGGAAATAAGGGGCGGTGAATATCTGGGGACTGTACCGTCCCGAATGGAATACACTTACGGAATATGGTATCCCGACAGGCTTGTGTCCAGGGACGAACTTATAAAAGAAATCCGTGAAGGTGTAGCGGCAATCGCCTCCACAGATGATTGGCTGAAAGCCCATCCGCCTATAGTTGAAGCACCGGTTATTCAAGACTGGCCGGGTTTTCGGTTGGATTTAGATAACGAGGGCGTTGCAGCCCTTCGAAAAACAGCCGGCGAAACATTGGGAAAAGAAGCCGTTATTTCAGGATTTAAAGCCGTTTGCGATGCCTATTATTTAAATAAGTTGGATATTCCTACGGTAATACTTGGCCCTGGCTCTGTTAGCAATAATGTTCACGGGGATAACGAATATATCAATGTAGACGACCTTATTAAAGCAACAAAAATCTACGCCGCATTTATTTTGGATTGGTGCGGATACGAAGAATAATTTGTGCATAATATGGGTGGTTAAAGATTGTCATAAAAATGTAATATACATATTGCCAAATTAGATAAAAGTTGGTAAACTTAATTTAGACAGAATATAACAAAATCATTTATAAGAACAACCCAACTTTGCAAATTAGTTCATTAAATAATAAGTTTTTCCTCACCGATTTTTGTCCATACGTGCTGCATTCTTGTTGGTCGGCTCGGTGCAGCCGTAATATAAATCTCAAAACCTAACCGAAGTTTTATAAATAGGAGGAGTAAAAATGAGAAAATTTATTGCGTTAAGTTTAGTACTTATGCTTTCGGCAGTCTTGTTTGTAGCCTGCACGCCGCCGGTAGCCAATGACCCCGGAGCATCAACACCCGTTGTTAATAACGAAAACAATGCCAACACCAATAACGACAACACCGGAAATTCCGCCGGCAAAGAGCTTACCAAAGTTAAGCTTGTATTCCCTCGTACCATTGAAGTTCTTGAAGACACTCCCTATTGGGTAGCCAAAAACCTTGGTTACTGGGAAGAAGAAGGCCTTGACGTTACCATGGAACAATCCTTCGGTACCACCGATATTAAAATGGTAGCCACCGGCAATGCTGACTTCGCTTGCCCGGGTACTTCCTTTATACTGGCCGGTATAGAAGAAGGCTTACCCATCAAAGTTGTTTCCTCATACGACGCCATTAATATCTGGGGTATGTGCGTTCTTAAAGACAGCAAAATCCAATCTTGGGACGACATGAAAGACGCTGTTAACAAACACGGCAAAAAACTTACCGTAGCCCTTGGGGATGCTTCTTGGCAAATGCTTGTTGAACCTACCCTTGTAGCCGCAGGTGTAGACCCGGCTAACGACCTTGAATTTGTTGTTGCAGGCGAAAACCGCTATATCCAAGTTGCCGAAGGTAAACTTGATATGCTTTTCAGCTGGCCGGGCGAAGCTTGGCAGCTTATGGGCCAAGGCTATAACTTTAATTACATAGACGGTAACGAAGTACTCAAAACTTGCTCCAATCCTATTATCACCAACACCAACAACATCGAAAACAGACCGGAAGTTGTTAAAGCCTTTGTAAAAGGCCTTGCGAAAGGTATGTATTTCACCAAATACAATTCAGAAGCAGCCGCTGCCGTATCCTGTGCCCAATTCCCTGCTATTGACATTACTTGGAACGCCGCTGTTTACGTTCAAAAGGGTAGAGCTTATCAAATGTTCGGCCCCGAAGGCGGCACTGAAGAAAAACAACTGCTCGATAATATCGGCAAATCTTGGGACGACAAATGGCAAATAGTAATGGATTCTGCCGTTGAATCCGGCGTTATCAAAGCGCCCATTGCTTTTGACAAGGTATACACCAACGACTTTATCTACGCCGGCATAAACAGCGATAAGCCTAACATCGAAAAAGATGCTGACAGCTACGATGTTGCAGCAGTTAAAGGCAAGTATAAACCGGAATAAAACCTAACCGGTAAAGCCAAGTACGAGCCGACGATAATGTGCCGGTTGATGAGAGTCAACCGGCACATCTTGCTTATTATAAAAATCATCGGATAGAATAAACGTAACAGGAAAGGCATTTTATAATGCAATCGGACGAAAAGAAAAAAGTTATACCCAAAAGTGCCGGGTTGTTTTATCCGGTGCTTATGGGATTTATATTCCTGTTTGTTATTTATATTACTATGGGCAAAACCCACAATGAACAGGATTTTGATATAGGAAATTATTCTCAGTACCAGGTAGGCCGGGTAGAAACTGCCTTTCTAAGCACATCTTCAAACGAGGATTTGTTACTGCTTATTAAAGTGCTGTGTTATGAATATAAAAACCGAGGAAACCAAGGCTTGGCACAACCCTTAAAGCAATACGGCAAAATCCTGCTTTCTCGGGCAAAGTCAGGCGAGGTTGACCTGCAAACCATAGACAACGAGGAAGTTATGCTAAAAATCCTCGGGGTGATACGTTCCCTGTAAGAGAGGACAATGCACTATGACTAAACTTGCCATTTTCGATTTTGACGGCACCTTGTTTTTGAAAACTGCCGAAGTTAATATGCTTTCCATGAACAGAGCCTTGGCAGAAATGGGCTATCCGCCTATTTCCGAGGAAGTAGCCAACAGCACTGTGGGTGATACCATGGACGAAATCAGCATAAAACTTATAGGCACGGCAGAACCGACAAAACGTGCAGAGCTTTTTTCCGTGCTTCAAGGGCACGTACGTGAAGCCGTTGATAAACTGTGTGAAATAGAGCCGGACGCTGTTTACATGCTGCAAACCCTTAAAGAAAAGGGCTACAAGATAGCGCTTTGCTCCAACGGAGACTTGGATTATATAGAAACCTGCCTTAACAAGCTTGGCATCAAAAATTATTTCAATGCCGTTAAAACCAACCAATACGGCATGAGCAAAAAACACAATATCGGAGAACTTCTCAAGCAATTTACACCGGAAAAGGCAGTCATGACCGGCGACCGCAGAGAGGACGTTACCTCCGGCAAAGCAAACGGCATAATGACCGTGGCTATCAAGAATAATTTCGGCGACAGCGATGTTGAAGAAGCTGATATTATGGTATATAACCACAAAGAAATGCTTGAAGCAATATTAAAGCTCACAGATTAAATCTGCATTTATTAAATTAATTGCTCGTTAGATAGAATTTACCGTGCTAAAGTCTTTTTAAAAGGGGTTTGGGGAAGGATTTTTCTTTAGAAAAAGTTTACCCAAGGTCTTATCTTTTGCACATAGGATAGGAGATTACAGGATGAAGTATATACTTTGCTACGGAGACTCCAATACCTGGGGCTTTATCCCCGGAAAAGCTGAAAGATACGAATTTTGCCAACGTTGGCCGGGTGTTATGGAACTTGCTCTCGGGAAGGATTATAGGGTATACGAAAACGCCCTAAACGGCCGCACCACCGTATTTCATGACCCTATCGAAGAAGGCAGAAACGGCCGTGTGGGCTTTGAATCCACCCTTTTGTCCAACGCTCCCTTAGATGCGATAATCCTGGCCTTGGGCGTAAACGATACAAAAAACCGCTTCTTAAAAGAGCCTTGGGACATAGGTTGGGCTATGGATTTACTTATCAGCTACGTGAAAAAAATACCCTGCGGCCGCAAGGTCAACGAGCCGAAAATTATCCTGGCATCTCCGGCACTTATGGGCGACGATTGGGGCGAAACCCTTCACGGTACGGTGTTTTCACAACGCTCTAAGGAAAAGGTACAGGAACTGGGCGAAGTTTATAAGATTATCGCCCAACGCAACGGCTGTGCCTTTGTAGACGTAGGCAGTTTTGCCAAAGCCACCGGCGACGGTATCCATCTATCGGAAGAAACCCATGCCCAAATCGGCAAAGTTATGGCAGAAAAAATAAAAGAATTAATCGGGTGAGACTATGGTTAAAGAAATACTCAAAGAGTTTATGATGATACCGGCACCGTCCGGTTATGAATCCCAAATGGCATACGCCCTAAAGGCTCATTTAGATAAATATTGCGACGAAACCCGCATAGACAAGGTAGGTAATTGCATAGGCCTGATTAGAGGCACCGGCAAAAGCAGCGCCCGAATTATGGTTTACGGCCATATGGACTCCTTGGGCTTTATCGTCCGTAAAGTTGAGAAAAACGGGTTTATTCAGGTTGACCGCTTGGGCGGCATCCCTGAAAAGGTGCTTCCGGCTCTGGGTCTTCTGGTACGGGACGAAAACGGCGGCTGGCACGAAGGTATTTTCGGCAACAAAGCCCACCATGCCACACCTGAAAGCGAAAAATACAAGGTAGATTTAGTTACATCACTGTTTATAGATATAGGAGCAAAAAGCGCCGATGAAGTTCATGCGCTGGGCATTTACCCGGGCTGTCCGGTTGTGTATAAGCCACAGGCAACAGAGCTTTTAAACGGCAGAATTACAGGCACGGCTGTAGATAACAGAGGGGCTTGTGCCTGTCTTGTGGATATAGCGGAAAGACTCTCCGGCAACCGACCGCCGGCAGACGTTTATCTTGTGGGCACTGTTTGGGAAGAATTCAACCTTCGAGGTGCCATGTTGGCGGCTCGTACTGTCAAGCCGGACATTGCACTTGAACTGGACGTAACCCTAGCCGGGGACACCAACGATTTATCAGCCAAATTCGAGGACGTTTTGGGACAAGGGCCTTGTGTACAGCTTTACAGCTTCCACGGCAGAGGAACCCTTAACGGCACCTTGCCAAACGAAAACCTGTTTAAGCTGGCTAAAAACACCGCCGAGAAAAATAACATACCCCTACAGCGTTTCGCCGCACTGGGTATAGTCACAGATAACGCCTATTTACAGCTTGAAGGCCAAGGAGTTTGCTGTCTGGAAATGGGCTTCCCGGCAAGGTATACCCATACCCCTGTGGAAATGTGTGAACCCTCCGACATCGAAGCACTTGCCAAATTAGTATCCTGTATGCTTTTGGAGATAGATGACAGTTTTCCTCAAAACAGATATTAACAGTAACTAAGCACAAAACTATAGCGAATCAACTTTAAAACTTACAACCGGAAATAAAATTACAAAGTCCTGTTGAAAGTGTTTTTGGGAAGGCTTTTGCTTTAGAAAAGGTTTTCCCCAAGGTTTTATTTTTTTTAGGAGGTAAACGGTATGGCAGAAAAATATTTTCTCGGTATCGACATCGGAACCTTTGAGAGCAAGGGCGTTATCACCAATGAAAGAGCTGAAATCATAGCCTTTGATAAGGCACCTCACCTTATGGAGTCTCCAAAATCCGGCTACGCCGAACACGATGCCGAAAACACCTGGTGGAAAGATTTTTGTTACCTCTCCAACAGCCTGATTGAAAAATCCGGCATAGACCCTCAATGTATTGCCGCCGTGGGTTGTAGCACCATTGCTCCATGTTGCCTACCGGTGGATAAGGGCTTAAATCCCTTAAGAAAGGCAATTCTCTACGGTGTAGACGTTAGAGCCGTAGACGAAATTGATTATATAAATAATCTCTACGGCCAAGAACATATAATGCAGAAATACGGCACACCCATTACCAGCCAGTCCGCCGGTGCGAAGGTTCTGTGGATTAAAAACAAAGAACCGGAAATTTACAAAGAAACCGCCAAGTTCGTCACCGGCTCTACATACCTTGTTGCCAAACTAACCGGAAATTATGTAATAGACAACTACACCGCCGCCACTTGGGTACCCATGTATAACGTGGATAAATGTGACTGGGAAGAAGATATAAGCCTGTTTTGCACACGTGATATGTTGCCGGACTGCAAATGGTCCCACGAACAGGTGGGTACGGTAACCCAATCGGCAGCAAAGGAAACCGGCATCGCCGCCGGCACTCCCGTAATTACCGGCACAGCCGATGCTTCGGCAGAGGCAGTCAGCGTAGGCGTATTTGACCCGGGCGATATGATGCTTATGTTCGGTTCGTCCATATTTATAATCCACGTTGTTGATAAGTTTACCAAAGACCACAGGCTATGGGCAGGGCCTTACCTGTTTCCGGGCACATACTCGGTGGCGGCAGGAATGTCAACCTCCGGTACGCTGACCCGGTGGTTCCGAGACAACTTTGCTAAGGAGCTTTTGGCAGAACAAGAGACAGGCGGCATTAACGCCTACGATGCACTGATAGATCAGGTTTCAAACGTAGCCCCGGGGTCCGGCGGATTAATCGTGCTACCCTATTTCAGCGGAGAGCGCACGCCCATTAACGACCCTCTGGCAAAAGGCATGATTTTCGGCCTTAACCTAACCCATAAACGTGAGCATATCTACAACGCCTGCCTTGAAGGTGTGGGATACGGTATTGCTCAACATTTCGAAATCTTCGACCAAAAAAACATGGGAACCAAAAAGGTTATGGCCGTAGGCGGCGGCACAAAAAGCCCCAAATGGCTGCAAATAGTATCCGATATCAGCGGCAAAGAAATGTATACCGCCGAGGTAGAGGCCGGTGCTGCTTACGGTAATACCCTTCTTGCAGCGCTTGGAGTTGGGCATTACAGGGATTTAAAAGAGGTAGCAAGTATCATTAAAAAGAAAAATATCTTCACTCCATCTGATGAAAACCACAAGACCTATGCGCCTTATCTTAAGAACTACAGAAGGCTGTATGAGGCAACTAAGGATATTATGCACGATGATAATTAATTGCCGGTAGTGTATAGTTTGGTAAAGCAGTGGTCGCAGAGCCACGACCCTACAAATACTTGAAAATTAATTTATGAAAATACAAAAAGGCTTCGTGAAGCTGGTTCTTCACAAAGCCTTTTTGTATGCGTTTATTTATTTAATTGGTTTGAAAGACATAGATAAATTTGCGTTCGTTAGCATACAAAGATTTTTTCCGGATTAAGCACTTGGAACGGCAGCATTCATTATATATTTATAAGCCCAATGGGTAGTGGGAACATCAGAGAACTTGTTCTGTCCCAGCGGTGTTAAGTCTCGTTTTTCGGCTTTTGCAAACAGTGTGGCTGCTTCGGCACGAGTCATGTTAAGTTCGGGCTTAAAGGTTTTGTCGGGATAACCGCTGATAGCACCGTTTTTATAAGCTATAGTAATATATTTCTTACCCCAGTGGTTATTAATGTCTTTAAAAGGATTGGTCATATCTTGGGATGTTAAGCTGTAAACGTTGTTGCAAACAACAGCTACTTCCGCACGGGTAATGTTGGCATAAGGCCTAAACGAACCATCCGGGAAACCGGTCATAAATTCCATAGATGAAACATAGTTTATTGCCGCTTGTTCCGGAAAGTCATCGGGAATGTCTGTGTAGGTTCTGACCTTGGCCATGTTGGGTTTACCGTTTAAGGCATAAATCATTTTGGCTACCTCAAGACGGGTAATTTTCCTTTCGGGTTCAAAGCGTTTGTTTGATGTACCTTCCATAAATGCACCGGACGAGGTTTTTTTCTTTACATAAGCGGTAATTGTTTCGCTGCCTTGCACCAAGTAGCTGAATGTTGGTGTAACCAATTCATAGCCGGCAGGTAAAGACAGTGTATCCTGCTTAATAGTAACGCCCTTTTTAAGGTTCAAGGTTTGGCCGCCTACTTGTTGGCCTTCCCAAGTTTTGTATAAAACAGTTACAGCAAAATCATTATTGCCGGTTGTAAAGTTCACAACGCTACCGTAGCTATAACCTTCGGAAGTTTTAATATACGCCCTTGCGTAATATTTAGTGTTTATTGCTAATCCGGCTAATGAAACTGAATAAGATGTTGCGGTAGTGTTTGCCGATACATAGTAGTCCGAAATAGTGGGTGTTGGGTTGGTAGCCGAATAAACAATACCCCTGTCGGTAATTTTGTCACTGCTGCTTGATACAACACCGCTTACAGTAGCACCGGAGGCTGTTATATTGGTTGGGGTACCTGTGGTTACAGTGTATTGGCTTGTTGTAATTTCCTTAACAGCGCCGTATGCCGTGCCGTATCTATTGGTGGCATATGCTCTTACATAATATGTGGTTCCGGCTGTTAGACCGGTAACAGAAACCGTACCGGTTCCGGTTGTTCCCGGTGTTGTTTTAAATAAAACAGACGAGCCGTTCAGCACTATACTGCTGTTTGTTCTGGAATACACCACGCCACGCTCCGTAACGGCGTATCCGTTATCTTTTGTTACGTTTATTCTTGCATCAAATGAAGTTGCGGAGGTCGTGGTAACCGAGTCTGTTGTAACCGCCGGAATATTGTCGTACCTGGCGGTTGTAAATGTTTTAACATCTCCGTAAGCATATCCGCTGCTGTTTCTTGCATAAGACCTTACATAATAGGTAGTATTTGCATTTAATGAACTGAGAACTACCACAGCTCTTCCGGTTGTTCCCGATACTGATTGTTTGGAACAGCCCGATAAGCCTATTTCCGGATAACTATTGGAAGAAGAATAAACCACGCCTCTGTCCGTAACGTTTGAAGAACCGGCGTTGGTAATGTTAATATCCACTTCAGCTGTATATGACGTAACATTTGAAACACCCGAAGTAGACGCTGAGGGCGCACTGTCTGAAGTGTTTGTTGTTTTAAAAGATAATACAGTGCCGTAAGCTACGCCCTTGCTGTTCTTTGCATATGCTCTTACGTAGTAAGTCTTATTGGCGGTCAAGCTGTACAAGGTAAAAGTTGAACTACCGGTTGTACCGCCTATTGATTTGCTACTGTCATTCATGGTAGGTGTTGAATTAGATGTTGAGTAAACAACACCTCTGTCGGTAATGGAATAACCGTTATCAGAAGTAACATTAATTGTAACATCTACGGTGGTATTGGTTACATTGCTTGTGGATACGGTTCTGACCGTAGGGATATTAGAGTTGTTTAAAGTTGTAAACGAAGTATAGTTACTTGCATAGGTTATACTTCCGCTTTTGTTTATGACATATCCCTTAACATAATACACGGTAGAAGGCTCCAGGTTTGTTAAACTGTAAGTTTTCGTGCCGGTTGTTGTATTTGAAGCCTCTTTATAAGAAGAATTTGATGATCCCTTTGTTAAATACGAGGTGGATGTTGAATAAACCACACCACTGTAGCTTATTCCGGCTCCCACGCTTGAAACATTAATGTTACCTGTGGCTGAATTAGCCGCTATATTTGTAGAGGAATTGGTTGTTACCGATGAAGTTGAAGAAGAAGTTGTAAAAGAAACGTAACTGCTGTCATAGGTTAAAATTCCGTTTCTGTTTATTACATATGCCTTAACATAATAAGTGGTGCCCGGCTCAAGATTGGTTAAACTGTATGTTCTTGTACCGATTGCTGTAATGCTGTCTTCTTTATAATAGGAATTGGAAGCACCTTTGGTTAAATTGGAAGCAGATTTGCTATAAACAACACCGCTGTTTGAAATTCCCAACCCAACATTGGTTACCCTAGTATTGGCTGTGGCTGAATTTCCCGTAATATCGGTAGCAGCGTTTGTTGTTACAGCTACGGTTCCGGGCAAATCTACAGTTATAACCGCACCGTAAACAGTATCAACAATGCTGGTAGCGTAAGCACGGATATAACATTTTGTTTTGCCGGATTGTGGAATAATTATAGTACTATAATCAACATTTGTGGTATTGGCGAGAACATTGCCGTCCACCTTGCTTTTATTGTCGTCTACGGTAGGTACGCTATTATCAAAAGAGTAAACAAATCCCTTATTGGTTACATCTGACGAACCGGAGGTAACAATGGTAGCCGTAGCAGATATATTTCCCAAAGAGGAGCTATAGGAAGCAGCTTTTGTGGTAACCGAAGGCTTAACAGTGGCATGTTTATAATTGACTACACCGCTATACTTGGTATGTGCAATATTCGAGGCATCCAAGTACTTTACATAACCCTTAATTATATAGGTTGGACCAACTTCTAGCCCCGAAATAACTTTGCTGTAGGTAGCGCCGCTTTGAGTGGAAGCTACCGGACTATTAGGTGCATCATTAACTTCTACACCGTATTCTGTAACTGTACAATTGGCTGATGAATAGGAAAAAGTGACAACCGCAGTTGACAGACCGCTATACATAACGGTAGGGTTATCTATGGTAACGGAAGGAGCCGGAGGAGCCGGCGGAGCCTGTGTTGTAAAACTCTTTATTTGGCTTGTTACTTTTAACGGAGTATCATCTCCGACTGCTTTGTAATTCAAAACCGCTGTGTAATAGTAGGTGGTTCCGGCAGAAAGGCCGGGAATATCAAAGGTACCGCTTGCAGCACCTATACTTATTGAATTTCCGTCTGTTTCCGGATTATTCGAAAGAGAGTAATAGATGAAACCGGAACCCGGCACATGAAGCGTACTGTCATAAGAAATATCCACAGCCACTCTAGCACCGGTTTGTGTTATTGATGTCGCATCACCTACGGATATAGTAGGCACTCCGGCACTCGCCGCCTCTGCATTACGTGACGCTCCCGGCACCGAAGCAAATATAATATTAGACTGCAATGAAAAAATAATTGTGATAAACAATAAAAAAGCAATAGATTTTTTAAAAACCGTTTTGTTAAACATTTTACAACCCCCTAAAAATTGTTGTCAATAATCGTCTGATAAATTAACTTTTACCCCTACAACCTATAACGAAATAAAGTAGATTTAGTTTCAACTTTCATAATGGTATAAAAAGCTATAAACCGAGACCGGTTGTTGAGTTTTGTAATATATTATCGACGAAATAGATGTCGCAATGTTTTTTTCTGTATGCAGGCAATCACACCTTTCTAAATCGCAATCCGTATCGGATTGATTGTAATTATCAATCCAGAAACTACTACACTTTGTGTTTTTCTACGTTATATCACAGAAAACCTATTCTGCTTATTTTATCACTTCATGGCTTAAAGGACAAGCCTTGTGTTGTTTTCAATGCAGCTTTTGGTAATGTGGTTTTTCTGATTACATTTAGAAAAGTTAAAATCCGCTTGCATTACTGTATAACAAAATCTGTAAAAATCCGTGGAAATAAAAGAGGTTATATGATTTTTAATGCATCATATAACCTCTGAAAAATAACATTTATATTTATTTTGACAACATTTTAAGTAAACTTGCAACATTTCTTGAAGTTTTTCTTAAATTTTCTTTACCGTTTGCAAGGGCATTATCAATGTCGCATACTCCTTGCAGAATACAAAAAGCGGAGTCTATGCCGATTTTATATACTTCCTCGTAACCGTCTCCAAGCATACCGGCCAGGGCAATTACAGGAATATTATGCATTTTTGCCACCTTTGCAACACCCATAGGCGTTTTACCGAAGGCCGTTTGCTTATCGATTCGTCCTTCTCCGGTGATAACAAAATCAGCGGTTTTTACAGCTTCCTCTAAATTAGAGGCTTTTGTTACTATTTCTATGCCTCTTTGCAGTTGGGCATTTAAAAAAGCTAAACAGCCACCGCCAAGCCCGCCGGCAGCACCGGAACCGGGTACGTTTTCAATATCTTTACCGGTGAATTCCAATACTTTTTTGCTGTAATGCTTCAAGTTTTCGTCAAGAATCTTAACCATTTCGGGAGTTGCACCTTTTTGAGGTCCGAAAATATTTGATGCGCCTCTTTCGCCGGTTAGGGGATTGTCAACATCGCAAGCTACAACAAAATTTACCGAACTCAGCTTAGGGTTTACTTGAGAAACATCAATTTTATCAATTTTATTCAGCTCTCCGCCGCAAGGATTGATTTCGTTTTGGTTTGCATCCAAAAACCTTACTCCCAGAGCAGCAGCCATTCCGGAGCCGCCGTCATTTGTTGCACTGCCGCCGATTCCTAAAATAATGTTGTCAACCCCGGTTTCAATGGCCTTTAAAATAAGCTCACCCGTGCCATAGGTGCTTGACAAAAGAGGGTTTCTTTTGTCTACAGGCACAAGAGCCAGACCGGAAGCAGACGCCATTTCTATAACGGCGGTTTTACCGTCGCCTAAAATTCCGTAAGTAGCTTCTACTTTATTTCTCATAGGGCCGGTAACCGTAGTTTTTATAATCTTGCCTTGGGTTACGTCAACCAGTGATTGTACTGTTCCTTCACCGCCGTCAGCCATAGGAACAACTTTTACAGACAATTCCTCGCCTAAAACTTCCGTAAAACCTGCTTTAACTTCATTACAGGCTTCTAATGCACTCATACATTCCTTAAAGGAATCCATTGCGATTACAACGTGCAAGGTGTTTCCTCCCTAACCTAAAATTACTCCGTATACTATAGTTGAAACTATAGCCAAAGATATACCCACAAGCGATTCATAAGGTATAAGTTTTAATCTTTCTTTCATATCCATTCCTACAGCGCCACCGGTAGCATGGAAAAAGCTTCCGTGGGGTACGTGGTCTAATACGGTTGCACCTGCATGAATCATAGCTGCCGCCGCAATAGAGGATACGCCTAAATCTACAATTGTTTCACCAAAGGCTGCACAGGCCACGCTTGTTCCGGCTGTGGTTGAAGCAGTAGCGAAAGACATTAAAGCGCCGCTGATAGGTGCCAGCAAGAATGAAGGTAATCCCGAAATATTCAGCAAGTCTGAAATTACTTGACGAACTTCTGAATTTGAAATTACTCCGGCCAAGGCACCTGTTCCGATAAGCATGATGGCAACACCGGACATTCTGTTTAAGCCTGCAATTGAAAAGTTGATTATATTTTTAATTTTGCCCATACATAAAGCACCTATTATTCCGCCTACCGGAAGGGCTATCATAGGGTCTATGACTATGTTTGCAATGGGTCTTAAAGAAAGCAGAACTATTGCTACCAAGGGAGCCAAAATTGAAGTAAAAAAGCTTGGAAGGTTTTCTCTTGAAGTTGATTTTTCAGTCTGTGCCTCAACAATGTTACCTTTGTTTTTTAACTTGGATGCCAAAATACAAGTTACAACAAGACCGATAACACAGGGTATAATTCCGGCTACCATAAGTGATGTTAAGGGAATGCCGAAAAAGTCAGAAGCAGCAATTGCGTTGGGGTTTGGTGAAATAATGTTACCGGCTTTGCCGCCGCCTACCATAGCCAACAAAATTGAAAAGCGTGATAAGCTTGCTTTACCTGCAATTGCGATAGCGATAGGTGAAACTGTAATTACAGCAACGTCAATAAACACGCCTACTGCAGTTAAAATTAAAGTTGCTAAGGCAAGGGCAACCAAAGAACGGGTTTGTCCTATTTTTTCCACCAAGGTTTCGGCTATAACTCTTGCCGCACCGGATTCGATAAGAACCCCGGCTAAAATACCGGCGCATAGAATTCTCAAAACAGCCGGAATAATTCCTTTTGCACCATCCATCATCATAGTGACAGATTCAGGCAGCCCAACTCCTCCAACGAGAGCGCCCAGTAAAGCACCCGCTATCATTCCGTACACAGGAGGAACCTTTTTTAAAATTAAAAAGATTGCAACAACCAGAGCCAACACCGCTCCGTAAATACTTACAACAGGCATAATGAACCCCTTTCAAAAGTAAGTTTTTTTGTGGATTATACTTGAATACATATGGAACATTAACCCCGATTTAAGTATAGAAGAAAACAAATCCACAACAGTCTAACGATTATAATTATTTTTTATACAAAAGACACTGTACCTAAGCATATAAATTTAAAAATATATAAGAATATTTTGTGCATAGGCACAAAAATTTCCTATTACAAATTTTCGTATAGACATTTAGCTACATAAAGAGTAAGTAAATCATTTTTGTTTTTAACATCTTTTCCGGTTAATTCATTTATTTTATCGAATCTGTAAATTAAGGTGTTTCTATGAATATTTAATTTTAGGGCAGCGTTTTTGCTTTCACAATTTTCTTTAAAATAAATATTTAAAGTTTCGATTAATTCGTTTCCTCTGTCGCCCTTAACAAGCATACTCCAAATATTTGTATAGTGTTTAACCAGCCAGGAGGGCTTAATATTTAAAAATATCATTTTATTGATTAAATCATCAACTTCAATTATCCTGTGTTTTATTTTGTTTTTATTTGCGTATTTTAATGCATCTTTTACAGATGAATATGAATCTCGAATGCCATCCTCACCAAACAAAGTTTTTCCGATTATTATGTTATAATTATTATAGCTGTTTTGAGTTAACATATTTAAAAGCCGGCTACATTTTTCATGACAATCTTCGTTTAATTTGTTTGGACAATTATCCGAAAGAAGAAATATTGTCTGGAAAGTATTTTGGATACCCGTATACTTAATCATCAGTCTGTTTGACAAAAAATTTATAATTTTCTCCATATCGACTTTGAAATCAGTCATATCAATAAAATTAAAATCCACCAAGCAAACGCAATGATATTTATTCAGGCTGAAATTTAACCTGCTTGCTCCTGCTGCAATTTTTGAAGAGCCGGACTCGTTGCTGTGTATCAGTGATAGCAGGAAATCCTCCTTTACATTTTTATCCCATTGTGCCTTTTTCAAGAAATACGAATGCTCAATAAATAACTCTGCAAGCATTTTAACTATCTCGCCATATTTACGAACCTCGTCTGTATTTCCGGTTATGCCGATAACGCCCACCGGTTCACCCATAAACTCTATTAACAAATTAACCCCTGACATTACTCCTCTAAGATCCTTGGAAATATCTTCTGTAACATCAAAAGAACTTCTGCGCTCAAGAGCCAGTATTGCACCTTCATGCTTTTGGTTTATTCTGCTTTTATCTCCCGATGCAATAATTCTTCCGTGACGGTCCATTACATTAACGTTGTAAGAAATTACTTTCATAGCTCTGTCTACTATTTCTTGGGCAATTTCTTTTGTTAACATTTCCATTAAATTTCCGTCCTTTCTATAATGTTTAATTATAAGCAGATTTTTATGTATTAGACATTTCCAAACCGGATTATTCGTTAAAAAATACTGCAAAATTCTATCTTTAAGTCACCTGCCGGTATATATTGTTTCACCCAACCGGTTATAGTGTTCTTTAGCTAATTTTGGTATTATAACGTATCTTGTTCCTGTTTGGTAGAAAAATTACTGTGGATACCTCATCTCTTTAAGTATTTCAGAATATGTCTTGTATTGTTTTCAATACAGTAACATGGGTATATTGGGTTTTCCCCTTGCGTTTAGACAAGGCTGAAAACCGCTTGTATTACGGGTAAATTTAGTAATTGGGGTGTTTCATTTATAAGATGAAGCTCCAAAAGCGTATAGTTTTGCTTGGGATATACAAAAAACACTCCTAAAACAATGTTCAGGAGTGTTTTAATAAATATTAGGCGAAATCAGATTCCTGCTTAAAGGTTAGAGAGCGTCTTCAAACTGTCAAAATAACCAAATAAGCATACAAGCAAGCTGA
>CAYMOU010000044.1:0-21780 GCA_964392115.1 uncultured Defluviitaleaceae bacterium | reverse complement strand
AGCTTGCTTGTATGCTTATTTGGTTATTTTGACAGTTTGAAGACGCTCTCTAGTAAGATAGATAACATATGGGAAGATTATTTCGATCATAAAAATGAGTATAACGAAATTGATGAATTAAAATGTAACTATATTGATTTATTCGTCAAAGCTTGTGATATTAGAGGTCTACATAAAGACACTGATCTATATTTTCCATGCATTAAAATAAGCAGTGATTCCTTTAAAAATGATTACGAAGAAATGATTAAATACTGTTCTTTGGAATATAGTGAAATAAAAAAACAGTTTAAAAAGGCATATTATTTAAGTAAAATCGGAAAACTGGCAGAAAGCTATATCTTATTTACAGAGGTGTTAAGAGATTCTAAAGCAAGTAAGGACTGGGATATTTATTATCTTTCTCAGATAAACAGATATCATTTATATAGGATAATTGATAGTGCAAGAACATACTATGCTCAACCAATAATAGTGAGGATCGTCACAGGTCAAAGAATATTTGTTGTTGACGAAACATTTTTTGGACAAATGTCTGTAGAAATGTCATGTTGCAATATCGAATCACAATTTAATGAACTTCCGTATTATTTTAAAAGTAAATATGGATTTTTAAGTAAATTTGCAAAAAGTAATTGTTACTCTGATGAAATTAATGATCTGATGAATAATAAATATGAAATCGAAAAATCATTAACATCGGATACTATGAGTACAGGACTATCTAAGTTTGACAAAATAAAATTGGATATGTTAGAAGCAGTAAAATTTATAGAAGATAATATGATATGTGTACAAGGGTACACGGAGAGTAAAAATTATATAAAAAATGCGATGTTTATATGGCTACGTGCCTATTATAAGGAAATTCATAAAAAAGCAACTGGTGCGTTTGCTCATATATGTAATACAAGGTTAAAATTTGAATTACAAGATATTATTCTTTTATCAAAGTGTTGCAAGAAAGATGACTTACGTTATTTTGAAGAATATATTAAGTTTAGTTCCGTACCATTTGAAGAAGTAGAAAAGTTGGAATGTTATGTGCTTAAACTAATAAATTTTTACAAGTTAAAGTTTGATGATGAAATACTTATGACGGAATATCTATGGTGGATAGAACTTTCCTCAGAAATACAAATGGTGCTTTATATAAGTTCTCATTATTTAAAAAATGTAAACTCCGCATTAGAAATTATTGAATTCATACTGGAATGTAAAAACGGATATTGGACATATCAAGATAGAATTGGTACTATTCAAAAGTATACAACGAATGATAATGCTGCCAGTTTTCTCAAAACTTTAGAAAAATATTTTATTAATAAACTTGAAAATTATAATGATATTGAATTTAGTGATATATCATTGATAGGTAGAACAATGTCGACTATTGCTTCCATTTGTGCATATGAGTTTATAGATATATCGAATTTCATTATTGCACGTAAAGATAGTCTACAATTGTTTATATCTGCAATAGTGCCGTTAGCTTCATACTTATTGATAGACGCCAAAAATATATTCATAGAAAATTATGAAATAAAAACAGTTTGGCAATTAATTGAAAAATCAAAAATAGATAATACTTTGAACATTATGGAATATTTATATTTGATTGATGATTACTTAGAGGAAGAAATAGCAATAAATAGCGTGCCTGGTATGAAGCGATATTCATTTCTACCACAAGAAGAATCTATAAGGAAAATATCATTTTTCCTTATAGATAATAACATTGCTATGAACACATTATCAAAATATAAAGGCTATTGGTCAGAATTTGACTACTTTTTCAACATTGATGATTTTACTCAAGATGAATTTGATGTTGAATGGTTATTGTTTTACCCTGATAAAATTCTGTCTTATATTAAAGAAAACGAAATACAATTTTACATAGCAAAAAAAGCATTAAGAAATATGGATAGCTCAAAATGTAAGGAGCATACAGAACGATGGATCTATTTGTATAGTATTTTTATACAACTGTAAATTCCCATTTCTAGTATAAAGGTAAATGCTAAGGAGGGTATCAGTGTCTATATTTGAGGATTTTGATGAAATTATCAACTATGCTCACTTTTGGAATTGGGCACCGGACTGGGGCGTTATAAAAGAAATTTATAACAAAGTCCCCAATTCTTATTCCGTACTAACTCCGTTTGCTTATTCATATTTAGAAGAAATGATTCGGACAACTACATCTGACTATGAATTACCTTTTTTTGATTGCAATGGACAGCCTCTAAAAGTAAGAGTCGGAATGAATCTTATTAAGTTTGCAATGGAGGAGAATCAAGATAATTCGGAATATGTAAAGCTCCATGAAGGTGTAAAAAAACACTTTAAATATACACATGCTTGCGGTGATGAAAATGGTCGAAATAAAGTTTTGCATGGCCGATCGCATCCTCGTTTTTGGAGCAAAGAATTTTTTGAGCAATTAATTCACGAAATAGCGGTGCTTTCAAAATTTTCTAGATTTTAATATTGCTGGTTTCTTATCATGTTAATACATAGAAGTTAAATCTTAAAAATATATGAGCCATCATATACCTTTTTATAATTAACATTTAGATTTACGAGAGTCAAATCCTTATTCGCAATGTTTTAGACAAAAAGGTTTTGTAATTGGATTACATAATAGTGTATTATAGTATAGATAGCGTTGAAGGCAAAGATAGAAAGCAAAAAGTTAAAACTTAATACTAGAATTTAGACCCTGCAAAGGGTCTTATTTTTTTGTCCTTTTTTCGTAATTTATTCCATGAAAGAACCGGCTCGGCTGATTTTGAACATCTATTATTTTATACATTACGTTTTATGTATATTTTGCCGTGGGTTTTCTCATAAAACATTCAAAAATTAAGAGGGTGTTTGTATGAATGAATTACAGGAAATGAGCTATAAATTGTTCAAGCTGCAAAGCCTGTTTCGTAAAATACTTTGTAATTACGAGGAATACAATTTATTAACCCAAGAATTTAAGGGGTGCTGTTTATGAAAGACCCTAAATTCATTATTAAGGACATTTATATGCCTAATTCTGAAGCAAAGCGTTGTAATGAATTGGCAAAAAGTATTACGAAGCTTATAAAAACCATACAGGAGAAGGAAAATCCGGCACTAACTAATTAAAATGAGTTGTAACCACTCAAACCACGGTTTATAATATTATTACCGTAATATGAGTGGTTAGTGCCTTAAATTTCGGGGGTACTTACTATGAATGAAGAAAAAGTGGCAATCTACTGCCGTCTTTCAAAAGAAGACGAGGATAAAATAAACAAGGGGGACGACAGCGAGAGCATACAAAACCAGAAGTTGTTGCTTGTTGATTATGCTATGGCTCAAGATTGGAGCGTACATAAAATATACAGCGATGACGACCGTAAAGGGTTTGATAGGGAGCGCCCCGCTTTTAACCAATTGCTTAAAGACGCTGAAAACGGATTGTTTAATATTGTGTTATGCAAACACCAATCCCGCTTTACAAGGGATATGGAACTGGCTGAACGCTATTTGAACAGAGAGTTTGATTCGTGGGGTATACGCTTCGTCAGTATCGTAGACCATGTGGACACAAACATAAAAGGGACTAAAAAAGCACGTCAGATAAACAGCTTAGTAAACGAGTGGTACAGCGAGGATTTATCTAATAGTATAAAAAGGGTTTTTGAAAGCAAAATGAAAGCAGGAAAATTCTTAGGTGCATATGCTTGCTATGGATATATTAAAGACCCTAAAGATAAACATAAGTTAATAATTGATGACGAGGCTGCATCTGTGGTAAGGGAAATATTCAGATTGTATTTACAAGGCAATGGGAGTTATAAAATATCGGCAATACTGACTGAACGTGGAGTTCCTACCCCTTCTACCTATAAGGAGCTAAAGGGTATTAACCTAAAAACCCCTAACAGCGGTAAATACAGCACTACTTACGGGGTATGGGCGCTAAACACTGTAAGAAGGATACTTACAAACAAAATGTACTTAGGGCATATGGTGCAAGGTAAGGAAAAAAAAGTAAGCTATAAAAGCAAAAAAGTAAAAGCCGTTCCCAAAGACGAACATATTATTGTTGAAAATACCCACACAGCCATAATAGATGAAAAAACCTTTTATACCGTTCAAAGTCTGATGGATAAAAAAAGGACTGTGCATAAACCTACATATGGGTATAAAGGTACCAGGGATGCTCACTTGTTTGCAGGAAAACTAAGGTGCTTAGATTGTGGGTCTAATATGCACAGGGGTACACCTTGTCGTGACGGTAAGACATACCATATGCGCTGTAATCTATCTAACAAAACAAAATCCAACGAATGTTCCCCACACAGCATTAAGCTAAATAAACTAACTACTATAGTTGAGGTACGGATAAGAGAGATTATTAATGACTATATGTCTAATGCCGGCAATGTTAGTGTAGTTATGGAGTCCCTTAACAATAAATCCACCATAAAAAAGGATATTTCGCAAAAAGAACGGGAGTTAACTGTAATTGATAGAGAGATTGAGAACAATAACGCCTATATTGCCGCTGCCTTTAAGGAAAAAGTGAAAGGTTTGCTTTCAGACGAGGAATTTGTTGATATGAAAGGAACTATACAGGACGAGATAACTCAGCATAAAAAACGCAAAGTCCGGTTGGAGGAAGAAGTTGCCTCCCTAAAGCTTCGTTTCAACTCTTTAGGTGATGTAGAGGGCTTACTGAAAAAATTTGCAGATTTCGAAGAGCTAACCCATGAAATGGTAAACGAATTTATCGACTATATCGAAATAGGCGAAAGAACATCAAAAAATGAACAGGAAATCGTTATTCATTGGCTGTTCTGAAAGGATATATAATCCTTTCAAGACAGCTATAATTTTTAAAACAAAAATGTAAGGGACATATATCCTAAACATGGGTTCCGTGCCCATTATCATCATAAGGCTCCGGCACACCGTTTACCATATCTTTAAAAGCAACAATCCGATTTCTGGGTTCGGTCAAATCCGGGACCGGTGAAACACCGGTATCCAGTATGGCTATGCTTACTCCTCGGCCGCAATAGCCCAAGCTTTGCACCTTTTCCGCACCTACTATTTTCCTGGCAGAGTTCATTTGGGCGGTTATATAGGTGCTTTGATATATGCCCTCTATGCCGTCTATGCCCCGGAGTTTATCAAGCTCGGATTCTGAAATGGAAACCACATAAGAATTTATTATGGGTAGACGATATTTTACGGAGCAAACACTGCTGATTTTTTTTTCTCTTTCTTCGTTCATTGTACATTCCACTATAAGCAATAAATCTTCCACTGTATCACCCCTTACAAGTTTATAATTCGGGTCAAATCGGAAAAATCGTATGTTTTTAAGAGCCTCCGGAAACGTGTTGTATTACTGATTTCATTTAAAACAGTAGATAAAAATTTGCAATTTAGACAAAGATTCAAGGATACTTTGCAAATTTTTATCCTCCATAAATATGAAATTAGTATAAGAAAATATTATGGTGAAATTTTACGGACGTTATCAGTCGGACTATCCAAATTTTTCTGAAAAAGGATGGTCATTAATTATTGGTAATATATCCTATTAACCTTAGTCCATATCGTTGACAAAATCTGTTATTCCGGTTACAATTATAATAAATTAACTTTAAAGTCGACCTTTTTGTGCGGCAAGCTTAATATTCGCATAAAAAGGTCTTTTCTCAAATTATTTGGTCTAAATTTCACAGCCGAGGTATAAACATATGACAGAATTACAAAGAAAATATGAAGCACTGAAAGAAATATTAAAAGGTTACAAAAAAACAGCTGTTGCCTTTTCCGGAGGTTTGGATTCTACGTTTTTATTAAAGGCGGCGGTTGACATACCCGATTCGGATGTTTTGGCTGTTACCGTAAACTCTCCTTTTAATCCCGGAAGGGAACTGGCGGCGGCGGTGGAGTTTACCGTTGATAATAAAATTAATCATAAAGTGGTGGATTTTAACCCTTTTGAAGTAGAAGCGTTAAGAAACAATCCCATTAATCGTTGCTATATTTGCAAAAAAGCCATATTCGAAAATTTAATAAACTTGGCAGGGGACAGAGTTATAATCGAAGGCTCCAACGCCGACGATGACAATGACTTTCGACCCGGCAAGGCGGCCTTGGAAGAGCTTAAAATCAAAAGCCCTCTTAAAGAAGCCGGCTTAACCAAGGCTGAAATCAGCATACTTTCAAAGGAATTAAACCTACCTACCTGGAAAAAACCGCCCTTGGCTTGTTTGGCAACACGCTTTCCCTACGACAATCCCTTTACCCAAGAAGATTTAAAACGAGTGGAACAGGCGGAGCAATTCTTAATGGAAAGCGGTTTTAACCAAGTGCGTTTAAGGGACCACGGAAATATAGCCCGAATCGAAATCCCCGAGGCGGATTTTTCAAGACTGCTGGAAAAGGAAACCAAAGATAAAATCAATGCCTATTTAAAAAACCTGGGATACAACTTCATCACCCTAGACATTATGGGATACAGAACAGGTAGTATGATAGTAAACAAGTAGCAGAAATAACAGGAAACGGTGTAGCCTATGGATTTAATAGCCCTAGAGGAATTGGAATACCCACAACCCAAATTGAAAACCGATGTTGAAGCCTTGTCGGTTAAAACCAACATGGTTTCCGTCGGAATTATCAATATTTCAAACCTAGGCGGAGGCACGCTTTCCGGAAATATCTATGCTAACAAACAATTCCTTCAAATTTCGCCGTCTCGGTTTAATGCTAATTCAGTAAAGGTAAGCTATACCGTACTTCCTTCAAATATAAGCCGTTTGACCAACACCGAAATTATTATTTCATCAAACGGCGGAGAAAAAATCATTCCGGTAACCATCAGAAAGGTTTCGCCTTCTTTAATAACCCCGGAAGGAAACAGCCTTTGGAGTTTGGCTGATTTTGCAAAGTATGCCCAAAGCAATGACCAATCGGCCGGAGATTTGTTTTACGCAGAGGAATTTAAGCTTTGGCTAACAAGCCTAAATTTCAAGCACACGGAAATTTATAACGAGTTAATCAAGGATAAAAACAAAGAACGTGCCTTGGAAAACTTTCTTTTGTTGAATAATCAAAAAAGCCCCGTTAAACTTCACGCTGAAAAGAAGGAAATTGTACACAGTTTAAATTGTTCTGAAAATAAAGTAATAAGCGGTGAGGCGGAAATTTTCAGAAATTATCCGGGATATACGGACGAGCCCATTATTAGCAATGTCCCTTGGCTTTCAACCCAAATTTCCAACCTGACCTCACAAAAGTTTGATGCCCTTAACAGTGCAAAAATCAAGTATTTTATAGAAACCGATCGTATAAAAAGATTTGCCGCCGGAAAGTTGCAGATAGGCAAGGACGTGACTGTAAAAGTAACAGTTGTTCGTAAACCTGCCTTGGAGGTAAAGGTGTCGAAGGAAGTATTCTCCTACGACGACGAGGGCTATCTTGCCATATCAAACAAAGGCAATGCAGGTGTATTGATAGAAGTCACGGCGAAGGACGGTTTCGTAAAATTCGAGCAGAAAAAGTACTTAACCGATATTTATGCGGAAATTCCTTTTCGGATAAAATACTTTAATTTAGGGCAATTCATGTTTGTAAAACGCCCGGTTCTTATGACGGACATAACAGTTAAAGCCGGAAATTACGAGAAAAAAATAACCTTGACCGTACGGGAGTAAGCTATGCCTGAAAATACCGGTAAGTGGGAAAATGGATTAAGCTCAAATAAAATATTGGCTGATGCCCTGCGTGATTGGCAGCGTTTTGTTTTCACCGAGGAGCAGCCTTATCTTGACCGTGCCTTAAAAACCTTGGCAATGACCGAGGAAAAAAAGGTTGAGACGGACTTATGCAGAATTTTTCTGCTTATGGAAAACAATCAGACTAAGCTTGCCGCAAGTAAGTCTGATAGCCTATGGGCAGGCAGAGCCTATTTTAAAAACACTCGTCCTCGGATTTATGCCACCCTTACCTTTTTGTTGGGATTAAGTGAAGTACGGAAAAAAAACCTACGCAACTCCGAAAAGCACGCCAAGGCTCTTTTGGAATTAACCGAAACCGAGGACTGCCATGTGTATCACCTGTATTACGGTGCTTTGAAGCTACAAAGCCTGCACCTGAAGGAAGCCGGTATACATTTAATGAAGGCTTACGAAATGGGTTGCCGCTCGGTTTTGTTTTTCGGCTGTTTAAAAGATTTTTTTGAAAAAACGGTGGATATAAGCAGTCGTATGCCCTTGTTCCGGGTTTATCTAAAATGGGGCTTGGCTCACAAGGTAAATTTGGAACCCGTTGCCTTGCGACATCGCTATTCACTGCTTTCACAAGACTTTATATTGTCCGGCTTAACCTATCAATTGTACAGAGCCTATCCTTGGAGTTGGTTGTTGCAGCAAATTTGCGAGCGAATCATAACCGCCGGGGATTATTCATACCGTTCCTACTCATTTTGTTTGGAATTGGAACAAAGACAACTTTCCGTAGAAGGTCTGCACAGATATTTACTTGTGGGCGCCTTTATGAACGGGCTGGAAAAAGTCACTCGTTACAGCGTTAAAAAGACCATGGAACAACAGGAAACCGACGAAGAAATTATACTTTACGCCTATCATCTACTTATTATAAATAAAAAAAACAAAGAGTTTATCAAAGAGAAAAAAGAACAACTTATTAAGCTTGGAACAGAGGCCCTTGAAAACAACCGAACAGGGCGATATGTAAACAGTATATACAAATTTATTACAGAGAAAGCAAAAAACGAAATTACACTAGAACAATATTTAAAAGCCCTAAATTACCTAAAAAATGATATTTTAACCTATGAAATAAGACCGGCAAGTAACCGAAATATGCTAATTTGGATTATAGAAGAAGAAACAGACAACGTTCAGAAATATGAATTTAAGAGCAATCCCATAAAAATAAAATCCATAACGTATCCTCTAAAATATGTTTGCCGTTTGGAAGAAAGCGGCCTGATAATCAAAGAAAAACTCTGTGTCAAAAAGCTTGTGGAGCAACAGGGAGAAAGCCTGTACTTGCGATTGCTTGAATTTGATAAAGAAAACCCTGATTTGCTCATTGCAACCGCAAGGGAGTTGCTCGCAAAACAAAACCCGGGTGACAGAGCGGTAGAATATTTCAAGCAAGCCTTACAATTAACCGGAATTTCACAAACTTTCAAAACAAAACTCTACCTTGCCTTGGGCAATATCCTATATACGCAAGGTCTGCATAAATCCGCATTGGAATATTTCAGCTTGGCGGACGATAATAATCTTAATCATAAATATACCGAACATATGCTTGAATCCTATATGGAAGCCGAGGAATTTCATTCTGCCGTAAAGCTTATTAACGGCAAGACGGAATACATCTCGGACAATTTGCTTTATCAGTGTGTACGTCAGCTTTGCCTTTTTGAAGATTTTCAGCCGCTTTTGGCAGACAGAGCCTATGAACTGCTCCTAAAATCCATGTATGACAGAAGATTCGTAAGCACCGTAATCAAGCATTATCAAGGCAGCCAAAGAGATTGGCAACTTATAAGCATGGCTTTGAATCAAATCTTCGAGCCGGAATTTGAAATAGACAGAAATATTTTAAGCAACAGCATACGCCTGCATAAACCCGATAAATACAGCCAAAACCTATTCGAAAAAATCTATGAGTACTATCCGGACGACGAAATAATCGGGCAATATGCTTATTATTTGGTTTACGAAATAATTGCAAATAATGCCGTTCTGACTCCCGGTGCCTTGGCTGTGCTGGAAGAAATGTTTGCGGAACACAAAAACCACCTGACGGCCTATGCTTTAAGCAATTATTATATAGCTAACAATATAAAAACCGACATTTCAAAAGAAATAACAGAGTATACCCTACGACCGGTAAAACAAAAGGGCTTCTATTTTCCGGCCTTTAAGAAAATTTCCGACCCCTATACCCAGCGGTTTCAACCCTTTATTTACCGTACCTTGCCGGATAAAAACGTATTCCTTCATTACAATATAAAAAATTCAAGCAATCACTCCGGGAAGATACCCATGAAATACTTCGGTTTCGGAATATATCTTGCAGAGGCGGAATGTTTCTATGCAGACGAAATTTCCTACTATTTCTCGGAGGATGACCGAAAAACAGAAATACAAACCGTTAAAAACACCAAAGGCTCGGTGCGAAAAACCGAGGAAGAATATGATAAAATCAACAACGCAGTTATTTACCAACAAATTTCCAATTTCGACCGGGTAGAAGAAGAAATAGACGACCTGTTAAGAGAAAAGCCCGAACCCGGCGGGGTTTTGTTATAAGTCATCTATTGAAAAATTGAATATAGGGTTTCGAGTTCGGCTTTTTTGGAAAAACAAAATTTTCCACCACAAGGTTTATCTTTTCGCAACTAACAGGAGGAATTTATGGGAACTTTAGGACTGGATTTGGACAAAGGACTTTTTTTGGGCATAGACTTTGGCACAACCAACTGTGTGGTAAGTGTCTTTAATTTCGCCGGCGGCGAAGCCATCACCATACCCATAGACGGCAGCAATATATTTCCCACCGCCATACAATTCGAAACGGACCCTGACGACGAAAACAAGCTTATGAGGGTTTTCGGCCTACAGGCAAAGGAAGCCGCCGTTATCTTTCCGGAAAGCACCGTGCTTTCGGTTAAACGCTGTTTCGGAGAAGTAGACAAGCTGAAAATAGTTGTGGATAATAAGGAATATTTCTTCACTCCTGAGCAAATCGCCGGAGAAATTTTGGCGTATTTAAAGCAAAAAGCCGATGAATACGTGCAAGAGGAAATGGGCATAGCCGGCGAGTTTTCCGGTTGTGTAATTACAGTTCCTGCCAATTCTACGGACAAGCAGAAAAAATGCACCAAACAAGCGGCTGTTTTGGCCGGCTTTGAGGAAGAAAACGTGTACCTTCGTTTGGAGCCTGCCGCTGCGGCTATAAGCTATGCCGTTAACGAAACCCGAGACAAAACCGTGCTGGTCTACGACTTTGGCGGCGGAACCTTTGACGCCTGTATTTTGGGCATAAGATCCCACGACAGCGAACCCCAAATTTCCATCCTAAGCACCTACGGCGACAACAATCTTGGCGGTAACGACATAGACAAGCAGGTAACCGATATAATCTACGAGGAATTTAAAAAACTTACCGATAATACAATAGATTTGTTTGACGAAAATGCCGACGACGGCGTTTCCAAGCGCCAAAAGAAAATTGCCCAAGTTCGGCTTTTCCAAGTGGCAAACCAAGCAAAAGAGCGCCTGTCTCAAGCCAAAAGCACCAAAATTACTCTGGCTCCCTTTATTCAAGAGCCGAAAATAGTAAATATCAACATGGAGCTGACCCGTGAAGATTTTATTAATCATAGGCGGATTAACCAACTGAACGACAGTCCCCATATCTTTGAAAAGTTCAAGGGCAAAAGCCTACCGGAAATTCTGGATATATCCTTTAGTTGCATAGACAGATGCATAGAAGCCGCCGGAATTTCCAAAGAAGACATAGACGAAATTTTCTTGGTAGGCGGCAGTTCTTCACTGAACCCCATAAGCGAATTAATAGCCGGGCGTTACGGCATAGAACCCCACAAGGCACGCATAAGCCCGGCTTTAAGCATCTCCCAAGGAGCGGCATATTATTGCAACATGATAATGATGCCCACGGTAAAAGGCCCGGTAGTCCACGAAAAAACCATACATCCGCTGGGCCTGGAAATCGCCGGCAGACGATTTATGGAAATTGTACCGGCCGGTTTGGAAATTCCCAGAGAAGGGCTGACCGTAGAAGCCTCCGAACCGCTTATGACCAACCATGACGATGTTAGCTGTATGGCAATAATTGTATACGAAAATACCATTCCCGACGGCTCGGACTTAAAGTTTGTTAATCAAGCCGGCATGAAACGCCTGGCAGGCACAACCCTACGTGGCATACCCCAGGGAGCAAAGGGCGAAGAAAAGGTAAAAGTTATCTTCAATCTGGGTCAGGACAATATGCTTAAAGTCCAAGCCGTAAGCTTGAGCGACAAAGGCGCCCTTACGGAATTAACCGTAGACGAGTTGTACAGCAATTCAAACGCATAGTATTGCTCTAAATTTAATAGGGGTTGGAGGTTTGAACCTTTGAATACGGGAAAGACCTATATACTGAAAAAAAACTGTACTTACGGCATTCCCCTAAGCCACGCCGAAAATGCTTGGGCTGTAATTGACGAGTTGGCTGAACAGGGCGTTGACGAACTTTTTAATCAACTCACGCTCAAGCTTTTTAGCGAAATTGTTTTTTATTTTAATAATAATTGCGCCTTTGACCTGCAAATCTTCGACAGCTATACAAAAATAATAAATTGTTACAAAGACTGCATTAATCTGTACAATCAAAATATTATCCATATTACAAACCCGGAAATTACCGTATTAATCGAAGGTCTGGCGGATGTATTGTCATCCCGAATCGCCGTTTACGATGATAATTTCAACACCTATCCCAATCCGGTTGTGGCTGAAAGAAAAGAAGTGTACGATACCGCTTTAAACTTTATCGCCGAAAAAATTACAAGGGTAAAGGATTGTTATTGCAGGAAAGAAAATCTCCCGGCCTTACAATACGCCCTTTTAAATAAGGTTGACCGGGATGAGTTTTCTCTACTGCTTCTTAATGACTTCCTCAAGCAAACCTCCGAAAAAGCCTACAGTTTTTATAAAGAAACCCTCCTGTACTGTAATACCGCCTTAAATGATTTGTTTGCCGGAAAGTATAAGGCTTTGTGTTATGAATTGCTGAAAAAAGAGCAGGATTTTCTTTCGTCAATAATTCTCATTCAGGTTGATGCCCTAGAAAAATCCACGCTTTACTTACAAAACAGCGTAGAGGCGGAGTTTGTGTCTCGGACAGTGACCCTACTGCAACAGGGACATCAAGTTTTGGGAAAAGAACTAAACGATTTTCACCTATTTTTCAAAGAACACAAACCGGAACCCAACTATCCGGCTTTAGAGGATTTTATTTCGGCTATAGCCGATTTTCTAAAGACTATACCCACGGTTCCCTCGGAAAAATTCTCGGCTTCGGCAGAGTTATTTACCGTAGAGTATGAAAATTTCAAATCTACCCTGTCAGAATTCCTACCGCTTATTTGGGAAAAGGAAACCCGGGGCATTCATTTTAAAAAATGCATATACGAGCTACAAAAGCTTTCTACGGACTGTCATTTCCTGTTAAATGAGATTCTCGGCTGCTTTACAAAAACAGAGGAGTTCTTAAAACAAAACCAATCGGAATATACCAACCTACCGGAGTCCGAAATTATAAGCGGTATAGCCGACACCGTTAAAATAAAAACCGAAAGTATAAGAGAGCAAAAAAAATTATTCCAAGAAAATTGCAAGGAAATTACAGAGAAATTGCAGGCTGAAAATATAGAGTATTCGCAAGACGACTATCAACTCTCCCGGCAGGAAATTTTACAAGATTGGCAAGCTGCCCAAACTATACTCACGAATATCCTAAAGCCTTACAATGAACAAAGATTAAAAATTGAATCATACTACATCGAAAAAACAGAGAATTTATGCAAAGAACTGCTGATTGACTGTCTTTTGTTCGAAATACGTACCTTCGAAGAAATTATAAATTATTCGGTGGCAAAACTGGAGGAAAGCGCCTACGATTGCGTAAAAGACCTGGTGGACTTCATCCACGGAACCTCCAAATCCATAGAAATGATCTTGAAAAAAAACGACATCAATCCCTTAAAACCCAAGCCCCATGACAAATTCAACGCTAAAGAACACAGCATTCTCATAGCCCAAAACGAACCTAATTACAAACGTGGCGAAATAATAAAATTAATGAACACGGGCTATGTTAAAGGCGAAAGAGTTCTGTTAAGAGCTAACGTAACAGCCGCTAAATAACCCGACCACTTAAAACGATAAGGTCTTAGTTTTTATTTTTCGCCAAATCCCTAACCCCAAAGAGTGATACCATGTATGAAAAACAAAACCGTACCGAATATATTCTGGGCATAGACCCGGGCAACGAAACCTCTGCCTTGGCTTATTGCACCGAGACTTCTCTAAAGCCGGAGATATTGGACATCAGCGGCGGTTATGGCAAGCCCTCCGTTCCCACGGTTATTCAATATTTGCAGGACAGCCACGAGTGGATAATCGGCGAAGATGCCTTGCTGAACAGCGGAGTGGAAAACGCAATCACTGTTAGGGATTTGATTTCAAATTTATGCAGCAACCAAAAGGTAAAAATAGGAGAAAAACTATACTCCTTCCCGGAACTTTTGGGGATTTTTCTGAAGCGGCTGATTGAGCAAATAAGAAACATCAACCCAAGGGCAAAAATAAAGGCTATTTTCGCCACTCTTGCCGGCAATCCCTCGCCGGAGACAACGGAAGCTTTGGCAAACGCTTTCCGCCTTGCCGGATATGCAAATGAATATATGGGTTGCGTCGGGAACTTAGAATGCATCCTGTACTGTCTTGAGGACAAAGAATCCAAGGCCTTGCAAATTATGGATTACGGCAACCGAAGTTTTAGGCGGTATTTAGTCAATACAGAACGAAAAGACAATGTTCTGATTGCAAAGGTTAGCGAGGAAGACACAGACCGAGCAATTTCCATAGAAAACTTGAATTGTAGCATTACCGCCTATCTTGAAAGTTTTCTGACCGGCAAGGATTACGAAGTACAAAAGTTTAAGCAATTTGTTCATCAAAACAAAGACCTGCTCTTTCAAAAACACAGCAAAAGCGTGAATTTATATTACAATTTCGTATATCCGCCTTTCAGGCAAAAAGCAGAGCCGGAGGAAGTTGCAAAATTCCTTGAACCGCTACGTAAAAAATTAACTCAAACTCAACCCACAGGCGGCTCCCGGGAAATAATCCTCTGCGGCGGCGGTTTCGAAATGTATCTTGCTAAGGAAACCGTCAAAAACATTTATCCCGACGCAAAGATTACTTCCTTTAAGAATGCAAAGTGTATTTTTGCCGAGGGTGCCTTGCTATATGGGTTATCAAAGCTGAAATTAACGGATAAAAAAATTAAAATTCTCAACCCGGCTCAATCCCGAGAAGTTGGAATCAGCATAATTCAAAACAATACCCCACGCTTTTTGCCCATGATAACCCACGATTTAAAAGAAAATACGGCTCATGTAATAATAAATCAAGCCGGTCAAACCGATATTAATTTGGATATATTTATAAAAAACCACAGCAGCGAATTGGAAATTCTAAAAACCCTTTCACTTAACGGTCTGCCCAAAAGACCCAAAGGCACCACCCGTCTTTCGGTGGATTTTAAAGAAGCCAAGGACGGCGAAATTTGGGTTAGGGTGAAGGACTTGGGCTTTGGGGATATGTTTCCACGAAGCGATTTTGAAAGTAGTTTTCTGTTGAGTGTGACAGAAAATGTCCGGAATAAGCCCGGAGAGTGACAGAGAGGTGTAGCAATGAACCGGGAAGAATATAAGCAAAAGATTGCACAGCTGGGTAAGTTGCCGGAGGACCTGTATATACTGGGCATAGACCTGGGCACCACAAATTCCATTGTAAGCTACTGGGATGCCAACAACGGCAGGCCGGAACCCATAGATATAAGCAACGGCTTCGGGAAAATTCCCATGCCCTCGGTTATTCAATACCGCCGGGACGACGACGAGACCCAAGGCGAATGGGTTATAGGCGAAGAGGCTTTCCGTTCCATGAAAATTTACCCTGAAACCACAATCCGTTCAATAAAGCGAAAAATGGGAACGGACGAGGGAATACTCATAGACGGCAGAGAGTACCTGCCGGAGGAATTATCCGCAAAGATTCTTACGGAATTAACCGAGCATTGCCGCAGTCTTAATCCCAAGGCAGAAATAGCCGGTTTGGTGGTATCTGTGCCCTATGATTTTGACGACAGTGCCAAAAAGGCAACCATGCGAGCCTGTGAACTTGCAGGGCTATCCGATAAATTAATTTGCCTTATAGAAGAACCCAAGGCGGCGGCTTTGGCCTATAATTTTAGGCATGAATTGGAACAGGGCGAAAAAATACTGGTGTTTGACTTTGGCGGCGGAACCCTGGACATTACCGTATTTCATGTGTCCGAAAAAGATACCCGTCAAATAAAGTTACAGGTTATCAGCGAAGGCGGCGAAGCCTATCACGGCGGCGATAACATAGATGAAATTCTTCAAGAGCAATGCTACAAATTCATCTACCAAAAGTCCGGTCAGCAAAAACAAGACATAGCCATAGAAAACCAAGTGGAAATTATGCTTCGTGCCGGAGAGACCAAGGAGCGGCTATCCGGGGTTAAAAGCTTCCGTATTCCCTTTACGTTCTGTGTACCACCCTTTGTGGAGCAGATTACAAGGGAATCCTTCGAGGAATTAATACGTCCCTTTGCGGAGAAAACCCGAAAATTGGTGCTGAAAACCCTAAGAGAGACCTACAAAGGCTGCCTTTCTCCGGGAGACATAGACAGGGTTTTGCTTGAGGGCGGTTCTTCCCAAATGCCTTGGGTTAGGGATATGCTGATAGAAATATTTAATGATGAAAGCAAAATCTATTCCTCGGAGCGGCCGGCACTGGATATTTCCATAGGTGCGACCTACTATGCCGCTATGAAAATGGGTCTGCTTTCTCAACCGGATATAAATGCCGAGAAACTCTCGGTGGAATTTGAAGTTTCCGTTCCTCACGACATAGGCTTAGAGGTCTTAAACGGAGACAAGCCGGCCTTCTTCACCATGATACGCCGAGGAACCCCATATGTATTGGCTAAAAAGAGCCATATTTTCACCCTTTCCGGGGATAATCCCCAAGACATGACCTCTCTCAGTTTAAAAATAATGGAGCGTATTCATAAGGAAGACAGCATAGAAAACTGCAAGCTTATAGGCCAAGTGGAAATCATCGGCCTACCTGACAGACCCAACGGCAAAACCAAGCTGAACGTAACCCTTTTGGTAGAGGAAGAAGGCGGTCTGGTCAAGGGCATGGTAGAGGATTTGGGCTTTGGCGAGGAATACGCCCCAAGCGGCTTTAAACAAGGTTTTGACCCGAGTAGATACAAAAAAACCATAGTGGAAGGATAATGTTATGAGCTATTTAGGTATAGACTTAGGAACGACCAACTCCGTAGGTGTTATTTACAACGATAAAAACGACAGTTTGGAAGTAGTAAAAATCGACGAAACCGACGAGGTTTTGCCGTCGGTGGTGTGCTTTTCGGAGGATGAAATTACCGTGGGTGCAGAGGCCAAGGCAGGGGCCATAATCTACCCGGATACCACCGTAACCTCCGTAAAACGCCTAATGGGTAAGGCCGAAAAAATACCCGTAGGTCAAGCCGAAAAAACTCCCGAAGAAATCAGTGCTGAAATTTTAAAGAAAATTCGAGAAGCAGCCTGCAAACAAACAGGTGAAAATTTTGAAGAAGTGGTAATCACTCACCCGGCTTATTTCGACGACCGTCAAATTTACGCAACCAAAAACGCCGGTCTGTTGGCAGGTTTCAAGCAGGTGTTTTTGTTGTCGGAGCCTTTGGCGGCAGCCATTGATTATGGTTTTAAGCAATCCTATGCCCAAACACTTTTGGTATTCGACCTTGGCGGCGGTACTCTGGATGTATGCGTTTTGAAAGTAACCTTGGATGCGGACGGTCAAGAGATATTTACCGAGTTATCCAACGTAGGTGACATGAATTTGGGCGGCGATGATTTTGACAACGAATTAATCAACTATATGAAGGTTAAATTCAAACAGGACAACGCCGTAGACTTGGATTCCTTAGACGAACTGGAGCAAAAACGTGTTCTTCAAAAACTGAAACACGAAGCCGAGCAAACCAAAAAGAAACTTTCCGGCACAAACAAGGCCACCGTCAGGCTTACGCCCTTAATTGTATACGAAGGAGTGCCCAAAAATCTCTCCTTTGAAATCACCAGAGAAGAATTTGAATCACTTATACGAAAATACGTGGAACGAAGCCGTGACATTATAGCCGAAGCCTTAAAAAGAGCCGATTTAGCGGCGGATGAGGTTTCAAAGGTAATTCTTGTTGGCGGTTCTACACTTGTGCCCATGGTAAAACGCATGGTTGCAGGTTTTATCAAAGAACCCTATCGTGCCCAAGACCCGGCGAAATCCGTTGCAATGGGAGCATCTGTCTACAATTATTTAATACACTTACCCAGTTCCGGGGTAAAGGTAAGCCAAATTACCAGACAAGTTTTCGGAACCATGGCTGTGACTGACATTGCCACCATGGAAAAGAGCCTTATACCTATTATTCCTATGGGTACGCCCATACCCTGCCGAGTGTCCGACTCTAACTTTACCGTCAGCCCCGGCGGTGCTATGGTTAATGTGGACGTTTTCCAATGGGAAGAGGGTCAAAAAGAAAAGAAAAAATATATAGGAACGGTGCAATTTGCCGGGCTTTCCGCCTCTGCTCAATTGGAAATTACCTATGCACTGGACGAAAACAACCTGTTTGAAGTATTCGTCAAAGACTTAAAAACAGGCAAAACCGAGCGTGCCGAATTTGACAGAACCAAGGTAGCGCCCATTCCCGTTGCCTTAACACAAACCGGCATGACCGATAAGGTGAACGTGGTATTCCTTATAGATACCACCGGATCTATGGATACCTATATAAACGGCGTTAAGGACAGAGCCATAGAATTCAGCCGGATTTTAACCTTCAAAGGTGCAAAATCCATGCTGGGATTAATAGGTTTTGGGGATTTGTACGAAAAAGAAAAACCCTCGGTTTACAGCTTTACTGCCGACATAGAAAAATTCCGCAAGCAGGTTAAAAATATACCCAGAACCTACGGCGGCGATATACCCGAATCCGCCTTAGATGCAGTTGAAACAGGGGTTAAACTGGTCAGCGATTATGACAGAGATGCCCACTACATCTTTATACTCATAACCGATGCACCGCCACATGTTCCAACCATGGTGGGCAACAGCGTCAGCGACATCTGCGATATGTTAAGCAACTACAACATCACCACCTACGTGGTTGCACGCAGAGACAGAGAAAGCGTAGAAGCCTACGAACCCCTAACCAAACCCAAGGGCAAGTACTACAACTTAAACGACAGTTTCTTCGATATTTTGGATAACATAGCAATGAGCATTACCGAGCTTATACGACTGTAAAGGAGTGTCCCGGTTGACCTCTTTGTTTCTTTGCGTTAACCCTTATGTTTCCCTACAACCCTACCGTTTTACCGGTACAAATATAAACGTCTTTTCTGTGGAGGAAAGCCTTTACCACGTTTATCATTATTGGGAGAAATCCATAGACGAATTTGTATCGGATAAATTCATAGCCTGGGCTGCTAACCTTTCGAAACCCTTTGGGGATTGCCTAAGGGATATTACCCGGCTGAAAACGGCAAGGGAAAGAATCATGGCGTTTTTAAGTTTATACGGTTATTTCGGCTGTGAAGAATTGGAAAACGTCAACAGGCAACTGACAGAATGGGAAAACGAAACCAACCACAAGCAATTTAAGGAACACGGCGACCGTTATGCTCGTTTGAATTTTCCGGAAAAGGCGGCTGAACTGTACAAAAAATCCGCTGAAACCGGCGAAACCCCGGAATTGTTAAACAATCTGGGCGTAGTCTATATGAAAATGAATAAATACGCCTTGGCGGAGGATATGTTTCAGCGTGCCTCGGAACTTTACCCCACAAGCAATCAACGCTATACCATCCTTTTAAACATGGCTGAAGCTGCCATACATAACAACAGCTTTGAAAAGGCATTGAAAGCCCTAAAAACCGCAGACAGCTCCGTCAATTCTCACCGGGCAATGTATCTTTTGGGTGAAATAAATTTCAGAACCGGCAACTTCTTTTATGCCTTAGACAGCTTTAAAAATGCCGTCAAGGCACAGCCGGAGCCAAGATATTACCTTAGATTGATTGATGTATATGCAAAGCTTAAAATGTTTCCGCTTGCTTTGGAGACTCTCGATAATTCGGGTATAAAAGGCAAGGCTTACTTCAAAAAAAAGGCGTGGATTTACGAGCAATCCTGCAATATTACCGATGCTGCAACGACCGTTAAACAGGCATTAATTCAGCACAAAGATGACGCCGAACTTTGGACCCTTATGGCTAAGTATTATCGCTTGGACTATAGTTTGGTGTTGGCTAACAGTGCGGCTTTTAAAGCCCTATCCCTTGCGCCGTCCTATTTACCTGCTAAACTTGAACAGGCAAAAACAAAAAAAGCCACCGGAAATATTATGGAATATCAGCAACTTTTGTCGGAAATTTTGGCGGTCTTAAAGCAAAAATATTATGAAAAATGTGATAGATAAAAACCTTTTTTCGACGGCAAAAAAGGTTTTTATCACAAATCATCTTTTGATTCGATACATAAAGTTTGATATTATATAAAAAAACGCTTGACTTTACCTGCATACTGTGTTATTATCTTTGACGGAAAGCGGTTAACGTTTTCGAATGCCGCAGTGGCGGAATGGCAGACGCAGTAGACTCAAAATCTACCGAACGAGAGTTCGTGGGGGTTCGAGTCCCTTCTGCGGCATATTAACAGTCGTAATTTCTGAAAAGAACTTACGGCTATGTTTTTTATTTACATAAACTCGCCGGGGTGTGGCTCAGCTTGGTAGAGCGCTGCGTTCGGGACGCAGAGGTCGCAGGTTCAAGTCCTGTCACCCCGATATTGTTTAAGCTGTCAACTTTGTTTGACAGCTTTTGTTTTTATATTTTTAAGACTTCGTTCAGCACAAAATTAAAAATCCGGGGAGAAGACTTTTTCACATAAAAAGGTTTTCTCCCTTTTCCGAAATTTATTCAAACGCAGTTACTATAAAAATTACTCTGTTTATATCACTCGGAGGTGCATAATGACAGTACGTTTCGCCACAAACGACGACATTGAATTACTGGTTAAAGTCAGGTTTGACTTTTTTGCAGAAGAAAATTGGGACATGACCAATGAAGAAAAACAATCCCTACAAAAGGAATTATTTTTATATTACAACCGGCATTTAAACAAAGATTTCTTTGCGGCATTTGCAGAAATCGACGGCAGTATAGCCTCTGTGGCCTTTCTTGTAATCATAGAAAAGCCGGCAAACATATTTTTCCCAACCGGAAAAGTTGGGCTGATTTTAAATGTCTTAACCTATGCCGAACACAGAAAAAAAGGCTGTGCAACCAAGGTACTGAACGCTCTTATCGAAAAGGCAAAGGAGCAAAAAGCCTCGTTTATAGAACTGTCGGCATCTCCCACGGGCAAACCTCTGTATGAAAAATTAGGCTTCGCCTATTCCGAAAGACCAAATATGACACCTATGAAATTAAGCCTGTAGTCTTATAACAAATGCAAAAAACCTTGGAGCAACCTCCAAGGTTTTTTGATGCCCTTTAACTTGTTCTGGGCGTTTTGAATTGTTTTTTATATTCGTACATTTTTTTGTCTGCCCGGTCTAAAAGCTGACTGTAGGTCATACCGGGTTTGTGGCATTCTATACCGTAGCTTAAAGACATTTGATAACTGCACTCCGGCGACACATACAGCTTGTTTGCTGCTTTTGAGGCGGCAGAGGCATACAGCTCGGCTTCCTCCAAGGGTGTTTGTTTGAGAATTACAAGGAACTCGTCACCGCCTATGCGGCAGAGCAGTCCATTTTTGAATTCCTCATTAAGTA
>CAYMOU010000043.1:0-21880 GCA_964392115.1 uncultured Defluviitaleaceae bacterium | reverse complement strand
GAAAATACTCATGAACCAATTATATCTCGTGAGTTATGGGATAGAGCACACAGCCTTCTTCAAGATTATTCAAAGGAACAAACTGAACTTGAAGAAAAGTTATCTGAATTACAAAAACAGGCTGAAATGGCATATGAAGCTGAAAACGAAGTGTCTGGTTGGCTAAAGCTCATTAGTCGTCAGATAGATATTGTAGAACTGGATAGAGTAACGGTTATGGAACTGATTGATTCAATAACCATTTCAGAAGGTAAAAAAACAAACGGTAAGCGAACTCAAGAAATAAGCATACAATACCGCTTTGTTGGTAATCTTTCTCACAAAAGCAAGGAGGACATTGCTTAGTTTCCTAAACAATGTCCTAATGGTAATAAAACTTCGTTTGTAAATACGCTTCTCACAAAAGTGTATTTACGTTAAAACGGAGAAGGAGGGATTTGAACCCTCGCGCCGCTTTCACGACCTACTCCCTTAGCAGGGGAGCCTCTTCAGCCACTTGAGTACTTCTCCAAAGCAACTATAGAGCATTATACTTAATAAATTTAAGTTTGTCAATAGTTTATTTAAGAGTTTGTCAAATTTAGTCATGGCTGTGTATTTTTAGGGCAGGTCGTCGAAGAAACTTAACTGTAGGGTATTGTAGCCCATTTTGTATGCCCGGGTTATGTCCTTCATTTTGTAGAGTATGCCGGCCTTTTGGCATTCTGAAGCAAAGGTGTGATAAAGGCTTTTTGCTTTTGGGCTGCTACAACTGTATGAGTTGCCGTAACGTTTAATATATTCACCTGACAGGCCGGGAAACAGTTCATCCAATTTCTCGAAAAAATGTATTCGTTGGTTGTTTCGCAAGGTTACGCCGAAAGCCGGATATATAAACCTAGCCGAGTTTTCTTTGGCAAGTGCAACAATGTTTCGGATATTTTCGGTTGTGTCGGTTATAAAAGGTAAAACAGGCATTAGTAGTATTCCGGTGAAAATGCCGTTTTCCGAAAGATGTTTTATGGCATTAAAACGCTTAGAACTTGGTGCAATGTTGGGTTCTATTTTTTTTGCCAAAGAGTCATCGGCGGTTGTAACGGTGATTTTTACTATAACCGGTGAGTGTTGTGCAATATCCTTTAAGATTTCTGTATCTCTTATAACTGTAGGGCTTTTTGTTATAATTGCTACACCGAAATTATAGGCGTTTATTAGTTCCAAGGCGTTTCGGGTCAGCTGTAACTTTTCTTCAAAGGGATTATAAGGGTCGGACATTGAACCTGTTCCGATTACACCTTTTTTAACCTTTCTCCGCAAATCGTCACGTATTATGGTAAGGGCATTTTCCTTTACCCTCACTCTGTCAAAATCCTCCACACCGTAGCAATCGCTTCTGCTGTCGCAATAAATACACCCATGACAACAGCCTTTGTAAATATTCATGTTGTAATCCGTACCGAACCAAGAGCTGTCTTTGGTTCTGAAAACAAGGTTCTTTGCAGGTATATATTCCATAATTCACACTTTCCTACTATACATAGCGGTTCACCGTAAAATTAAGATACAGGAGAAGCCTTTTTTAGAGGATTTCTCCCGATGTCGGTTTGTATTAAGACTGTATATTAACAAATAACCGGGTCACCATATATGACCCGGCTATATTTCATTAAATTTCGGAGATAGCAAATTCGGTTACCAACGACTCCAATACCAAGGCTTGGCTGGATAATTCCTCGCTTGCGGAGGCGCTTTCTTCCGCAATGGCGGTATTTTGCATAACCGTTTCCACAATTTTATCTATTTCGGAGTTTATTTGCTCAATTATGGTAATTTGCTCGGAGGAAGCATTTACTATGGAATGGGTACTTTCATCGCAATCAATAATGCCCGAGAAAATATTGCCGAAACTTTCGGAGGTGTCGTGAACAATACGTTCGCTGACAGAGGCTTTTTCCAATGAATTGCTGATAAGAGCGTTGCTGTCTTTTGCGGCCTCCGCACTTTTAGATGCCAGGTTACGAACTTCTTCCGCTACCACCGCAAAGCCTTTTCCGGCTTGACCGGCACGGGCCGCTTCAACAGAGGCATTTAGGGCAAGAAGGTTGGTTTGGAAGGCTATGTCCTCGATTTTTTTGATAATATTAAATATAGACCGGTTGGCTTCGGACATTTCGTTTACTGATTGAAGCATTTTGTTCATTTGTGTGCTGCCTAATTGGGCTTTGGATTTAATTTCAGCGGTAGTTAAAGATGCTTGCCTTGCCACTTCGGAAGTAGTATTTGCCTTGGTTAATAAGCTTTCTATGGCTGTTGATAATTTTTCCATAAACTCGGATTGTTCGGTGGCTCCGGCGGCGGTTTGTTGGCTGGTGTCCGCAAGTGTAGATGCAACCGAGATAAATGCTTTACAAGAGTCTTTAACCTGCTCCGCAAGGTGATTTTTGGATTCTACCGCTTTCAGGCGAGAAATATCTTGTACCACTTCAATATGGCCTATTTTCTTGAAGTTTGCATCGTAGAGATAGTTTATATTAACTTGGAAATCCATGCCCATTTGTTGGAAGTAAGTGATTTCTTTTCCGTTGTTAAGACAGGTTATGCCGCAGTTTGATGTTTTGCAAATATTAGCGTTCCAAGTACTGCAATGTTTACCCAGCACTTCTGCTCGTTTTATACCCAACATATTTTCAACCGGTTTGTTAATGAAGGTCCACTTCATATCCATATCCGTAACAGAGATAGGAAACGGTATGGAATCCAACATGCTTTCATACCAATGTATTTTTTGTTTTACGGCTGAAGCCGCATCATCAAGAGCTGTTACAATATTTCTAAATTCTCCGTTCAAGTTTTTGTCGGGCTCTTGGGTGTTTTCGTTAAAAGAAATTATGTTGTCTGACAAATGCGCTGCCTTATCGCTTATCATTTGCAAGGTTTCTTTTAACGTATGTATTTCTTTTAATAAAGAATTGTTTGAAATACCGGTTTTGTTTTCTGCCGGAAAATTGCCCTTGTTTATTTCTTTTAAGGTATTTACGCCTTCGTTTAAAATGGCGGTTTGGCTTTGGACTATTTTATTAACCGTCTCGCACACTGTATTATAAAAACCCTTATATTTTTGGCTTTCGATTCTACAATCCTTACTGCCATTTTCAATTTCTGTCTGCAAAGTTTCCAAGTCTTTTGTAAGACTGGTTGCAACAGAGGTAAAGGCATCAAAATCTTTGGTTATTTCCTCATCAACGTTGGATTTTGTTGTAATATTTCCGTTAACAATAAGAGATTCAGCCTCGTTGGAGTATTTTGCTAAGGTGGTTGTTAAGCTTTTTATTGCGGATAATCCTATAAGAAAGGCAATACAGGCGGCTACCGGAATCATAATCACTTGTATGGCAATTAACAAGCCCTCCGGCACTACCGATTTAAGTAACACCGGCAGAAAGATGACCGCTAACCCCACCACAGTCATAATAACCGTTGATAATACCAGACCCAGCGTCAGTTTCTTTTTTACGTTTAAAAATCCGTTCAGCTTCATAACAACCTCCCATGCTATAGTAATAGTGTATTTGTAAAAAGTGTATGAATTTTTTATACTATATTGCAGCTCATTTGTCAAGAAATAAAGCCCGTAATTCCCATATATAGCCTTTATTATATTAGGGTAATAAAAGCAAAACCTCCGACAATTAAATTATCGGAGGTTTTACTTTTATGGAAAAAAGGGATAAGGGAAAGTACATGAAAATAATTAGTTAGATTAAATCAATAACTTCTTTGGATACATAGAAAGTTCCCTCTACGTTGACGTTTATACCGGGTGTAATTACTTTTTCACCGTTTTTGAACACATAGTTTTTGTTTTCGGGAATTTCGATTTTATCTTCGCCTTTGGTTATTATCATAACTTGGTTTTCGGGGTTGGAGCTGTCTGTTTCAACAGTTGCACCTTTTGCATTAAAAGCAACTTTTGCATTGTTGTAAAGTTTGTCGGTAGTAGCTTTTAAATTTAAGCCCCAAACTCCTGCACAGATGTTTGCAATGTCAGTATTATCTATGGTTCCGGTAATACGGTCATCGCCCGGTAAATATGTATAAAGTACTATTTCTTCGCCGGTATGACCGCCGGTAGTCCAACCTAAGAATGCTCTTTTGGAAATCATAGGGCCTACGATTTTGTTCATGGAGCCTGATTCTGCTTTTTTGATGGCTTGAATTTCTTCATCGGTTAAGTCATTTATACCGTAGTATTGAGCCATTACTTCTACGATGTTGGATTTATCTTCGTTAAATTTAGCTTCCAAACCTTCGCCGGTGAGACGGGCTTTTTTCAAGGGAGCGATAAATTTAACTATAGGGTCGCTGTCATAAGTTTTTGTAGTGTCAGCGTTGCCGATGGATACGCCGCCGTTACCGTGGTCTGTAATGGCAATAACCATTGTGTTGCCGTCTTTTTTGGCAAAGTCAAGTGCAACTTTAACCGCTTTGTCGAAGGCATTAATATCAGAAATCAAACCGATAGGGTCGTTGGAATGAGCCGCCCAGTCAACCTTAGATCCTTCTACCATCATAAAGAAACCATCTTTGTCTTGTGACAATGTGTTGATTGCCGCAGATGTCATTTCTGAAAGTGAAGGTTGAGAGGGATTGTTTTCAGTTCTGTCCATTTCATAAGACATATCAGCCTTTGCAAACATACCCCAGGTTTTACCGTTTATATTTTCAAGACCTGCTTTATCGGTTATATATGTATAATTGTTTTCTTTCAATATGTCTAAAAGGTTTTCTTCGTCGGGACGTTCGCTGAGTCTGCCGTAACCGCCGCCAAGCATAATGTCTATATTGTTGTATACCTGTTGTTCGGCTATTATGTACTCTTTGCTTCTGTCCGGATAATGGCTTGAATATGCCGCCGGTGTTGCGTGCATTATTTGAGAGGTGGAAATCAGCCCTGTGGATTTACCGGCCAATTTAGCAGCCTCTAAAATTGTAGCCAAAGGTGCTTTTTGATCGGTTACACCTATAAATTTGTTGTTGGTTTTAACTCCTGTTGCCAAGGCTGTTCCGGCCGGTGCAGAGTCTGTAATAGCTCCCACAACGCCTTTGTTTAACCACCATGTGCGAACAAGTCCGCTTGCCATTTCGTCCATAGCCATGGATTTTGTAGTATCCACAATACCGGAAACAGGGTCGTAGGAATTGTACCAACGGGTTAATGTTACACCGTCATTGCTCATACCGTCAGCTATCATAACAATTATGTTCTTAATATTTTTGTTGGGCATAACAGCCTTTTTTAAATTTGCTGCAAATGCATTTGTAGAAGCGGCAAAGGCCATGGATGCTGCAATAACCAATGCTGTGACTTTTTTTGCCTTCATTTAAAATCCTCCTTATAGTTAACGAACTTGAAATTAATATTCTAAATAATATGCTGTCTTTGGGTAAACTCCCTAGGACAGCCTTTATTATAGTTTGACTTTTACATAAAAAAGAGTTCTCGGTTCGGCCGTAAAAACCGAGAACCCTTTATATTTGTTGTGGAGTAATTCACAGACTACAGGGATTTGTACCCTCTGTTGTATACAAAACCAAATAACGCCTGTTGAATAAGAAAATAATAAACCGCTATTGTAAAATCAAACTTGAATTAATGTAAAAGGTAAGTAAAAATATCTGTTTAGAAAGCATGATAGCTTACTTTTGGTTTTTTCACGTTCTTTTATCGTTTGTGTATTCAAACTGCCCCGAATGCCGGGGCAGTATTTAAAAAAGTACAAAGCGAATGTTTTACTCATAAAAGTTCATTCGTTTGCTGTTTAAAAATAATTTCCTGCATAAGTTCGATGAGTTTTATTGTTTATTTACAGTAAGAGTTGTTTAAGTGTAAGCTCGTCTACACGTCCGTCCGGTGACAGCTTATTCTTTTCTTGAAAGGCTTTGACTGCGCCTTCGGTAAGTCTTCCGAATTCGCCGTCAACTGAAACCGGAATACCGTTGGTACTTAATCTGTTTTGTACAAACGATACGATTCTTTTATCTGCACAACCACGTCTTATATCCGTAGGAACAGGTATTCCCCTAATAAAATCGCTGCATGTATAACCGAAAGTGCATTGATAATGAGGAAGATCGGCAAAACCTTGCCAACTGCCACCCCATTCCAAACCTAAGGAAGTTCCGATTCTCCCTAGTTTATTCCAGACGTTTTTGTCTGTGGGTGTCCAGGTAGGATTACCTTTAGAATCCTGAGGGACTATATCACAAGCAACTCGCCATTGATGAAAGGAGTAGTTTCCCTTAACCATGGTTACAGGCGGTTTGGTAAGAAAGTATTTGTTTTGGCACTCTGTATCACGGTAAGTGGAGGTTATCATTACCGGGATACAAGCGGCTCTTGCCTTTTTTAAAAATTCCATTATAAGGACTCTCATGATGGGGTTAAGTTCAGTAATATCTCTGCTGTCAATCATGCACATCAAGACCTTTCTTTAATTCAAAAACCGCAGACTCTATCATATTGTTTAACTCTTTATCATCAATTGCAATTCCCCTGTTTCTGAGAAAGGTTAATGTAAAGAGTTTTTTTTCTTCACCAGTTTGCACTTCTTTCATTTGTTCGGCTGCCTTAACAGCGATTTTGACCATATCGTAAGCGCTTTGCAATTGTTGCTTGCTATAGCGACCCTTCAACACAGGTACCAACCAGTATGTTACCAGAGCCATCATTATGGCACTGATTACCGGAACAAAACTATTGATAACTACCATAAATTCCTTGATTATTTCACTCAATTCAGTCACCCCTAAAGTTGTTGTAGTTACAAAAATTGGACTAACCGGATTTCTCCCGGTATCCATGCATTTGATTACCTTTTATTTCCACCGCTTAACGATTTATTAATGATAAAAGTGTACGTTTTGCCGTATAAAACAGTAATCGTTAAAAATACCACAATACTGCCTGTACTTTTTACAGGAGCTGTCAAAAGGTACCCGGTGGTATACTCTACTGATTCTTGATAAAGAATCAGCATCAAATAAATTCGGAACAATAAAGGCATTGGAGTATATACCGGATACATCGCCTTTGTGGCGATAATGCATTATATGAGTGCTTGGGAGGATTTGTCCCAAAATATCGAAAAAAAGTGGAATTTCATGATGTTTCGAGGTTTTTGTTAAATATGTTACAATTCCTTGTTTATTTTGAGGCTAGGGCTTCCGTTAACTTAAGCAAGCCAATGTGCAAATCCTCGGGCTTAATGCCTGCCACAGACAGCCTAACATAGGGTATTTCCTTGTTATTCATCATGTATAACTCTCCGGGAGATACAATAATCTTACTTTCGCCTGAAATACGAATAAGCTCTGTGGGCGGTGTCTTTCCGGTGCCCAGCCAAAAGCCTGTACCTCCCAACGGACAGTGAAAATTACAACCGGAAGGTAAATTGTCTGACAGGAATTCTTTTGTAAAGAGAAATATTTTGCCGAAATATTCTTGCAAGGCTGAAATATGCTTATAAAACCCGGTGCTTTTCATAAATTGAGCCAAGACTTTTTGAAGAAAAAGTTGTTGAGGGTTGTTTTCTTCACGAAAATCAGAAAGAGTAACAAGGCATATATTTAAGCCCGGCAGTAGGATTTTTGAGAAATTTTTTATGTAGATAACTCTGCCGCTTGTATCCATAGCGGCTAGAGTACGGGGTTTTTCTTCGGAATACAATAACTCGCTTTGGGTATCTTCTTCTGCTATTAGCAGATTGTGCTTTTTTGCAATTTGCAGAAGAAGCTCCTTTTTTTCTTGGGAATAGGTTGCAGTTGTGGGGTTTTGAAAATAGGTTGATATGTAAATAAGCTTTGCGTTATATTTTCTTATTAGGTTTTGAAGGCGTAGCGTATTAATGCCGTCATGCTCTGTGGGAACAGGAATTACTTTTATCCCGTGGGATTTAAAGGTACTCCAAATAAGGGAGTTGCAGGGTTCTTCTATAAATACTTCGTCGCCTCGTTTTAATATATTTTTTATTATGAGGGTAATGGCTTGGGCAGTGTCGTTTACCACGGAAAGCCCGTTAACCCTATCCTTAATGCCTGCGTAGTCAAAGAATACATTTTGTAAATCATTATCAAATATTTTGAAAGCGTTGGCTCCTTGGGTATCCATTACTCGGCACATGGCTTCTTTAAAGCCCTCCGTGGGAAAAAGAGCAGGGTTTGCACCCGGAGCTGCAAAATTAATACCCTCCGTTTTGCTTGTGCCTCTGTAGGAGATTTGCTTGGTTTCTCCTACATAAGTGCCTGAACCCATGTGGGAATACACGGCTTCTTTGTTTTCTAAATATTTATAGGCATTTACTACGGTAATGCTGTTAAGCTTTAACGCCGCCGCCATTTTTCTGATAGGCGGCAACTTGGTTTTTGGTGGCAAAATGCCTTTGTTAATTAGACTTAACAGGCCGTCGCCCAACTGTATGTAAAGAGGTACAAGGCTTTTTTTGTCCAGTTTTAAAGAATAAAATGCTTTCATACCATACTCCCGATTATTTTTTTGTTGGGATAGTTATAGAACATATAAAATAAACTGCAAATTCACACGTTTCGTAAACTTGCAGTTTAATAAATTTTGAATAGTAATAAAGAATACTTTTGGGTCAATGTTAACCGATTAGTTGTTGATAGCCCTCAATTATGTAACTGGTGTAATAGGATAAAAAAATCTATTTACCTGTAAACACTTGGGTTTGGAACCAAACTTTAACCAAAGCGGTTTCTTCTGTTTCGCTTTGTACTGCAACCCGTAAATATTTAGAAAAGGAAGTAGGGGCAATACGTCCCAATTCACCGGGTTGAACGGTTATTCTTTGGCCGTCTTCACCGTAGGCAACAGCATCCGGGCTGTTTTGTATAAAGCAGGTGGCAGGGGCTTCGCCCACATTTTCAAAATAAAAGGAAATTACTCTGGAATTGTAGCCGGCTATAACAGGGCTGTAGCGTGGTTCGTTTCCGGCTGAAAGCACAAATTCTTTTTCAAAAAATATGCCGGTTGTTTCTCTTGTTTCTGTTTCCTTATTTGCCCCGGGCACTATTACGTTGGGTTGAAATTGTATTAGAAGTTTGCTTCTTTTTCCCAGGCTAAACCTTGCCTGTCCTTCATCGCAAGTCAGAATTATTCCGTAGTTGGGCATGACGCCGGAGGCAAGCATATTTACAGCATAAGTAATATTTATTTCGTAAAATCCGTGTTGACTGCTCTTGGTGATTACCGGGTCATAGGCCGGCTTCATGGCATTGATTATTTTTTCTGTCAGTGGATTTGAGTTTGGAACATATCTTATCCGGGGTGAACCGTGGCCGGATTCGAAACATCGGTATACTTCCAATAAAAGCCGTGCATCGGAGATGCTTTTGTTTGCCAAATCCTCTGTGTCAAAATAAACCAATACTTCGTTTTTAATACCGCTTATATTGGAAACAACCATTCCTTTCTGCCTTTCTTCATCTTCCCTAAACGGCAGTTGTAACATTTTTATGGTAGGACTTTTTGATTTCAACTTTGCACCTCCAACAATAAAAACATCTGTTTATGTAAAACCGCTATATTCATACGATGTCTTTCTGAAACATAACTAAATTTCGGATTAATGTATAATATTCAATTTCTCCTCAAGTAATACCACATACATTAAATTTAGAAGAAGTACAAATCTCCAAAGCATAATAATGCTGCACAATAAAATTAACATAACTTAACTTGATTTTTGGGAAAGGCAATACTTCAACCGGTTTTTAATATATTGCAATAAAGCCATGGTTCTGCTGCGGTGAAATAAGGAGGTAAAGTCTTGAATAGTGCAAAGATAGAGCAAAATTTGAACGAGACTTTGGAGACGAATGACGATAGTCTTTTAGATACGGAATTGGGAATTGGGTTTGATAAAGCTACAATGCTGTGGGAAGTAATAGTTAAATACAGCGGAAATATTTTGGCCGTGGGCGAATCCTTGGGCGTGGAAGTAGAGGTTTTAAGCAACACCTATGCAATAATTACCTTACCGGAATCAAAAATTAATGATCTTGTAAATTATAAAGAGATTGAATATCTTGAACGACCCAAAAATCTAGGCTTAATGCTTTATGCCAGTATGCAAAGCTCCTGTATTACCCAGGTTCAAAGAGGAGATGGCAACGGACTGTCGGGTAAAGGGGTTTTGGTTGCAATAATAGATTCTGGCATAGATTACAGGCACAGAGATTTCCGAAACCCGGACGGCACTACTCGTATAGCATTTATATGGGACCAAACCATAGAAGGTAACCCACCAAACGGATTTAAAAACGGATCGGAGTATTCCGCCGTACAAATAAACGAAGCCTTAGCTGCCGGAGAAAAAGGCTATGAGATTGTACCTTCAAGGGATAATCTGGGTCACGGTACTACGGTTGCAGTATTGGGAACAATACAAGATTAATATAACTAAAACCTTGAGGGAGAAAAGTTCTTATTAACCCGGAAAAAGGGTTGTCTACTCAAACCGAATCAAATTTTAACAGTCTTATTGCATAAAAAAAGAAGCCGATTTAGGCTTCTTTTTACAGTGGGTTTAATATCCGTTTCGGCTAAACGCTGCCGGCGGTTTTACGGGCTTATCCAAGGCATAATCCTTAATAATCTGTGCAATTCTTGCACCGCTTTCCGTGGTGAATAATAGGCTTACAGTGCTTAATCCCAAATTACGGTATTTTTCTTTCTTATCTGCCCAGAAAACCGGTACGCTGTTTAAGATTACATTTCTGTGCCCGTATTCGCCCAAAACAGGGAATTGCGTTCCTCGTCGGTCTGTCAGGGAAAACTGTGGACAAGTCAAACGCCCGCTTGGTGCTTTACAGTTACCGGCATTATTTATAAGACAGTTTTCGCTAATCATAAGCGGCAGATGCCCATAAACCAAAGCCGAAACGGGAACAGTTTTTTTAATATCACGGATTTGTGCAAAGTTTAATTCATGGGAAAGAATCACACCTTGCAAGCCGGTATCTGCAAGTACGTTAAGTGCAAAGGAATTTGTAACCCCTAAACCGCTGTTACCCCATACTTCAAACCCCAAATTTCTTGCAAGCTCTATATGCCCAATATTGTCTACCAAAGCGTATGCAAGACCGGATGACCGGGCGGTTTCTGCTTTTTTGGTAACAGCCTGCATTTCACTGTCGGTAACAACAAGCGGAAATTTCACACTAATCTTGGCCTTTAGGGCGTTAGGCAACGAAAGTTTTAACAGCCCCTCAAGTTGTACGAGAGGTATAAATATTTTGTCTATGGCTTTAAAAACTTCGGGGTCATTAAATAATTGCTGTACCTGTGAAAGTTGTGCCGTGTCAGAGAAAATTAACGTCAACAATGGCTTTTTTTTGTTGTGGTAACGTGCATTAGCCGGAAGGGTAACGGTGAAGGGTTCTGTACCGGGATTTTCCGGCTCTGTTTTTGCTTTAATTTCCGCAGGAAGATTAAGCAGTAGAGGTTTGGATTTCTCCGTAGCTTCCTTGGAGACAGCTTTATTTTGCTCAGTGCGTATGCCGTACATTTGTGAACCCAATTTTTCCGTAAAGTAACCGTCCGTAAAGCCGCTGCGAGAGAATACCCGTGCAAGAACATCCATCTCTTTATTGTTGGCGTTACGTTCTTCATCCAGAAGGCGGCGATAAATTTTCGTTACGGTGTACACATATTCCGGGGTTTTCATTCTACCCTCAATTTTAAGGGAGCAAGGCGAAAGCTGTAAAAGTTCGGTTATATGAGTAGCCAGCGATAAATCTTTTAGGCTTAATGGGTAGGTGGGCTGTGAAGCGCCGCCGGTTTTGTAGTTAAGCCTGCAAGGTTGGGCACAGGCCCCACGGTTTGCGCTACGTGTACCTCCCAAAGCATAACTAAAGTAGCAACGTCCGCTGTGGGACGAACACAGGGCGCCGTGAATAAACATTTCCACCTCTATGGGAGAATTTTTGATGAGCAATCCCAGGTTTTTGGCAGAAAGTTCTCTGGCACATATAACCCTAGAGAACCCAAGACCGGCCAGAAACTTAGCCGCATCAGCATTATGTGCGGCGGCTTGTGTACTTGCGTGCAATACTGCCGTTGGGAAGTATCGGCCTATAACCTCTGCCAGGCCTAAATCCTGTAAAATAAAGGCATCGGCACCGTTCATTAAGGCTGTTTCTATAAAAGTCAGCAGGCCGCTTTCGCCGTCACCTTTCATTATTTCTCTGTCTGTGTGTACCGTATTAAGTGTAATGTAGCCTTTTCTGCCGTAATGATGCAGCAGTTTTAAATTTTCGGCTACTTCTGCATTTGTAAAGTTTTTGGCGTTAAGCCTAGCATTACCCAGTTTACCGCCAAAGTAAACTGCATCTGCCCCGGCTGATACGGCTGCCGCTAAAGCTTCCGCAGAACCGGCAGGCGCAAGAAGTTCGGGCTTTTGTTTCCTTGATATATCTTTTGTTTCGTTCAAATCAGACCTCCGTTAAAGGTTGGTACAGAGCAAGTTCTGTACCAAGTTTATATTTCTTTACGTATTTTTTATAAGGTTATAGATTTATCTTCTTTTCTTTAGCATAATAACACCGGCAAAGCATAATTTCAAACTTAATTTGTTATTTATATATGAGTATTGACAATTTTTTGTGTTGCTTTCGATGTTGTTACAACAGTAGCCGGAATAGCCGCCGGTAACGGATTGGCAAGTGCAGAAAAAAACGTGGGTGCCGCTCCCGAATCCACCCTTTTAATAGTAAAAATCGGAATGAAGGGCAATGAATCCTTTGCCAGAACCACAGAAATGATGAGAGCAATAAAATATGTAATAGATAAGGCTTCCAATATGAATATGCCGGTTTCCATAAATATAAGTTTCGGCTCAAACGACGGCGCCCATGACGGCAATTCGCTTTTTGAAACATTCTTGGGAGAAATGGCGCAGGAATGGAAAAACGTTATAGTAGTGGCATCCGGAAACGAAGGGGCCTCGGGACATCATTTTGAAGGCAGTGTAGCTCAGGGCGAACAGGGAGTAATTGAATTTACAACATCACCCGGGCTAAGCTATCTTAACTTATCTGCTTGGAAATTTTTCGTAGACATTATGAGCTTTGAGCTGGTGGCACCTAACGGGAAAAGTACCGGCAGGGTAGGTTATGCCGACCAAGTGAGACAATTTGCATTAAGTGACCAGGCTGTTTATATATTTTTCGGACAACCGAACTTTTACACCACAGGCCAAGAAGTTCGTGTACAAATTATTGCAAAACCCGGTCAATTTATTAACGAAGGTGTTTGGAAGTTACTTGTCTACGGAGAGAGTATAGTTGTGGGTAGCATAAATATTTGGTTACCCATAACCGAAGCTGTATCCGACCGAACCGCATTTTTGATTCCTTCTCCGCAAATCACCCTTACAATTCCCTCAACTACCAGGCAGGTACTTACCGTTGGCGGTTATAATTCTCAAATCAACAGCGTTTCCAACTTTTCGGGGCGAGGTTTTACTTATGGCTTAAATATTGTTAAGCCGGATTTGGTTGCTCCTGCTGAAAACATATTGTCTACTGCTGTGGGCGGCGGCTATGATGTGTTTTCGGGAACCAGTATGGCGGCCCCTCATGTAACCGGCGGAGCGGCATTGCTGATGGAGTGGGGTATAGTTCAGGGTAATGACCAATTTCTGTATGGGCAAAGAATAAAGGCGTATTTACAGCTGGGTGCAAGAAGAGACAATACGAACACATATCCCAATCCCGAATGGGGCTACGGTAAGCTCTGTGTGGCAACAAGTTTGGAATATCTTAAAGAATACAATTTTTTTAAAATGTATGGTCAAGGTAAATCACCTGAGAGATTATTAATGGGCAGAATGCCCTTGAATGAATTGGAGGATAACTTGGAAATAAAAAACTTAAAAAAACAGTCCGCAACACAACCCGAGGGAACAATCAGTTTTATCTCCCAATTTAATTCTTTGGTACTGAACTATTTGTCCGATCATCCCTATGTAACAGTTGAAAATATACTTAACAATATGTTTGTTATTTTATCCGTGCCCAGCGACAGAGTGAGCCAGTTTTTAAACGAGATTGGTTTTGATATAAATGCGGAATCGGAAGTGCCTTTGGGTTTGATGGGTAAGGCCGAATTGGAGGTAAGCGGAATAACAGCAGTCCAAAACCAACCCTTTTTGGATTTGATGGGCCAAGGAGTGCTGGTAGGTTTTGCCGATACGGGCATTGATTACACTAAAAAGGCATTTATTAACGAAGACGGAACCAGCAGAATTGTGTGCATTTGGGACCAAACCATAGATTCCGGAACCCCGCCTGACGGTTACTCCTTTGGCTCGGTATATTTCAGAGAAGATATTAACAAGGCTTTGCAAGCAGAAGACCCCTACTCGGTAGTTCCTCACCGAGACGAAAACGGGCACGGAACATTTTTGGCATCAGTTGCTTGTTCCAACGAAAAAAACGAGAATTTGGGAGCGGCTCCGCTGTCAGATATAGTGGTGGTTAAGCTTAGACAAGTAAACAACGCCGTTCGCAACTTATTTGCTTTGCCCGATGATGTGCCGGCTTACGGTTCAACCGATTTAATGATGGCTATGGATTTTTTACGACAAACCGGGGAAAACATGAGCTGGCCTATATCTATCTGTATTGGATTGGGCACGAATTGTTTGGGGCATGACGGTACTTCCCTTTTCGAATTTTATCTGTCAACTTTAAGCTCAAGAATAGGTTTGAGTATCAGTGTTGCAGCAGGTAACGAAAGCAATGCAAGACATCATACAGCCGGAAAGCTAAAAGCTCAAGGCGAAGAGTATGCTATGGAAATTAAGGTTGGTGAAAATACCGCCGGTTTCATAATTTATTTGTGGAATTATTCTCAAGATAGGTTTTCCGTTTCAATAACCTCTCCTACAGGTGAAACCCTACGGAAAATACCGGCTGTTACAAACACCACCTTCCGAGGCGAGTTTGTTCTGGAAAAGTCCAGAGTATTGGTATCATATGTTTTTCCCACGCCGCTTTCCGGCAGTCAATTGACTTTAATCAGCATTTATAAGCCCACACCCGGTATTTGGACTGTTACAATCTATGGCGAAATTGTATTGTTAGGCGATTTTGATGCATGGTTGCCCATAACCAACTTTTTACCGCCCGATACTTATTTTTTAAGCTCCACACCGGATGATACGGTTACTGTACCCTCAACAGCAGGTGGCGTAATATGCTGCGGTGCTTATTCGTCAATAGACGGCAGTATTTATGTAGCATCCTCCAGAGGAAACACACGTTTCCAAAGAAGGCTGCCTACCCTTGTTGCACCGGGCGTTAATGTAAAAGGTATTTTCCCTTCGGGAAACGGTGTAATGACAGGCACATCGGTTGCGGCAGCTATTACAGCAGGTGCAGCAGCATTAATGCTTCAATGGGGTATAGTTGAAAAAAATCAAATTGCCATGAACACAGTGTCTATATTATCCTACTTAACCAAGGGCTGTCGTCGCAAACCGGAATTAATATATCCCAACAGAATATGGGGTTTCGGTGAATTGGATTTATACAACACCTTCCAAGTAATGCGACAAACCTGATTTTTAGGAAATATAGTCAAATGCTAATTAAAGAGTAACAAAAGCGTATATTCGTAGTGGTGAGCGACCGGTGGTTTTCCTTGAAAAACACATGAGCGAACCGTTCACGAAGAATAGCTTTTGTTACTATTCCTTGTTCATTTGGGTATAGAAATAAAAAAAGGACGCAGGGCATCCTTTATTATTATTTCATTAATACATTATTGAACAAGCGATTGTACAAAGGCTCTCATTTCTTCTTTTGACCTTATTGAATGGGTTTGCTCGATAATTTGCTGCTGTTGCTGTGCCGGCATACTTGCGAAAGAATTCATGGCTTCTCGGTTCATGGCCAGTGCCATGCCCAAGCCTATGGGTATTTCCGGATTGTTTGCGTAATTTTCCATATATCTTCCTCTTTCATTCTGTACTATAATAAAAATTATTTGTAATTCGAAAAGATATATACGTATGGTTAATAACAAGCTTAGATTAAATATAAAAAGCTTTAACATAAGGTAAATGCAATCAACACCCTATGTTAAAGCTTTTTATAAGTTGGCAAATCTACCCAAACTGAAATTTTAAAGCCAAGTTTTGTAAACCTTAATATATATTGCCTTCATAATCTGTGCCAGTACAAAGTAGGATACTATAATTGTTGCCAACCAAGGGAAGTATTCCAAAGGCAGCGGAGCAAGTTTTAAGTATACCCCAAGCGGAGAGAAGGGAATGGCAAAGCCTATCAAAACAATTATGGTGGTTAATAACAATACCGGCTTGGAGGCACGGCTTTGTATAAAGGGTATTTTCTTGGTTCTTATAAGGTGTACTATAAGAGTTTGAGAAATCAAACTTTCAACAAACCAACCGGAGTGAAACAGAGCCATTACCCCGGCGTTTGCATCTGTTCCGGCACCAATAATATAGCTTGAAGCCCCAAAAACAAACCACATCAATAAATAAGTTGCTATATCAAAAACAGAGCTTATAGGCCCTATCCATATCATAAAACGGCTGATACCCGAAGCATCCCATTGACGGGGTTTCTTTAAATAGGATGGATCCATATTATCCCAAGGTATGGAAATTTGAGAAATATCGTATAGCAAATTTAATACCAAAATCTGTATTGGTAGCATAGGCAGGAAGGGCAAAAATACCGAAGCAAACAACACAGAAAGCATATTTCCGAAATTGGAGCTTGCAGTCATTTTAATATATTTAATAATATTGCCAAAAATCTTTCTTCCTTCTATAACGCCTTCCTCAAGCACCATTAAGTCTTTTTCCAAAAGGATAATATCCGCAGATTCCTTGGCTATATCCACAGCAGTATCCACAGAGATACCTACGTCCGATTGGGTTAATGCCGGTGCGTCGTTAATGCCGTCACCCATATAACCAACGGTATGGCCGTTTTCCTGCAAAGCCTTTACTACCCTTGCTTTTTGCATAGGAGAAAGCTTTGCAAAAATTGTGGTTTCGTCTACCTCGTCTTTCAGTTCTTCGTCGTTCATATTTTCCACTTGAACACCAAGCAGCGTATTGCTTACGTCCAAACCTACATCCCGGCAGATTTTCTTTGCTACTATTTCATTGTCGCCGGTAAGTATTTTAATGGTTACGCCGTATTCGTTCAAAGCTTTTATGGCTTCGGCGGCGGATTCTTTCGGCGGGTCAAGCAAGCCAAGGCAACCCATAAGGGTCATGTCACTTTCGTCCTTAACACCGAAGGCACCTTCAGAAGAAGGATTATTTTTTTGTGCAACCGCTATTACCCTCATACCGTCGCTGTTTAAGTTAGAGGACATTTTCATGACCTGTTGGCGTATTTCTTCGGTCAGAGGTACGGTTTCTCCGTGTAATTCAGCATATGAGCATATGGCCAGCATTTCTTCAACGGCACCCTTGGTAATAAGCTGAGTTTTACCGCTTTTTTCCTTTAACACTACAGACATACAGCGTCTGGAAAAGTCAAAGGGTATTTCGTCTACCTTGGTATACATACCGTTTAAGTAGGAAAAGTTGTTTTCCGCTCCACGTTCTATAACAGCCAAGTCTATAAGGTTTTTCATACCTGTTTGGAAGAAGGAATTTAAGTAAGCATGACGTAAAACCCTTATATCTTCTTCGCCTGCTACGTTTAAATGGCGTTCGATAACGATTTCGTCATGGGTAAGAGTACCTGTTTTGTCGGTACAAAGTATATTCATGGCGCCGAAGTTTTGTATGGCGTTTAAGCGTTTTACTACGGTCTTACGCTTTGCCATACGTACAGCACCTTTTGCCAAGTTGGTGGTTACTATCATAGGCAGCATTTCCGGTGTCAAACCCACGGCTATGGAGATAGCAAACAGCAAGGCGCTTAACCAGTCGCCTTTGGCAAAACCGTTTAAGAAGAACACTATAGGGACCATTACCAGCATATAGCGTATAAGAAGCCAGCTGACGGAGTTAACGCCTCTGTCAAAACTTGTTTGACCACGTTCACCGGCCAAGCTTTTAGCCATAGCACCGAAATAAGTATTGTCGCCGGTTGTTAAAACAACACAGCGAGCTGAACCGCTGACTACGTCTGTTCCCATAAAACAAATATTTTGCAGGTCGAAAATACTTTTGTCCTCACCGGGATTTTTGTCCACGGTGTATTTTTCCACAGGTTCGGATTCACCGGTCATGGAGCTTTGGCTGACGAATAAGTCTTTCGAGGAAAGCACCATTAAATCAGCCGGTATCATGTCGCCGGCGGATAGGAGGACTATGTCACCGGGCAACAAATCACGCAAATCAATTTCCTGTTTTTGGCTGTTACGGCTTACTGTACAGGTGGTCTTAACCAGAGATTTTAAATTCTCGGCTTCTTTGCTGCTTTTTCTTTCCTGAATATATCTTAGACCGCCGCTGATGGTTACCATTATACTGATTACTATAATGGTAATAAAATTCTTTTCGCCGTCAGCCGCATAAACCACGTCCGTAAAAAAAGACACCAAGGCAAGCAACATTAAAACAACCGTAAAGGGATTGACGAAAGAATTAAACAGCAAAACATACCAAGGCTTGGGTTTCTCCCTGGATATTTCGTTGGGTTCGCATTCTTCCTGCAAAAGCATAATATCAAAATCGTCAAAGCCACGTTGCCTGGTTTTTAATTTGTTTAAAACGGCGTAAATGGGCGTAGCGGAATATTCCTTGAGTTTATCCGCAATTTTAGCGGAATTATTAATTAATTCTCTTTTTTTCATATGTCACCGACTTCAATCTTGAGGATAATTCATTCTTTCCGGAGTGATATTAAGAATAACTTCTTTTAAATACCTCTTGCAATAGTATTTAGCCATTGGTAAACTTAATTCCAGGTAATTTCCGCAATCACGAGGAGAGGCCCCGGGTATTTCACCTTCGAATGAAACAACGAATTCCAGAGTTTGTTTTAACAAATCCAAAATATCCGCCGGTTCAAGCTCTCCTACCAATATTAAATAAAACCCGGTTCTGCAACCCATAGGCCCAAAGTAAATAATTTTTTTATCCCATTCGGGGTTGTTTCTTAAAAAAGTGGCACACAAATGCTCTATGGCGTGAATAGCGGGTATATCCAAAACCGGCTCCTTATTAGGCTCGGTAAATCTCAAATCAAAGGTAGTCAATACATCTTGGCTTAAATAATCCCTACGGGAAACATATACCCCGGGCAATAAGTTAATGTGATTAACTTGAAAACTTGCAATTTTTTTCATTAGCCTGCTCCTTTTATATAAATTTTGGGAATACTTAATTAATGTGAGTTCAATGAAATTAAAATTTCATCGAACTATCTGATATTCGCCGGTTTTAGCATAAAAACCATGCAAAAACGCACTCAAACGTGAAAATTCCTACGGAATTTAATTTGCTGCGCAAATTGTTTGACTCCGTCGAACTCACGTTAATTACAACACAGTTTTATTAATGTTTCAATTGTTTCGACCTAATTTTACACTGCCTTTACAAAAAGAACCTAAAACGCCACCGTATAAGCTTTTTAGACCTTGAATAATTCCTCAAGAATAACAAAAAAATCAATGCCATGCAATATCTTCTTCATTATACAATATTTTATTGGCGGTTGCGATAGGAAATTTTTAAAAAACAGTATATTTTGATAAAATAACGCTTGCATGGCAAAAAAAACTATGATATAATCACGTACGTTGTGACAGCTTTTGCAAAGCTATACATTTTGCTCTGTATTTCTGCAAAGTAGGATGTATGATACTGTTTTAATACCGGATTTCCGCTTTTCTATTATAATTCGGGTTCGCAAGAACCTTGATTTGTTTTGTTTTTCGGAACTGATGTTAAAACCGTATAGGTGGGATCTTGATTTTAAACGGTAGTTTTGTTTTAATAAGATTTCCGTTTAAAATATTCGTTCGGTTTAAAATTTTGTAACGGCAAGAGCATTTAGGATGTAACACAAAGCACGAAATTTTTTTTAACACATGTTTAAGACACACACGGGTAAGTAGTAAGTTCTGTGTAGTGAATGTAAATTTATCGGTTGAAATTGAAACGTTTAAACCGTTGAAAAGGAGGAGACGTCTGTGGCAAGCCAAAAAATCAGAATCAGCCTTAAAGCTTACGATCATAAGCTGATTGACCAATCTGTTGTTCAGATTATCGAAACGGCAAAGAAAACCGGAGCAAAGGTCTCAGGGCCCATTCCGTTGCCCACAAAGCGTGAGTTGGTAACCATTCTCAGAGCGGTTCATAAGTACAAAGACTCCAGAGAGCAATTCGAAATGAAAACTCACAAAAGACTTATAGACATCTTAATGCCCACACCTAAAACCGCCGATGCCTTAACAAGACTTGATTTACCGGACGGTGTTGATATAACACTGAAAATAATGTAAGGATTTTGATTTCTGAAATCCAATCCAAACCTGAGTTTGTGTCGTTTATTTAATTTAATCGACCGCCAAATGTAAAAGCTTAGTAATCAGATATTGGAGGTGCAAGTATTGAAAAAGGCAATTATCGCCAAAAAAATCGGTATGACACAAATATTTGCCAAAGACGGTAACCTTGTACCGGTTACTGTACTGGAAGCAGGCCCATGCGTAGTCGTACAAAAAAAGACAGAAGAAAACGACGGATATAATGCCGTTCAAGTAGGCTTTGGCGACGTGAAACTCAAACACGTAACCAAACCTCTTAAAGGACACTTTGATAAAGTGGGAGTAGCTCCCAAAAAAGTACTCAAAGAATTCCGCCTTGAATCTATCGAAGGTCTTGAAATCGGAGACGAAATCAAAGCCGACGTTTTTGCCGAAGGTGACAGAGTAGACGTTACCGGTATTTCTAAAGGTAAAGGGTTCCAAGGTTCCATTAAACGCCACGGACAAAGCAGAGGTCCCATGTCTCACGGTTCCAAATACCACAGAGGCGTTGGTTCTTTAAGCTCCGGTACAACTCCCGGTAAAGTTAAGAAAAACAAAAACATGCCCGGTCATATGGGTAGTGAGCAAGTAACCGTTCAAAACTTACTGGTTGTTCGTGCAGACTCCGATAAAAATCTGTTGCTGATTCGCGGTGCCGTGCCGGGCCCCAAAGGAACGGTATTGGTAATCAAAGACAGCGTTAAATCATAAGGAAAGGAGGCAGCTAAATGGCTAATGTAGATGTATATAATATGAAGGCAGAAGTTGTTGGAAACATGGAAATTTCCGACAATATCTTCGGTGTGGAAGCTAACGAACCCGTTGTTCACATGGCTGTTGTTCAATATCTTGCAAACCAAAGACAAGGCACTCAATCAGCCAAAACTCGTGCGGAAGTACGCGGAGGCGGCAGAAAACCCTGGCGTCAAAAAGGTACCGGCCGTGCAAGACAAGGCTCCATCAGAGCACCCCACTGGAAAGGCGGCGGCGTGATCTTCGCTCCCAAACCAAGAGATTATTCCTTCAAAATCAACAAAAAAGTAAAAAGATTGGCGTTAAAGTGTGCCCTTTCTTCAAGGGTTTCCGATAAAAAATTCATCGTTCTGGACGAACTGAAGTTAGAAGCGGTTAAAACCAAAGAAATGGCTAAAGTGTTGGATAGCTTCAAGCTTAACAAAGCTTTAATCGTTATCGAAGGTTCCGATCAAAACATCGTTCTTTCCGCACGAAACATCCCCAACGTTAAAACAGCCGGCGTAAACACCATTAATGTATACGACATCTTAAAATACGATACATTCCTGGTTACCCGTGAAGCTGTGAATAAAATACAGGAGGTGTACGCATAAT
>CAYMOU010000042.1:0-22362 GCA_964392115.1 uncultured Defluviitaleaceae bacterium | reverse complement strand
CATGATGAAAAGCAGCTATGTCGTTATTATCCTGTAGAGTGTCTATGCTGTCGTTAATTGCAATAAACCTTATACCATGCTCAACAAAGTATTCATCAGTATAATAGCCTGTTTGAACATAATTGCGACCCAACCTTGAAAGGTCTTTAGTTACAATACAGTCAATCTTTCCTAGTTCAACATCACGTATCATACGCTTAAATTCCGGACGTTCAAAATTTGTTCCAGAAAAACCGTCATCAATGTAGCAATCCCGAAGGTTCCAACCTTTTTCCCTTACATAATCAGTAAGCATATTTCGCTGATTAGCAATGCTCATACTTTCAAGATTACCGTTGTTGTCATCTCGTGACAAACGACAGTAAATTCCAACGTCATAGTTATTTTATAATTTCATAAAATTCCTCCTAAAATCACAAAACAGCATGACTGCGGATATATTGTTCTCCCTCATTATAGCACAAGGGAGAACAAGTATAAATAGCTATCATGCTATTAAGTGCAGTTCCTTTGAATTTATTTTAGTCATGATCGTTCCATGAAGTAACTCAGAAATGCTTTTACTGCCGAATATACTTGTAACTATAAATGTGGTGTATCCCACTTTATAAACTGCCTTAACTGTATCGCTGTCGTTTAAGCTTCGCTCTAATTCAGTGCAGCTTAATGGGCTTGTATTTGCCATATGTATGACCTCACTTTCTGGCTTATATTTTTAGTACACTCTTAGGAGTTTTCTTGCAGGGGCAATTAATTCATCTGATTTTGCCCTATATTCCAGTAAATCTTCATTATAATCTTTATTTTTAGGTAGTTCTAAACGGGTATAATATCCTAAATCGCTGTATTTCCGAGCCATCTTTACAGAGGCTTCACGCCCAAATTTATCGTTGTCTAGGCAGAATATGAGTTCAGTTACAGATTCGTTAAATTCTAAGTATTTGCCCAATGCTAAATCAGATGTTCCACCGAGAGATAGTCGGTTATCGTTTAGCCAAGCATTTTTGTCATCAGTTATAAGGTTTTCAAGTGTTGCATGGGACATACAATCTATAGGTGCTTCAAAAATATACAACCTACCTTTATTTGAATGGTTCATAGCAAAACCATACTGCTTATCACTTCCAGTGCAATCCATACGAAATGAGTTGTCTGTGTATGTACCACGCAAGCAAGCAAATTTAGGAGTGTTATGCTCATCATAGCCAATGAAAACAATGTTACCTCTTGTATCCTCATATAGCTTTTTTTCCTGAATAAGCGTAGTTATTATGTTTGAATCTATACCATGTGTTTTATTTAGATAGGCATACAATCTTTTGAATAGTAACTTGGATTTTTCTGGCATAACAAGGCTTTTAAGAGTTTTTATATCATTATCATTTAGATTCTGGGGTTGTTTACGGTCAATATTTGTTAAATATCCCATTGCCTCACAAAAGCCTACCCCCTCAACTTTCATAAGGAAATCCAAAGCTCCATATCCGCCTATACCTTTACTATGCCAATACCATGTTAATCGGTCGCTCCTAACTGATAAACTCGAATGTTCCTTACAGCGATATTCATTTCCTTTCATAATAAAACTAAATCCTAAGTGCTGTTTTAAAAAGTAAAGAATATCCGTATTCCTTACCTGTTCAACCATTATGCTTTCGTATCTTATAAAACATCACCTCGTTTCAAACTATAATGCTGTGCTTTCAAGTCCAAGTTTTTTTGAGAGTGTTCATTTTTTAAGATGCCAGCTATAAAAGCATCTACTTCTTTCGGATAAAGCTTTTTTGCTTCACGATAAGCACTTGTTTCCTGTAAAAGTCGCATTTGTTCGGTAATACCGCCTTGCTTGCTTTTAAATTCATTTACTTGCTTTTGAGCATCGACTAAACGTTTTTTCAAATCTGCTATTATTGTGCGTGACGTTATGCCTTCTTTAGCGTAATCTGATACTTTTTTCCAGTCATTAAGTGATAGCTGTACTTTGTCCTGTAATAGCCCCGAGATGCTAGCCATTTTGTCAATATCCTGCACATCTACTACTGTTTGTTTGACAATGGTTATTTTCTTTTCTAATCCAACAAGCTGTTGTTCTTTTTTATCTATACTTTTTTCAAGTGAACCTGCTTGTTTTTGCTTTTCAGATACAATATTACTCAATTTATTGGCTTGTTCTTCCTGATTTGCTACAAAATTGCTTAGTTGATAGGCTCTCTGTTTATCCTGTTGAATTTTATAGTCAAGCACGCTCAAATGCTCTGCAGTACTACCACGTTCCCCACGCTCAAAGCCGTTATACCCTGCGGTTTTCATATGTTCATAAAAGTGGTCTTGGAGCAAAGAATATGAGTTTACAAGAACGGATTTTCCATTTTTATTGCAAATAGGTTCACCATGCTCATCTACTTGTTTAAGTTTAGGCCACTTTTTGCTATGGCTAACTTGTCTAATAACCTCTTTTGTAGTGCCAACAAGTGCAGGGTCTTTACAGCGTTTTGTCCATTTAACTTCTTTTTCAACAACTGGTATATAGACAACGTGAAGATGATAATGGTAAATATCACGCCCCATTTCTTCCGAGAGAGCCTTGTTTTTCTCATCAGCGTGCATTACAGCGGATAAAACATATTGTTCACCACCAATTTCTTTAATCGCAAGGCGAAAAGCTTCCTCAAAAAATTGTTTAGCATACTCATATCCACCGTTTCGCTCGAAGTAAGCACTATTTACGTCAAACACCATTTCATCAAACACTTTAGCGTTCTCTTGAAGCCCTCTTGTACTGATTTCACCAGATTCAAGCATTGAATTAAATTGTTGCTCGTATGTACCCTCACAATGTTTGAAATGAAAGTTTAAATGTGCTCTCTCAGGAATAATATCTCCGTTACCATAATGTTCATTTTTACGCTCGTTGTGACGTTCTCGTATATTAAACTCCTTACACCTATATGCTTCGTTACGGACTACACATTTATCTATTTTAGGCACTAATCCACCCCCATTACAACGGACTTGTGACATGTGACGGTTAAAATATGCACACCCCCATAATTAATTTACTGTCACTTAGTGACGACTAAATCTAAAGGGTACACCATAGTTATTCCGTCATCTGTCACAATGCCTAATTTACAGGTTATTCAGCTATATTATTGCGAATAAGATAAACTGTTCTTTTGTCACGTTTACGTTCAAAACTTACAGAAATGCCATATTTCTTCATGAGTATAGCTTCTTTATTCTTTAATTCTTTTGAAATACTCAACGGTGTATAGTCAAATGATTCATCTTTCTTTTTTAAAGCATTGCAAAGTTCAGTTGCTGAACCTTTCCAACAATCAGTTAGAAAATCATTAATAATGGGGCATAAATTATCAGGTTCTTTGCTATTTGAACCATCTTTATCGGTTAGCAACCATAAACATTTATCAGTGTCAAACGCCAATTTAAAACAAAACTCCTTGGTATCTCTGTTTGAAATGGTAAGTTTTCCTTCTGTATCTGTTCGCTTATCTTTTTCAAGCACCCAAACTCCATCAACTGCACCTACTAAACCTGTACTTCCTGAAATTGTGTTAATTGGGTCGGAATCATACATTTTTCGTGTATGGTGAATTAGCAGCAGTGTCAAATCATATTTATTTGTAACTTCACGAAGCCTATTCATATCACGGTAGTCATACGAGTACATATTTTTGTCATAGCCATTGTTCCGAATATGCTCCAACGTGTCAATAACAATAAGTCTTGTTTCTGCATGGTCTTTCATAAAATTATTAATCTGCTCAATTAATCCATCTTGAATCCCAAAAGCAGCCGTAGTTAAATAAAGGCGAGAAAGGTCGCTTTTTTCTGCTTCTATTTTTTTCAACCTTTCTTGTAACCGCCTGTATCTATCCTCTAAAGCAAGGTATAGGACATCACCTTGTATGCTACTAAAGTCCCACAAGTTACCGCCTGTTGCTACTACTTGGCATAAATTTAATGACAACCACGATTTTCCGACTTTGGGGCTGCCAGCAAAAATAAATAAACCAAAAGGTAATATTTTTTCTACGCAAAACTGCAATGGCTCATATATCTGTTCCATTAATATGTTGCCATCTAAAGTGCTGAAAACTTTTGGCTTTTCACTTGGATTTTGGCTTTCTTGTGTGGTTCTTTGCATTTGGTTATCATTCATTTGTAGTTTCCTCCTTATGCTGATTTTGCGGTTTTGTTACATAATCTATCAAGGCTTGTTCATTGATAAGGTGCTTCTGCCCTGCCTTAATACAAGGCAATTCTCCAGACAAACACATCTGCCGAATACGGTATTCTGTTAATCCTTCAACAAGTGTTTCAGCTTCACGAATAGTAAGCAGCTTAATATTGGTTGAGTATTCCTTTGATTTCATATAATACGTCCTTTCTTTTCTGGTATAGTTCAGTTAATAGAAGCTTCTGTTAATACTTTAGCATTCTTTTTAATGTCGTGCGGTATATCTCAAATCTGGGAATGAGACCTAAAAAACGGATTTTTCCCAAATATGAAAAAAGCAGTTGTCAAATATTATCCAACTACTTTCAAATAATGTAGTTATATAGTAAAATTAGTAGACATTAGGATTAATTTAAGGTGGTGCTTATAATGAACACAAGATTAACATTAAAAGAGAAACTTAGAGATTTGCGAGATGAACGAAAACTGAAGCTTGCAGATGTTTCAAACGGAACAGGCATTCCGCTGTCCACGCTTCAACGTATGGAGGGTGAAGATGATGTTCGTGTAGGTTATCAAGATGTTGCTGTGCTTGCCAAGTTTTAAAATGTTTCAACTGATTATCTATTCGGTGTTACTGATAACAGACAGCATAGAAATATTGAAGTTGATACATTGAGGCTATCTGACGAAGCTATCCGTGTGCTGAAAAATGGTAATTTAAACAATCGGCTTATAAGCGAGTTGCTTACTCACAAAGAATTTCAACAGCTTTTAAATGCTATCGAGGTTTACATAGACCAAAAAGTTATTCCTCAAATTAAGAACATGAACGCTATGTACAAACTAGCTGAGGAAACAATTAAGGATAACTGCTCAGGTTCGGAAAATGATACTATCATAACATTTTTAAAGGAGAGTGTTATAAATGAGGACGATTATTTACGTTACCGTATTTCCGAGAGGTTTAATAGCATTTTGAAAAGTTTGTTTGAAGCCCATAAAAAAGATGCTTTACCAGAAGAACAAAACAACATCATAAACCAAATGAAAAACGATATAGATTTATATATTAAGCATAAAGAATTTCCTGAACGGGCTAAAATGTTGCTACTTGCAAGGCAGCTTCAATTAAACTTAAATAAGCTATCTAACGAGGAGATAGATATTTTGTTAAAGTCACTTTCACGTTCTGAGAAATTTAAGAAGGTTGCCGCAAGGAAATAAAAAGAACGGCTTTCGCCGCTCCTTTTATTGGTATGGTTATTCTGTAACACAAGGTTTTTCTGTACTAAAAACATCAATCATAATAAGTAGCCCTAATCGGAAACCATAGGAAAAAGCATCAGCAGATTCAATGTCAGAAGTATTTGTATACATGTTTTCCAATACTTCAAGGCGTTTGTATTCTTCCTCAGAAAGAATTTGCTTGAAAAATGCTTTTTCCTTATTTATGTCTTTATTTGCTTCTTTGTATTCAGGGGTTTTGGGTATGCCACGTTCCCACGGAACAATACGTCCATAGTATAATTCATTAAGGATAGATTTCACTTCATACCCTCGCTTCCTACGAATAAATCATCCTGACCGTTAAAAACTTCCATAGTCATAAGTACGCCTAGACGATAGCCGTATATAAACTTGTCAACGCTAGTTAAGCTGTTTAATTTCATTTGAGTATTTGTAAAGTTTGTTAGCAAAGTTTTCTGTTCGTCTGACAGTGTTTCAATTAATTTTTCTTCTATATCAGATAACTCTTGCATGGTTTTGCCAAAATGTGAATCTTTCTTGAAGTAGCGTGGTTCAGGGCTTATGTTGCCATGAGCAAATTGTTCTAAAACAGATTGCATAATACCATTCCTTTCGATAATTTTTACTGCTTTTATTAACAACTACCTTGAAGGAATGGTTGACGCATGGTATAATATTTACGCCACTATTACCTTTTGGTAGTTGCCGGATTGGAAGTGGCGGACTGTTTGACGACACTTACGCCGCTTCCTTTATTTTTTTGTGATGTCGGACTTTAACTTGTTAATCCCATCACGAACGCCCTCAGCTTTTGACTTTCCTTTTTCCTCACAATATTTGCTGAGGATTTTATAAGTTTCATCATCGATACGTGCTTTTATTTCATGGCGTTTGGGATTATCAGTTGGTCGCCCCATCTTCTTAGTTGGTGGCAGTCGAAACACCTCCTCACTTATGTGCCCCATAAGTAGTGTATATTATTGGGGAACAAAAGTCAATGGGTGTACGGAGTTTTTTAGATTAGTCTAAGTGTGGGTAAAATGATGGGCAAGTGTATGCCTTCATATACTTTTTCGAAGTATATGAACCCACTCTGACAGTTTCATCCCTTCGGGTTGCAAACGTGTCGTCGTGGGCACCTGCGGCGGGCTTTTAAGAATCTTTTTACAATATAATAAGGTGGTTGGTGAAATGTCTGAAAGCACATCAGTTAATGTTGCAGTATTCATAGATTATGAAAATGTTCACATTAACATTCTTGAACATAGTACAAATACACTAAGACAAGGTTTTTTCGAAAAAATGCGAATGTGGGCTAAAAATAAAAATCAAAGAATTGTAAAGATGGCTGTATATTGTAATTTTGATAATGACGACTTATATCGCTCACATCATCAGTCAATATTGCAATCTTACGGTGTAGAGACAATACATACGGCAAATCAAAGTAAAAACTATGCTGATTTACAAATTACCATTGATGTTTTAAACTGCATGTATTTAAATAATAATATAGATGAATTTATCATAGTATCTAATGATAAGGATATGACACCACTCTTAAACACTATTCGTCTTAATAAACGTAAGGTAACGATTGTTACCTTAGGGGACAAATACAACAATTCTATAAGTATGTTTGCTGATGAACATGTAAAGTATGAAGATATTATTTCTACAAGTGTTGATGGACTTATTGTTGATAAGTTTAAGGACATCATATGGGAAAAGTTGTATGATTATATTACTGTAAAAAAACTTGATATCCAGCTAAAAAGCAAGCTTATTCCTGATTATGGAGTAACTTTTTTTCTTCGAGATACTCCCAAAATATATAAAATTATGAGTTATGAGCTTGCTTATTTTTTAAAACAATATTATCTTGATAAAAAAATTGTGTTTTATAAATATACACGCAATGGAATTGTTTTTGATGGATTTATGCCAACAGATTATATGCAAAAATTTATTTCTAATGGTATTATGACTGAATCAGATTTCTATGAATGCTACGATTGTGATAAAACAATAGCTGATGAGTATAGGAACGTATGCTCAAAATATAAAAAAGAAGAAATTTAATTATTAGTTGACAGTCATATCTTTTTTGCATATAATATGAACAAAGATAAATAATAAATTAAGGCGTAAATAGTTAATGGCAGCCATAGGTGAGCCTACAACTTAAAGCGTCAAAGGAAGCTTATCTAAATGATAGGCTTTCTTTTTTATATTTACTACCTTACTAATAAGCCTATAGCTAAATCTCTTTTCAACCAAATCAGTTCTTACATAATTCTCATCAATCTTTAACAAGTGTTATATCACCCATGTATCACAAGCTGTGATTTTCATTTATAGTACGAAATAATAGTTGTTGTAATAGAATCTGCATAAATAGTCCAAGCGCAGTGGCATATTCCGATTGGGTGTTTTATTTAAACTTGTGCTTGCAACCATTATTATGGTATAATAAGTTAATTATGAATGACTAACACATATTTTGCTCAATTAAATTGGACGTAATGGATTTGCTTTGAGGCAATGTCCTAACATATCACAATCACGTTATATAATCTGTTGAAGGTAGGTAATAAAATGGCAAATATAAAGTATATCGGTAACGACACCAACACTCTTGAAAAAGGAAAAGTACATGTAGATAACGGAACCCATACTGGTTGTGGTGCTAAAATTAGTGACAATCCTGAAGAGTGGGAAACCACTTCTACTCCTGTTACTTGTCAAAAAAACGGATGTAAAAATTAAGTAATTTATTGAATAAAAAGAAAAAGGATTCACGCAGTCTAAAATCCTTTTTCTTTTTACGTATTGATATTTTTAATTTCATAAAAAGTGTTGCATCATATTAGTATGAATAAGAAGTCCAATATGATATTGGTGTAAATAATTATATAATGCAAATACAACTATGGTAATCTTCAGTGGGAAGTAATGTTCCTTACTCTGATTTTCAGCAATAACCTAAAGTTGATTCTTACACTCTTGCATTTATACTAATCTTCGTAATGCCCACGGCATGAAATAATAATAATATTTTGTTGATTATCTAAATTATAGACTAATCTATTAGAATGGTCTATTCGTCTGCTCCATGCCTTGCGAAATTTCAAAGGCTCTGGTTTGCCAATACCGTTTGATAAACCATTTCTTTGAATATCCTTTAGTAGTTCATTTATGCGCTTAATTGTCTTTTTATCCTGTATTTGCCAGTAAAGATAATCTTCCCATGCATTTTGCGAAAAAGTTATATCATTCACTTTCCATAGCCTCCAATTCAGCTATAGACTTGGTAACAACCTTTCCACTTTCAATCTGAGCTATAGACCTATCAATCATGTCAAGGTAAACTGCATTCTTGGCGGCTTTCATTATAGAATTGTATTCTTCAAGACTTATAATAACCACATTTTTCTCGTCTTTGCGAGTAACAATAACAGTTTCGTTTTCATCTGTAACTTTATCACAATAGTCCTTTAAATTGTTACGTATGGTCGAATAGTTTACAGCTAACACAAAATCAACTCCTTTAACGAACATATTTTTGTACAATTTATTGTACCACGCATATTTTTGCCCTGTCAATATTATTTCTATGCATTAATCTAAGCACTATATAATTTATCCTTGATCATGTGTTTTTAACTAGCAGGTTTTAATTATCTTGAAATAGTTTATGCTCTAACCATTGATGTCTCATTCCTATTTGTAGGCAGAATAAATATTGAACAATTACCGCAGTCAAGTTGTTTCTTGAATGTGTATTTAACTTTAACCTTTGTTCTCCGTACTGATTTTAGATGGTTAAACATCAAAGAAACCTTGTATTCATAGGATATTCTATGCATACAAGGTTTCTTTATTTTGTACCAAAACACCGTTTTGGCTACTATGCATACTACAACAAGCGACGAAACACTACGGTAATAGCGTTAATAAATCGCCGTTTCAATCACCGGCACCAATTCTTTGATAAAATTTCTCCATCTTGTTTGCAGCCTTAGCTTCTTGGGATTTAATCACATGGGTATACATATTAAGAGTTACGTTCTTATCAGCATGACCTAATCGGCTGCTTAAAGTTGCAATATCTATTTCTGTTACCAAAAGACCGGCATTTGTATGCCAAATGCCATACAAACACTAAAACCAATATCGCACTGTTTTGACATTTTGTGAAATAATGTCGAAATAGTGCTTTATTTATTATTATGGAAATGATATGATATTAAGTAATATTTTGGTACTACATTGGTGGTATTTCTTGGTGTTTGAAAAAAGGGCTAATATTCGCTATATAAATCTATCAATCCAACACAGACACAGTATTATACATTCACTCCTTGTCCCCTGTTCAATAACGACCTTTTAGCCATAGACCCTGTCCTATTAACATCAGTACACAAGGCACTGGGTATTTTAGAAGGGTTGTCCTTTTATTTACCGGACAGCGAGGTAATTAAAGATAATGCTCGTAAGGAAAGCAGCTATTCACTTCAAATAGATGGCAAAGGCCTACCATTTGTACAATCTATAAATGGTGCCGCATCTATATCAGAAGAAAGAAGAATAGTTGATAATAATGTTTTAGCCAAAAAAAGCACCGGAGAAATCCGTGGGACCCGATGAGTTACCGTTTTAAAGTACAATGTCATCGTAGGACACATAGTTATTCAGATGATTCTATCATCGCAATACAAAGCGGTCCCTTTCCTATGCTTGTCAGAATACTTGCCAAAGAAAAAGGCTGAATATTTTCAATTGCTGACAAATACACAAATAATGGTGATTACCTATCTTGGGTGAAGTTTTTTTTCGGAGGGATAATTGTTGCCGCCGAACAAGCAGCTTCGCAGATTATGGGATATATGGAAATCGTAAAACAAGATGAAAACACAATAGCATCGTCCGGCTTATCGGCCAAAAGTGTTCATCAAGTATATAATTATTTCAAGAAACAGCTTGTTTCAGTCACTATGCCAGCTTCCAAGGAGTTAGAATTGTCATTCAACGACGTTTAGCAGGCAATAAGCACTTTGGTTGAGCTTGGTGTATTACAGATGGTCAACAGGCGGCAAGGCATAGGGTGTTTGGGCATCAAAGACTTCTCGACATTTTTGCGCTGCTATAGCAAATGACCGTCCACTATAAGGCAGATCACTTATATTTTGAAATGGAGGAATTCACCGTGAGCAAAACACCGAAAGAACGAAAGCAGGTAATACTTAAGAATGTAAGGAATAATTATAAGCAAATCGAAAAATCTATGGTTGAACAACTCTATATGAGACATGATCTGCATGGCACCACTGTCGGCACTGCACGAGAGGATATTTGGCGGCAGATTTTTGAGATGGTCGTTCCCAAGAAGTTTGTCATCGAACAATCCGCTTTTATCATCGATTCTAAAGATGGTGTTTCTCATGAGGTAGATTTGGTTCTGTTGGACGAAACCTACACACCATACATATTTCGCTACGGCAAACTAAAGTTTATACCAATTGAAGCGGTAGCAGCAGTGGTGGAATGTAAGAGTAAAAAACTTATGAAAAAAACAATTTTAGATTGGTGCGAGAGCATTGAAAACCTTAGAACGGCAGATGATTCAATTGCTCGTTTGGCAAATATGGTTTCTATTGGCCCTGCTGCTACTCAAAAGTCCACAAGACCAATACGGATTTTATGTGCAGTAAAAGAGAGTGTTGACCCTGACGTGAAAAATCGCTTTGATTTTACTCTGCTGGCTTCCTTGAAAGAAAAGAGTATCCAAATTGGGGTCAATCCCTCACGATCAAACTTAAGTGACTGGTATACCGAGTTAAATCTTTATGATATGGATGAAGAAAAATTCAAAAAGTTAGAAAAAAAGGATCAAGACGTTATAACTAATGCAAAAAAGGCCTTAGAGGGAATTTGTATAGATAGTTATGAGGTGTATGATAAGGATAACGCTTCCATATCATTACTCACCTTTAACCTCCGGCTAAATCAACTGCTTATGCTCATCAACAACCCTATGTTATTTCCACATCGTGCTTATGCAGAAATGTTTAATAAAAATGGAGGGTAATGCATAATGGCAAATTATATTGTGGCGATTGCTTTTGACAAGGTTCAGACATTTATTTATGATGTTATTCACGCTCATATTCAGGAAAAGCAGGCAAACGATAGCACATTAAAAACGATTATCTACTCCTCTAAACTTATTTCTGAGGATTTTCATGTGAAAATAGGGTTGGAGGGCAATAACGGCAAGTTTGCAAATCACATTGATGAAGAATTACTAAAATGCTCAGGGATGTGTGTATTTTCTACATCCCTTGACAAAAATGTAATTGAAGAAAGGCTTAATGAGCTTTTTAATGAATACTATATTGAATTTAACGGACAGTTAATGATAAAGTATACATATTTTAGTTCAAGCAATGACAAACTTGCAGACCTAAAAAAAGCAAAGGCTTGCTTAAAAAGATACGATTGCCTTAACAAAATAATTAAAGCCAACAAGGACACTATTTTTAATTTTCATTCCATTTCATCACTAAGCCATGATAAATGCATTAACAAAGATTATCCAATGTTCGCTGAAAATATCAATAAACTCTTCAATAAGGGCGATGCAGATAATGACAACCATTTCCGCATCGCTGTTATAAAAGCCGACTTAGATGGCATGGGCGTGTTGTTCAATAATATTCAAGATTTTGAGACTTATAGCATCGTAAGCAAGACTCTCTACCGGTGTATCTCCTTAGATGAGTTGGCAAAACAAACAACAGCTTTTCAGAAGAGAGATGAAACCCTTTTACTATACCCCATATATGTTGCCGGCGATGACATATTCTTTGCTGTACCTATGTCAAAACTCGTTGCCGGAGTAAATATCTGTAAAGCGATGCTCGATAAGGTTAATGAGGAACTGCGCAAGAAACCGGCAACGCAACAACAGAGTTTACCGCCTTTGACTATGAGCATTGGCATAGATTTTACATTTAACCGCGAGCCTATTCGATACTACTACGAACGGGTTCAGTATCAATTGGATGACCATGCAAAGAAAGCAGTAGCAGAAAACGTGTACATCAAGCTGTGTATAAATAACTATGTATTTCATATTTATGAAACACCGAAAAAAGACAACAATACCCAAGATGATCAACCAAACTGGTATCAGTTTTTACATAGCGTAAAATTACTGAAAAATTATGTTGCTTCCATCAAAGCAAATGATCCATCAGTAGCAAAAAATTATGAAGCACATCACTTTTTCTATGGACTTTTGAATAAGATTACAGATCCTACGATTTGCAGTGATGAAGTGAAGTACAGCAATGCAGTGCTATATCACTTGTTGCCTAAATATTTGGAAAGCCCCAATAAAGAATTGCGTGAATCGGAGCTCTTTCTACTTGAAATGCTAATTAAGCAAATTCTTGTTAAAATTGAAGGTAAGAAGGAGTTTAAGCTATGCTTCAAAAAGGATCACCGTCAAAGGCTTGAATTATATGTACGGCTTTTGGTCTTGTTTTCGGACCCTAGATTTAAGCTAACGGAGCAGGTCCAGCAAAAAGAAATTATTAAATTCGATGGTCAAGTTATTAAGCGAATTCGAGCAGCTGTTTTCAATAAAACCTTACGTTATCTGTATAAGCAAAATCTTGCTAAGTCTGAAGAATTACGGGAAATATTTGTAAAGGAAGCTGATTATACTCCGTCATGTTCTCTAAAGAAAGGCAATAACAAAAAGAAAGTTTATCGTACGCTTCAGATTTCAACTTCTTTGTTTTATAAGATGAAAAACATGGATAAGATCAACATAGAGAAAGCTGCTGCAATGATTTACGCTTGCAATGATCGGAGCGAAGAGGCTATTGCAACACTTGAGAAGGAACGAAAAAAAGAGCAGAAGCCACCACCTGGGCTGGCCTTTAATCCCACAAGATTTTATGGTGCTGCCTCTTTATCGGGTAAATGGACAACCGATTATATTGATTCACTGTTAATATTTTACCGGTACAAAGAACAAGCAATTTTGTATAAAAACACATACAAAAGTAATGGTAATTCCACATCAAAAGGGGTGCAGGGGAATGGAAAAAATTAGTTTAAGAATAACAACACAGGCAAATCTTTTCATAGGCGGAACTCCAACCACTTTTGAAATTAGCGGAGTTGACCTATATACTGTGACAGATTACGAGGGATATCCTTACATTCCGGCTTCCTCCTTTAAGGGGGCCTTGCGTAACATTGTGAGAGATATGGAGTCTAGCTGTAATACGAATGCCACCAACATCAAGGCTGCCTACGTAAAATATCTGTCGGAGCTTCAGAAAGAAAATTATGAAAATGTAAGAAAGCACAATTTAGAGCAAGAACGAATTAAGCGAATGGAAGAACGATTTCAAGAAGCAATTAAAAAGGCATCAGCTGAATATGTTTTTGGTATTCAGGGCTTTAATGACACGCCTAAGCTGATTTTTGGAGATTTCACCTTAGAAAACAAACCAAAAGACAGCGAGAAACGAAAGGCTTTGTTTTCTGTTGATTCTAAAAATACCATATCTTGTAGCGAATCAAATCAAGAGCAAAAAGTATCCGCAAACCCACGCACATATAAAACAGTGCGCCCCGGTGTTACTTTCTGCGGCGATATCATGTACTATAATATGAATAAACTCCAAATTAATCTAGCAATTGTTGAAGAATTGATTGAGCAGGCGGTGCAGATGCTTAATTCAGGCATATACCGTCTTGGTAATTCAGGTAGCCGTGGTTATGGTAAAGTGAAAGTAGAGATGGTTCGGGGGTGTGAATAGCATGGTGTCCTATTATGTTAATATGCGTTTATCCGGCAGGCTTACCCAACTCCCCGATTCACAAAAGCTATTTGGGGCACTTATTTATCTATATGCAGAGCATCTTTCTGCTGAAAAAGCAAGTGAATTTGTTGCTAAGATTAAAGATGGCGGCATCTATTTTTCGCTATCCAATATGCTGCCCTTTAACTATCTGCCTACGCCACAAACATATTTGTTTAATAAGATGTCTTTTAAAAACACTAAACAGACTTATAAATCTATAAAAAAGCGTCAGTACTTAAAAAAAGATCAGATCACAAAGTTGTTAGCTGATCAAGCAAAAGCTGATACAATGTATCCATACGTGTGTGAAAAACCTTCTCAGCAGATTCATGCAGCAATTGATAGTCTATTCTATAAGTTACCGGGGCTTGACCCAAATCTTTATTCTGTACCGGAGATTACAATAGTTACGGTGGAAAACGCCGATCAGGAGGCGTATAATACAGGAATCCCTATGACACAATTTGGATTTTATCTGTCATTTAATGAATGTGAAGAAACTGCGGACCTGATGAATGCACTGGATATTGCCAAACAAAACGAAAAAGTCTTTATCCTCGGTCCTCGTACTTCTCAAGGGTTAAATCTATTTACAATTATTAATATTACACCAAGCGCAGACTTAGTTCAGGAAAAAGCAATGCGGTATTTAAACACGGGAATGCTTCTCCCAAAAGAAATCAGTTTTACAGAATCGACACTTAAACTATTCACCTCTGAGCGGCGTCCATACAACCGGCCCGGCGGTTGGGAAAAAGATTACACAAAGCAATTTATCAGTTTTGTTCAAGCAGGAAGCGTGATTTGTCCAACAAATAGCTTAAAAGAGGTTGGTATGTCTATTCCGTCGCCATTTGATAAGGATAGAGCCATTTTTTTTGGCAATGCATTTCAATATCCACTTGCAACCATAGGAGGTGAACCCCATGATAAAATTTAAAGAATATGCGTATCGCCTAGAAACGCTTTCTCCGATAATTCTGTCTCCACGGGATCACCAAGGGTTTTATAGGGATATTGGTGAATTTGTAAAGGATGATCTTGTTTCTTTCAATGATGTTGATGTGGATAAAATCAAAATTATCTATCCTTTTTATCAGTACGGTACATATCCCCAATATAAACCTGATGAAACACAGTATTACATTCCGGGTTCTTCAATTAAGGGTGCGATTTGTTCCGGTACTAAGATAATGATGGACGATATTACTGTTGAGAGCTGTATGTTGCAGCTGCGACACTTACATAAGATTCAGAATATCCCGCGGGAAGGCGAGAAATCGGTTGGTAGCCAACAAATAGAGTTTGATCAATTTTTTCCCAGTGTTGCAGTAGAAATGCTATACTGTAAGGAAGGATTGTCAGGTGTTTTATACTGCGAAGAAAACCCTTGCCATTTTTTTGCCTTGGCTCAAAAAAACACCATGGACAAACTGGAGCAATTTAAATATCAGATTGGCAAAGTATTAGAATCGCATGCCGGAAACATGAAGGATGATTGTAAAAAAGTGCTGATTCAGCTTAAAAAGAACATTCAAGACTTAACATGTCAGGCAAATGAATTGAACGAAGGGACTTATATCATAAACCTTGGAGGATATAAGGGACTTGCCTTAAGCGGTATTTTTAAGGAGAAAGATTATCAGAGCGCAATCTATATTGATAAGAAATCTAATTTCCCGCATGGGCTTGTTAAAATAAATTTACAATAGAGGGATGGTATGGATACACACAAACAAGCTTTTTCATTATCTTTTCTACCGTTGTTAATACGGCTAAAGTGCTGTGAAACAACAATACTTCCTCCATTCCTTGGTTCAACACTTCATGGAATCCTCGGATGGGCATTGTCACCTTATCCCGAGGCTTATCGTTATATTTTTGAAAATCGTCAATTAGGCGGCGGAAAACAAGATATTGTAAATCCCTATTTTATTAATCCACCTAAGTATCGTTCCATCTACCTACCGGGAGATGAACTGCGCTTTGAGGTAATACTCCTTGGAAATGCCACTTATTATTCCAAGGACTTTATTGAAGCCATTATTCAAACAAAAAGGTTTGGATTGGGGGCTGATAGAAAGCAGTTTGAGTTACTGGAAATTTTTCAAAGTGCACAGCTTCGACCAATTTGGCAACAGAATTATTCTGATATGCATGTAGCTACGCCGGAGATTTTGTTAGGTGGCATAAGGGAAAAAGTATCCCATTGTACCATACATCTATTGACACCCTTGCGAATACGGCGAGGAGGAGCACTATTACTAGATATTAATCTTTCAACAGTCATTCGTAGCATTACGAAAAGAGTGACCGAAATCGTGACACGTTATGGTGGGTATGTTAATCTTGCAGAAGCAGAGGAGTTATTGGGAGTTGCATCCCAAATCAGAACTACATCATCCGGTTTGTATCTAAGCCAAGCCAGTCGATATTCCAATCGAAAAAGTGAAAAAATTGATATGAGTGGATTATTAGGTGCAATAACTTTTGAAGGAGACATCACTCCCTTTACACCCTGGCTTAATGCGGCTTGTATCCTTCATATTGGTAGAAATACTACATTCGGATGTGGTCAGATTGATGTTATTTATAGTTAGAATCGTATCTTATGCTAATCCCTTCCTGAACAATATCAACGATGAGATTACCCTTGAAAATTTTAGCGTGGGCTTGACATACGGGTGACTAAGACCGTGAAAGCAGATTTGGGGACAGGTATACCCGGATGGCCTTGTAATAAGGGTTTAGAACCTACTAAATATAAATAGTATATCTTCCATCTAAACAAATCCATCAAAATGACTATGGTTAACCGCCATAGTCATTTATAATTTAAGGATGGGTGCTCAATGTTGGCACGTAAAAGTAGAAAGAATCTTGTGGAAAATTAAGTAAAAAAATGCGATCATCCGAAAGCCGTCGGCTATGTCCGTCTGTCGGTTAATAAAGTCAATCACATGTCTGATTCAATCGCAAATCAGAAGAATATAATCGAATCCTACGCACAAACCAATTGGATATTCGATTTGAGCATTTCTATGCGGACGACAAAGCAAGTGGACGAGATTTTGATAGACCTGCCTTCAACGAAATGCCGGAGGATATCAGAGCCGGAAAAATCAATTGCATAATTGTAAAAGACCTTTCTCGCTTAGGGTGAGATCTGATAGATGTCGGAATAATCCTCCCTTTCATTTTTTGATTATTGAGATCCAAATTTCAAATTCCGAGTGTTTCCGGTCAAAGTTTTTGTAAAGCTCAATATCCGGAGTGTCCTGTATTCGTAACACGAAGTAGGCAACCATTTTGTGAAAATGCGTTTTTCAAGTTCCTGCATCGCTTGGGGCAGCTTTCCACAGCCTGTAAAAACAGCATAGGTTGCGGCAGTAACAGAGTAACTGTCAAAAGGTATGGCGGTTTCCTCGCTTTTTATTGCAAGAAAATACTTGCCACCGTGGGCTCTGCACCATATGCAGACACCATATAGCTCAGTGCCTTTTGCGGCATTTAACTCCTGTAGCTTTTCAAGCGTACCTTTTGCTTTCGATAAGCCCCATGAAGCTTCAACCACTTCAAAATTGTTTTCCACCTCATCGGATATTGGGGTTGATACACCCAAAACACGAAATTGCTTCTTGCTTTCTATATGATAGGATATTCTGCTTCTCCACGGATAGACACCTTAAAGGCAATGGGTGGATATGATTTAAAGATTGCGCCACTTTCCTTTGCGGCAGATGGAGATATGCCATGAAAATTTTGAAAAGCTCTTGTAAATGCAGTTGGTGAATTGTATCCGTACTTTATGGCAATATCAACTACCTTTACATCGGTTGCCTGTAATTCAGCCGCTGCTTCTGCCGCTTTACGCCGGCGTATGTATTCATTTAGAGGAACATTCGCCATATAGGAAAACATACGGTGAAATTGTTGAAAGGAACATGCAACAATCTTTTCAATTTCAATATCATTGATTTCGCCGGTGAGATTTTCTTCTATATAGTTGATTGTTTGATTGAGCTTAAGGATCCGGTCCATACCCTACCTCCTGTAATTCTGTTATACATAACCTAAAACAGAATTACCTCTCATTTTAATTGCAGAAAATGAGAGGTAATTTTACGGTATACATTTCTCCGACAAAATAGAAACTCAAAAATTGATTTTTATCTATTTACCTTATTGTGCCCACAATTTTTATACTGCCACCGTCTTTAAACATTCCGGAACAATTGTATTGCCAAATCCCTTTTGCCAACGCTATCTTCCCAGTAGTTGTTGTATTGCCGATAGTAATTCTTTGTTCTCTACCGCTTGGGTCAAACAGAAATAAATCAACCACACCACCCTTGATAGTAGAAGTAATTTCCAAAACCAAGGTTTGGTTATTGTCCGCTTGGAACGAACCTGATTCCGCAACATTAAAGGCATTTGTTGTGTTAATAATTAACACGGCATTGCCGCTTGTATTGGAATTATAAATTATGTCACCTATAATTTGATGGGTGTTGTTGTGCCTGTTGTTATTAGCCCATTGAAGGCCTATACCCAAATTGACCGTGTTTTTGGTGCTATCCAATTTTACGGTATAGCCCGGGTATTCTAACAGTTCTCTAACCGGCATATACAAACTTGCATTTGTTTCGTTGTCCATGGTTACGGCGACTAAAGAACGGTCTAGTGGCACGTTTACACCGTCAAGCGTTACCCTTGCATTACTCAATTTTGCGGATTTAATACCGGTAGCTGAGAAAGCTGTCGTTACGCTGATTGTGCCAATGATAAACCCCGCAACCAAACTTTTTTAAGATAAACTATAAGAGCATATGTGATGCAAGGGTTATTGAAAGACGGCCATAAGTTTTATCAGCATTTGGAATATAGGATTTTCCCGTAATACGTAAAGGTGAGTCTTTCTTTTGGATATTCTATCGTTGCACCGGCTTAATTGACAAAAAATTTTCGCTACTGCAAAATTCCACTTGACAATGCAATGTGATTATGGCAATATATAAACATACCAACGGAATGTATGATTAACAGGAGGTAAAAATCCTTGGCAAGAAACAAATACCCTGAGGTTACAATAGGGCGCATCCTAGAAGTTTCCGCCGAACTGTTTTTGGAAAAGGGCTACGAAAAAACTACTGTTAAAGATATTATTAATGCATTAGGAGATTTAAGCAAGGGTGCTATATACCACCACTTTAAATCAAAGGAAGAAATACTTGATGCTGTAATCGAAAGAATGTACGGCGGTGTTCATAATGTTTGCTTTGATATAAAAAATGACAAAGTTTTGAACGGCCTGGAAAAACTTAAAAAGCTGCTCAGAATCAGTATCGAAAATCCGGGGCAAGAGTCCCTAGCAAAAATAATGCCTAACCTTATAAACAATCCCCAATTATTGGCTAAACAAATTGATTTGACAATTAATGTTTTAGCACACGATATTATCGAGGAGTTTATAAAAGAAGGCATTGCCGACGGGTCCATAAAAACAGACCACCCAAAAGAGCTGGCTGAGGTTATTGCACTTCTTGCGAATGTTTGGCTTAACCCACTTGTGTTTGCCGTAACTGCATCTGATCTACAGCGAAAATGCATCTTTTTTAAGCAAATAACCGACAGCTTGGGCGTTAGCATATTCGATGACTATATGATAGAAATGATTACACGCCTAGGGAACATACCACATAACTAAAAATCAACTGCCACCAAAGTGGCAGTTGATTTTTATCAACATACATACCAAACGGCGGTATATAATTAGGAGGACAATATGGAAAAGCAATTTGCAGTACAGACTAGAGGTCTGTGCAAGGAATTTGATGGAATTACGGTAGTAAACCGACCCGAAATAAATGTAAAGCCGGGCGAAATTTACGGTATACTTGGCGAAAACGGTGCAGGTAAAACCACCCTGTTAAAGCTCATCGCAGGACTATTAAAGCCCACTGAAGGCGGCGCTTTCGTCCTTGGCAAAAATTCTTGGGATGAAAGGGATACGGTACTGAGAAATATAGGTATCTTAATCGAAGTGCCAACCTTTTACGGGCATCTGACAGCTGCTGAAAATTTATCCATTCACCTATCATACATGGGCGCAACTGCTGATATCGGTAAAACCCTTGACCGTGTAGGGCTTGGCCATGTAGGTAAAAAGCCTGTATCAAAGTTTTCCCTTGGTATGCGCCAACGATTGGGGATTGCTCGAAGCTTTATTCATAAACCAAAGGTTCTGCTGCTTGACGAGCCTATAAACGGTCTTGACCCTGTGGCAATCAGAGAAATGCGTGAGTTATTTATCTCTCTCAAAAAAGAGGGTATGGCAATTCTACTGTCAAGTCATATTCTTAGCGAGGTAGAGCAAACGGCAGAACGAATTGCTGTTATTAAAAAAGGCAGCTTAATACTTGAAGCGGATATGAGTGAACTGAAGGCCACGCACCAAACGGGTCTTGAAGATTACCTTATTACAAAAATGAGTGGAGGAAGATAATCATGTTAAAACTTATTAAACCGGAGCTTATAAAAAACAAACTAAACACCTATCTTTTGGCGAGTGTGTGCATTTTCATTTTCGGTTTGGGATTTTGCTTTTTGTTTGGCTTTGCACCACAGCTTGAAAGCCAAGTCGATGGTGTGCTGCCACCGAATATTAAGATGAGTATGTTTAACGATTGGAACCATTTTATTTCACTCATATCCATACTGTTTACAATGTCATTCGGCATTTTATCAGCTGTAATGCACACAAAATTCACTGTTGAGGAATACACAGGCAAACGTGCTGTACTCTTATTTTCCTATCCCCAGAGCAGAAGGAAAATCTTATTTGCAAAATGCAGCTTGGTGTTTTGTTTTACAACATGCTTTTCATTTATCAGCAACATAATTGCTATTGGTATCTTCGCCTTTTTCTCAAACATATTCCAAATCTTGCCGGAGCAGTTTGGCGCATCATTATTACCAACTTTGTTGTCGGTTTCCGGGGTGTGCAGTTTACTTGCTGCATCTGTAGGGCTTGTGGCAATGCGTGTAGGTTTTTGGAAGAAGTCGCTTGTTGCCACGGTGGTTACTTCTGTTTTGTTGGTTGCACCTTTTAGCAATTTGATGTCGCTTTTTCCGCAGAATTCAAGCAGTATCCGGTTAATAGGCATGGGTGTTTTGCTTGCAATAGGACTCTTAGTTTTCATTGAGCTGATGCTAAAAGTAAATAAAATGGAGGCGGCATAGTATGGTACAATATATATTGTTTCATAAGGATTTTATACTTGTTGCTATAGGGTATATTATCTCGCTGTTTGGTTACTTCTGTTACTTGGTAATGTGGACTTGGTTGCTCTGCTTATTGTAACACCTGTGCTGCTTTACGGTATGCAGGGCGCATATCAACCGGCAGCACAAGCTAGAATGCCGCTTTTGCATAGCAAGGAAAACTTACTTTCTGCAAATGCAATCAGTTAATTTTACGAGTCCTAAACATCAAAAACTTCTTAAAAAATATAAGCTTGGGCAATCCATGTCCGGACGTGGAAACTGCCGGGATAATGCTCCCCGAGAGTCATTTTTTAGACACATGAAAGACGAGATTGATTTCGAAACCTGAACGAGCTTTGAAGAACTCCGGCAACTTATTCATAACTACATAGATTACTGTAACAACTACAGGCATCAACGGAATCTAAAAAAGCTGACTCCTGTTCAATTCAGAAATCAGCTTTTAGCTGTCCGGTTTTTATATTGTCCTTGACTTAGGTTCCGTTTCAATTGAAAACACACGGGCAGAGGTCTTTTGTAGCTTTATCCCTCGTTTGTAATATACTTCTTACACTCGAAGTAAAATATAAAGATAAACTTCTTTATGTTAATGCTAATATCCGAAATTGACGGCTCTATGCCTTTGTCAAGCTTGTTCATTACCTTTCTTACTTCCATAAAGTCAAAAAGTTTATAGGCATATTCTTGAAATTTTAAATTTGTAAAATCGTCCAGGCATAGTGATGCATAGGTTCT
>CAYMOU010000041.1:0-22558 GCA_964392115.1 uncultured Defluviitaleaceae bacterium | reverse complement strand
TCATCGGTACAGCTCCTCAAAGAGAACGTGGAGGCGGTTTCTTAAGCGTAATCGACCCTGCTCAAAACAGCGACAGCAAATTCACCATTCTTGATACAGCTGTAGGCGATTTCTCCATGGCTCCGGCAGAAGCTGCAATGTCTGACTTACTTGCAAAACATGCTAAAATTGACGTAGTATTCGCTCAAAACGATACCATGGCTGTAGGCGTTGCTCGTGCTATCGAAAACGCAGGCAGACTTGAAGACGGCATCATAATCATCGGTTTCGACGGTGCTAAAGAAGCATACGACTTAATCGAACAAAATAAAATGGCCGTAACCGCTGTTCAAGACTTTGTTTACATTGGTTCTACCGCAGTAGAATACGTTGACAACTTCTTGAAAACAGGCGAAAAACCCGAACCCGAAGTTTTGGTTGACGTTTATATGTCAGACGAAAAACAATAATATAAACTTCATACGGTATAAACATACCGTTTAGAAATCAGCAAAGGCGTATTGTAGCTATACAATACGCCTTTATGGTAAATAATAATATTTTACCGGAAATACGGATATTTTGTAATTATTGTAAATCATCTAATCTAAAACTGAATATCCGTTTTATTTTCGGTTTTTTTTTGAAAGAGGGAGTTTTACTGATTCCATTTATTATTTTCTGTTTTAAACGGAATTGGTATGAGAAGAAAACTTTTTTTACCGTCTAAAAAAAGATTTTCTCTCTTAAGGTTCTAATCTTAATATTCTTTTTAATCCTTACAATTTATGCCACAGAATTGACATTAAGCAACACTGATGTTAAAATCCGCTTAAAAAGGCAACCGGGTGATGGCTGTGAAAGCAGATTTAATAAAGAAATATTTAAAAAATAATACGGTAGTGCTAATTTTGGGTATTTCCATTATTATTGGGGTACTTTTGGTGGGTTTTATTTTTTTCGATACCTTGGAAATAACCAACGGCAACACCTCTCAACAAACACCCACCGTTTTCGGCGCAACCTATATGACCCTAAACAACCCGTATTTTCGTGTTCTTAACGACAGCATAAAAGAAGTAATAGAGGCGAACGGCGATATTTTAATCACAAGAGACGCCGTTCAAGATCCGGACAGGCAAATACGGCAAATTCGTGAAATGATAAAAGAAAACGTAAAAGTAATTTTCCTAAACCCTGTTGACAGCGGTAAAATCTCCGTAGCCTTGGAGGAATGCCAAAAAGCCGGGGTAGTGGTAATTAACGTAGATACCTTGGTTGCGGAAGATGAATATGTAGTTTCTGCCATAGAATCGGATAACTACAACGCCGGTGTGCTTTGTGCGGAAGATATGATGAAGAAAAAATCCTCTGCCAAAATAGTTATGTTAGACAGCCCGGGAACAGATGCCATAGTAAAAAGAGTGCGTGGCTTCAAAGACAGTATCAAAGAATTCCCTCAATATGAGATAGTATACAGGCAATCCGGCAGAGCAGAGCTGGAAGTATCCATGGACGTAATGAGCCGTATCTTGAATATGCGTATAGAATTTGATGTGGTATTCTGCGGCAATGACCCTACCGCCTTAGGTGCTTTGGCAGCCTTGCAACAAAAACGCATGACTGATAACGTACTAATTTACGGTGTAGATGGCTCGCCGGACGTTAAAAGCATGATAAAAGACGGAGAAATAGAGGGTACAGCCGCCCAAAGCCCCAAAATTCTGGGCTCTATTGCGGCAGAAACCGCTTATCTGTATTTAAGCGGTGAACCGATCGAAAAGCACATACAAATCCCCGGACCCTTAATTACCAAAGAAAATCTACACAAATTTGAAATCGACGAATGGCAGTGATGTGTATGTTAAGCAAAACAAGCAAACTCATACAAATTTTAATGCTCTTGCTAAACGTGACGGCGGTTATTTTTGTCAGCGTTTTCATATACATTACCACCGAAAAAATCGTAGCAAATTATATGGCCAGGCAATTTATAGGCAGGGTGGATACCGTGCCCATTAATCCTCTTATACCGGTGATAATTTCGGCAGTGTTGATGATGATACTTGTGGCTTCTTTTGTACTTAGGGAAACCCGTTTTTTCAAGAAAAATATTAAGCTTATGTATTTAAGCTTTGCTGTGGATTTTATCATCAGTCTGTTTATATTATTTTTGCTTAATTTTAACTATAACGGTATTATGCTCTTTGTTTTTGCCAATGTTATTTCCTTCGCAAGAATCAACAAAGGACAATATTGGATAACCGCTCTTGCCTTGGGCATATTTTTAATGGCGGATTATGAGCTGGTTTCAATTAATGTTAACCTATTTTCTTTAAAGGATTACATGGCTAGCTACGGCGAGGTTACTAGGCAGTACTTAACCGGTTTTTACAATGTGTTGATTTCGCTTAACATTATAATGTTTATAGCTTACTGTTTTTATGTAATCAAAGAGCAACAGGGAACCATTTTTGAGGTTAACAAGCTCTACGAACAACTCAGCAAGGCAAATCAGGATTTGCAGCAGGCAAACGTTCAATTAAACGATTATGCCGTAATGCGTGAAAATATGGGCAAAACCAAGGAGCGTAACCGCCTTGCTATGGAAATACACGACACTCTGGGTCATATACTAACCGGTATATCCACCGGGATAGATGCCTGTATTACCATGGCAGAAAAATACCCAAGAGCCACCAAAGACCAACTTGAGGTCATAGCAAAGGTAGCCCGACAGGGTATATTGGACGTAAGGCGTTCCGTTAACGAATTAAAGCCGGATTCGCTTGCAAGGCTTCATTTAAAGGATGCAATAATAAAAATGGTAGAGGAGTTTAACTCCCTAACCAAGACAAATATCTTTTTTACTTGCAGTATAGATAATTTTATGTTTGACGATGACGAGGAAAAAACCATTTACCGAGTCATTCAAGAAAGCATAACCAACGCCATGCGTCACGGCGAAGCCACAATAATTCGCATAACCATGGAAGAGATAGATTCCGAAGTCCTTTTGCATATTAAGGATAACGGCAAGGGTTGCCCAAACATTAAACCGGGATTCGGAACAAAACACGTAGCCGAGCGTATAGAAATGCTGGGTGGTACCGTAGAATACAACGGCACAGACGGGTTCACGGTAAATGCCAGAATACCCATAAGGCGAGGGAAAAAATATGATTAAGGTTATGATAGCAGATGACCAACAATTAATTCGTCAAAGTTTGGAAATAGTTTTTAACAGCCGTGAAAATATAGAAGTAACCGGGGTAGCGGCAAACGGCGAAGAAGTGTTGGAAAACATACAAAAGAAAAAGCCCGATGTAATACTTATGGATATACGTATGCCGAAAATAGACGGCGTACAATGCACTAAAATAGTAAAAGAAAAATACCCGGAAATAAAGATTATTATTTTAACAACCTTCGACGATGACGAATATGTATACAGCGCCTTAAAATACGGTGCCAGCGGTTATTTATTAAAAGGTGTATCCATGGACGAGCTTTGCGATGCCATAGCCACCGTATACAGCGGCAGAGCAATGATAAACCCCGACATAGCCACAAAAGTAATAGACCTATTCTCTAAAATGGCCAAGGCGGATTTTACCATACCCGTAGGAAAAAAAGGCGTGGAACAGCTTACAAAAACCGAATGGAAAATAATAAGACAGGTGGAATACGGTGCTTCCAACAAGGAAATAGCCGACACTTTAAGGTATTCCGAAGGTACCGTCAGGAACTATTTATCCACCATACTTAACAAGCTGGAACTAAGAGACAGAACCCAACTTGCTATCTGGGCTGTACAGGCTAATGTAAGCAAAATGCAGTTAGAATAGAATGATTCAATAAACCTCCAAAAGAAGGTATATTTCATGAGAGAAAAAATCGCCAAAAATCTATGGGTTTTAGTAGTTGCTGCATTTTTGTTTTCTACTATACGTGCTGCCTTTTCAAGCAATAATATCACCCTTGAACTGGGTGTTTTCGTAGGCAGTAACTGGGACGTGGCAAATGCCAACAGCTATGTAATTATTGATAACGCCATAGAAAAATTCACCTCAAAATATCCAAACGTTAATATACAATATTACAGCGGCATACCCAAGGACGAATACTCGGAATGGATGGCAAGAAAAATCCTAAAAGGTGAAATGCCTGATGTTTTTATGGTGTTGACAGAGGATTTTGATAAATTTTCTTCTCTTGGAATAATGAAAGACTTGGACGAGCTTATGATACGGGACAAAGACTTTTCCTCCGACAAGTTCTTTTCTACCCCTTTTAACAGCGGCAAATATCTGGGTACACAATACGCCCTACCCTTCGAAACCGTGCCCACTCTTATGTTCGTAAACAAAACCTTGTTAAAAAACGAAGGAATTAGCGTTCCGGGTCTTGATTGGACGTGGAATGACTTATATAATATATGTTCAAGAATAACCAAGGACAAAAACGGCGACGGTACTCCCGACCAATTCGCTACATACGGTTATGACTGGCGTAATGCCATAAACACCAACAACGCCACATTGTTTAACGAAGAAGGCACCAAGGCTTATTTTACCGATGAACCGGTGGTTGATTCCGTACGCTTTGCCAAAAAAATCAGTGACCTTACAGGCGGCCAAAAGGTTTCTCAAAGCGATTTCGACAGGGGCAATGTTGCCTTTATGCCCCTGCAATTTTCCGATTATCGCACTTATAAAACCTATCCCTATAAAATTAAGAAATATACAAATTTTCAATGGGATTGCATAACCATGCCTGCCGGAAAAAACGGGGATAATATTTCAGAAGTAAGCACCCTGCTTATGGGTATCAGCAGTTACACCAAGCAAGAAAAACTTGCCTGGGAATTTTTAAAGCAGCTTACCTATGACGAATCCGTCCAAATGGATATATTCAGGTATTCCCAAGGTGCTTCCGTTTTAAAAAGCGTCACCGATTCCAAGGAAGCGGAAACCATTATTCAGGAGTACATGGAAGAAGGGGATATAGTAATCGACAGCAAAATGCTCAGTACGGTTATAGAAAAAGGTGTAAACCGCCCTAAATTCGCCAAATATCAAGAAGCCATGGCCCTAGCCGACAACGAAATAAGCAAAATAATCGAGGGAAACAAAAACGCAGACACCACCCTGAAATTATTGCAACGAAACCTCAACAAGTTTTTGAAACAATAAACCTCTAAAAGGAAAAGGTGAAAATATGCTGTATATAGGTATAGATTTGGGAACGTCAGCGGTTAAATTACTTTTAACCGACGAATCCGGCAACATTAAAAACACAGTATCTAAAGAATACCCCTTATACTTTCCTCATCCGGGCCATTCCGAGCAAAATCCCCAAGATTGGTACGAAAAATCCATAGAAGGGATTAAGGAATTAATCAAAGACTGTGACAAATCCCAAATTAACGGTATCAGTTTCGGCGGACAAATGCACGGCCTTGTAATTCTTGATGAAAACGATAACGTTATCAGACCTGCCATCTTATGGAATGATGGCAGAACCATTAAAGAAACCGATTACTTAAACAACGAAATAGGCAAGGCCAAACTTTCGGAATATACCGCAAACATAGCCTTTGCCGGCTTTACCGCTCCCAAAATTCTCTGGGTTAAGGCCAACGAACCCGAAAATTTCGCTCGTATCAGTAAAATTATGCTTCCCAAAGATTATTTGGCATATAAACTCTCCGGTGCTTTCTGTACAGACTATTCCGATGCTTCCGGTATGCTCCTTATGGATGTTAAAAATAAATGCTGGTCCAAGGAAATGACTGAGATTTGTGGTATCACCGAAAGCCAATTGCCCAAACTTTACGAAAGCTATGAAGTTGTGGGAACGGTAAAAGAAGCTTTGGCTGCCGAATTGGGCATACCGGCTTCCGTAAAAGTTATAGCCGGCGCCGGGGATAATGCCGCTGCCGCTGTAGGTACCGGAACAGTTGGAGACGGAATGTGCAATATCTCCTTGGGTACCTCCGGAACCATATTTATTTCCAGCAAAAACTTTGGGGTAGACGTAAACAACGCCCTACATTCCTTTGCCCATGCTGACGGTAACTACCATTTAATGGGCTGTATGTTAAGTGCCGCATCCTGCAACAAATGGTGGATGGACGATATTCTTGATATACACAAATACGACGAAGAACAGGCCAAAATTACCAAATTGGGCGAAAACAACGTTTATTTCCTTCCCTATCTTATGGGAGAACGCTCACCTCACAATGATCCTAAAGCCCGTGCAACTTTTACCGGCATGACTATGGATACCACCCGACAAGATATGGTTTTGGCTGTATTGGAAGGTGTTGCTTTCGGCTTGCGTGACTCCTTGGAAGTAGCAAAAAGCCTTGGCATCAATATTTCCCGTACAAAAATCTGCGGTGGCGGTGCAAAGAGCAGCCTGTGGAAAAAAATCATGGCTAACGTCCTTAACCTGAAAGTAGACGTAATCGAAAGCGAAGAAGGCCCTGCCTTGGGCGGTGCTATTCTGGCTGCGGTTGGCTGTGGAGAATACCCCGATGTGGAAACAGCCACCAAACAACTTGTAAAAGTTGTGGATACAGTAGAACCCACTCCGGAATTAGTGGCTAAATACGAAGAAAAATACAATAACTTTAAAAAGATTTACCCCACCATGAAAAACCTTTTCAGTGAAATGGTGTAAACTCTAAAACTCAAAACCGTCATAAAGACGGTTTTTTTATACACTCACGCCCGGTTACGGTAAATCTTAATAAAGCGTATTGTATGCAGGATTAACGAGATAATATAAATATACACCAAAACGAAAGGAAGGTGATGCCCATATGAATAAATCATCAGTACCCAATAGATTGATAAACGAAACAAGCCCTTATTTGCTTCAACACGCTTATAACCCGGTGGATTGGTTCCCCTGGAGCGAAGAAGCCTTTGCAAAAGCAAAAGACGAGGACAAGCCCGTATTTCTGTCTATCGGGTACAGCTGACTTACCTAAGCACTTGTCATTGGTGTCATGTGATGGAACGAGAAAGTTTTGAAGACGATCATGTGGCTGAAATTTTAAACCGGGATTTTGTTTGTATAAAGGTAGACAAAGAAGAAAGGCCGGACGTAGACAGTATTTATATGCGGGCTTGTTTGGCCTTTACCGGTAGCGGCGGTTGGCCTACCAGTATTTTTATGACCGGAGACCAAAAGCCTTTCTATGTGGGAACATATTTTCCGAGGCAAAAATTCATGCATCTACTGAATATTATAAAAAACAAATGGAAAAGCAGCCGTGAAGACATATTGAGCAGTGCCGACGAAGCTCTAAAAATGCTAAATACTGAGGACAGCAAAGGAAAACCCAACAAAAATTATGTAACAGACGCATACAAACTGTTCGAAAAAAGTTTCGATAAAGTTTATGGTGGGTTCGGACAAGCGCCTAAATTTCCCTGTCCTCATAATTTAATATTTTTACTTGAGTATTTTAAACGTACTACAAACGAATCAGCCTTAAATATGGCGGAAAAAACCTTAAAGCAAATGTACAAAGGCGGTATTTTTGACCATATAGGCTACGGATTTTCACGATATTCCACAGACAAACTTTGGTTGGCGCCTCACTTTGAAAAAATGCTGTATGACAACGCCCTGTTGTGTATGGCTTATCTTCGAGCCTATGAAATTACTGGCAATGAACTGTATAAATCGGTTACAGAAAAAACCGTGGAATACGTTCAAAAAGAACTGACTAATCCCGACGGAGGATTTTATTCTGCTCAAGATGCAGACAGTGAAGGCGAAGAAGGAAAATACTACATTTTCGATCCTGACGAAATCATAGAAATCTTAGGCAAAGATGCCGGCGAAAAATATAATGCCTATTTCGACATTACCCAAAAAGGTAATTTTGAAGGTAAAAGCATACCCAATTTAATAAAACAGACCATATTTTCCGATGAATTTGACAAACACTTACCCAAATTGTATGAGTATCGCTTGAACAGATATAAACTGCATAAAGACGACAAAATTCTAACCTCTTGGAACGGTTTGATGATAGCCGCCTTGGCCGATGGCTACAGAATATTGGGAGAGCAAAAATACTTGGGTATGGCCGAAAAAGCGGCCGAATATATAGAAACCTACCTTGCGGACGGAGACACCCTGTATGTCAGTGCAAAAGACAATCGGCGTTCCGTAAAAGGTTTTCTGGATGATTATGCCTGTTATATTTTTGCATTGATTCAGCTTTACCAAGCCTGTTTAAATGAAAAATATCTTAACCGTGCATTGGAGTTGAACAAAAAAGTAATCAAAGACTATTTTGACACCAAAAAAGGCGGCTTTTTCATTTACGGTACCGATAACGAACAGCTAATAGTCAAACCCAAGGAAACCTATGATGGTGCCATACCTTCCGGAAATTCTTTTATGTATTACAATCTGTCAAGGCTTTATAAGTTGACAAAAGACAAGGCATTATACGACCTTACGGAAAAACAGCAAAACTTCATGGAGGGCAGTATAAGTTATCCCATAGGAAACAGCTTTTTTATACTTTCCACGTTACCTACAAAGGATATAGTCTGTGTGCTAAAAGATAAGGAAGACATTAACAATATAAAGATAAAATCGGATTGGGTTTTTAGACTGTTGCCTGAACCTACCGAAGAATACAAGTTGTTAAACGATAAAACCACGTTTTATGTTTGTGACGAGAAAGGTTGTAAACCTCCCGTAAATGAGTTGGAGTCTTTATAGCCGCAACAAAAAAAGCCCTGATAGGCTTTTTTTGTTGCGATTTAGAATTTTCTGTACAGCCCTATTACTTTGCCCACTATGGTAACATTTCGTGAAAGTATGGGTGTAAAAGCCGGGTTTTCCGATTGTAGCCTAACGAAGTTTTTCTCTTGAAAATAACGCTTAACGGTAACGCTGTCATCCAACAAGGCAACAACTATATCATTATTTTCCGCATAATTCTGCTGACGAACCAAAACCAAATCTCGGTTGTAAATACCGGCTCCGGTCATGCTGTCACCTTTAATACGCAGCATAAAAACCGTGTCGTTATTAACAAAATCCAGCGGAATGGGAAAGGATTCTTCAATGTTTTCAACCGCAAGTATAGGCGCACCGGCGGTAACAGTGCCCAGTACAGGTACTTGAATAAACTCTCTTTCTGTTGTTGGGTCTTTATCCAATATTTCGATAGAGCGATTTTTAGACGGGTCTCGTCTTATGTAACCCAAACGTTCCAAGGCAACAAGATGTGAATGCACCGTAGAGGTAGACGAAGGGCCTACATTTGCACAAATTTCTCTTATAGAAGGCGGATAGCCTTTTTTTCGTATTTCGCTTTTCAAAAAATTCAGTATGGCCAGCTGACGGTCACTTAAAATTTCACTCATTTGCTACCTCCGGACTAATAGCCCAAGCTCTCGTTGACAAATATGACTTTTATCCTTCCGGGAATACGTTGTTTTGCGGAAATAAGGTAGTTGCAGCAAATCCTCTTATCGGTTTTGCAACCGTCTGTCATTGAGGGATTTTCTTTTTCCAGCGAGACACAACGTCCCTTAATTTTACAATAGGATTCAATATTTAATCTTGTTGTGTTTTTGGGTGCGCAAATTGTTTTTACCCTATTAACGGCTTCGTCTAAATTTTTTACCAATTTGTTTATTCCCACAACCATTATTACCGAATTGGGGCCGTAGGCTATGGCAGATACACGGTTGGACATACCGTCCACGTTATACAGCACTCCGTCTTCGGTTACAGCATTGCTGCTGCTAAGATAAACATCAGAGCTATAAGCCTGCTCATAAATATTTTTTATGTCTTCAGGGGTTAAATTCTCTTGGTATCTGTCTATATAGTTGTAATCCCCGTTTTTTAACAGTTCCGGTACGTTGCATTCAAACAAGGACACACTGCCGCCCAAAGAGACCTTATCTCCGGGTTTGATTAAAGTCTTCAACAAGGGAACCACATCGTTTTTGGATTCGCAATAATATGTAGTCATTCCGTTTTTCTCTAGGTTTTCAATAGTAATTTTTAGTTGTTCGTTCAACTCTTTACCTCCTTATTATATGATTTTTTCGAAGGAGTAGCCGGCGAAGGTTACTCCTTCGGGAAGTCGCAAAGCTTAATTTTGCACGGATTAATGTCAAGCTTTAATAATTCTTGCACAACCGGGCTTCGTCTTATTTATAAGAAAATTTGTTATTTTCTTGCAACTCCGGATTCACGGGCGGCTTTTGCAACTGCCGTGGCAACCGCATCTTTAATTCTCGGGTCAAAGGCCTTTGGTATTACATATTCGGGACAAAGTTCCTCATCGCTTACCAATGAAGCTATGGCATAAGCGGCGGCAATTTTCATTACGTCGTTTATATCGCTTGCACGAACGTCCAAGGCTCCTCGGAAAATCCCCGGGAAGGCAAGTACGTTGTTGATTTGGTTCGGGAAATCTGAACGGCCGGTTCCTATAATAAACGCACCGGCTTCTTTAGCCAAATCGGGCAATATTTCCGGTATGGGATTGCTCATGGGGAATAATATGGGGTCTTTCGCCATAGAGCGAACCATATCCTGTGTTACTTGATCCGGTGAAGATACGCCTATAAATACATCCGCACCTTTTATTACCTCGGCCAGAGAGCCTTTCAGCTTGTCATAATTGGAGATTTTAGCCATTTCTTCCTTTTCTTCGTTTAAGCCTTCTCTGCCTTCATAAATTGCACCCTGTCTGTCACACATTATTACTTTTTTCAGACCGATGGCTTTAAGAAGCTTGATAATTGCAATACCCGCTGCACCGGCACCCAAGGTAACCACGGAAACATCCTGTAATTCGCATTTTTTAATACGCAAGGCATTTATCATTGCCGCCAAAACCACAACCGCCGTACCGTGCTGGTCATCGTGGAATATGGGAATATCGCAGGTGGCTTTAAGTTGACGTTCTATTTCAAAGCAACGTGGTGCCGAAATATCCTCCAGGTTAACGCCACCGAAAGAACCGGCCAGAAGCTGTACGGTTTTTACTATTTCATCGGTGTCTTTTGAACGTATACAAAGCGGAATGGCATCCACATCGCCGAAGGCTTTAAATAAAACACATTTGCCTTCCATAACGGGCATAGCCGCTTCCGGGCCTATATCACCCAAGCCCAAAACCGCTGTTCCGTCGGTAACTACGGCAACGGTATTCCATCTGCGGGTTAAATCGTAGCTTAAATCTATATTTTTTTGGATTTCCAAACAAGGCGTTGCCACACCCGGTGTATACGCAAGAGACAAGGCTTCTTTGTTATCCACCTTTGCCCTGGGTGTAACTTCCAACTTTCCTGCCAATTGATAATGCAATTCCAGAGATTTTTGTGCGTAATCCATTTTGTCACGCTGCCGGTTAATAACTGTCGGCAGCTTCTCCTTTCGTGTGGGTATTGCCCGTAAACAAGCAATACGTCTGATTTATATTTTATAGTATAACGTAGGCATACACTGTTCTGCAATAACTTTAATGCATTAAATCCGGCTTTTCGACAAATTTTATTATATGTAGAAATACCGTAACCAAATAAAGTACCCTTGTATTGACAAATGTTCTGTTTACAAATAATAACATAGCAAAAGCGGTTTTACAATAATAATGTCAAAAAAATAAACAGCAGAAAAACCGTGAGTATAAGAGAAATAACTCGCCGGCTTTTCTGCCTGCATATTATTTGATTATTAATTTATGGCACCATACCACTCTTTTACACCGTTCGCTATACCCTCAACGCATTTTTGTTGATACGCCGGGTCAGACAACAGCATATCCTCATCCGGGTTACTCATAAAGCCCATTTCCAACAGACAAACCGGCACGGTAGACCAGTTAAAACCTGTCAAATCCTCTCTGTATTGAAGCCCGGCGTCCTTGGCTTGGGTTGTTGCCAAGAAGTTACGGAAAATAATTTCGCCGGCAAGTTGGCTTTCGTCCTGAATATTTTTTGTGTCATTACCCTTGGGCAAAAGAAGCATGGCTCCTTGGTCTGTTTTATCAGAACTGCCGTTACAATGCAATCTTATGCAAAGCCGGACATTCTGTTTGTTCATTAATTCGGCTCTCTGCTTGTTGGAGATGTCCACATCGTTAGTTTCTCTGGTCATTACTACCTCTGCGCCCAGGTTTTCCAAGGCCTGTTTTAATATTAAGCCTATTTCCAAATTTACTTTGTATTCCGACGTGCCGGTTTGAATCCCTGTTGTGCCGGAGGAAACCTTGCTCTTTTTTTCTCCGCCGGTTGGTGAGGATAACTCCGGATGGTTATTGCCCTTTAGTTGATGACCGGGGTCTATGCCTATAACCAAACCCAACAAGGGTTTTTCTGCCGTAACCGATACCTTAGCCACAGTAGAATTATCCTCAACCGGTTCGTTTTTATATTCCGAGAAATCCGAATCCGGAGTGGGTGTAATCTCCGGTGAAATGTCCCCATCATCCGATATTTCTTTGCCCACCGCAGAACGTGGCTTTGAATCAACCGTAATATCCTCCGGTTCAGCCGGTTCAAAATCATTTGCACTTACTATTTCCATTACAGGGCTTACCTGATTACCGCTTTCCTCCAAGGGTCTGAAATTGCAGGATACCGTAAATAATAACAATAGAATTAAAAGATATTTAATTTTAACCAACTCCGTCGCTAATATGATAAGTCGCTTTGATTTATTGCGTTGTTAATTAAATTTATATTACTTTGCTCAAAATTATTCAAATTGTTTTTGTTTTGTGCATTATTTAAAATTTCGTTCAGTCCCTTTTGAAGAATGGGTTTGGTCAGAGAAACGTCGTATTCCGTAAGATAACCGCTGTTTCCGTTAGGGAAAATTCTTTCATTATCAATAATATAACGCTCGTATTCGCTTATTAATACGGCATTATCCTGCTCTTCTTTTGACAGCGGAGACTTGAATTTATCGAAGTTTTCGGGAGAATATTTTACCGGAATATTTTGATACCACTGTTTGGAATAAAACCACTTGTTTAACAGAGGGTCTTTAAACTGTCTGCCGTAACGTGCAAATATCTCGTTCCTTGCTATCCTTAGTTCCGCAAGGCTTAAACCTAGCAAGTCAGAATGGGTCAAAACAGTTACGTTACTGTGCGGAAAAATAAATTGCTTACTCTTATATTTATCGGAAAAAGAAGCATTAATATTAGCTACGGGTATAAATTCCTTAATAATTTCTCCCGAATAGCCTGAGTTGCCGGCGGCTGAAATTTTTAGGGTACGATAAGTATTTAAGTCTTGGCTGTGTTCTGATTTATACTGCATAATATATAAGTCTCGCTGGTTTGTATAAACCTTTTTATAAATTCCCGCAAGTTGTTCACCTAAATTATCCACGCTTGCACGGAAATAATCTCCTCCGGTTGAACCGGCCAATCTTATCATGGTGGCATGGTCGCAATCTTCGCCTATTCCTATTATAAAAACAGGGATACTTGTGGCTTTTGCAAGGTTTTCCACATCCTCATAGGTGCAACTTCCTTCATTATTCATGCCGTCTGTAAACACTATTACAAATTTAGAGCCTTTACGCTCGTAAGTATTGATTAAGGCTGTGTAAATTGCGTCGTACAATGCTGTAGCTTCCCCGGGCTCAAGATAATAAAGATTTTCGGTAATGCCTGCATAATCTTGTGTAAAATTTTTGCTCACCGAAACATAGTCATCGAATAAGGTTAATTCAACAAAATCCTTTTTCGGTGCAACTACCTGTGTCAAAAATGTTGTGGCGGCGTATCTTGATTGAGAAATTTTGTCATAATCCCACATACTGTCGCTTTTATCCATAACCATATTAATGCTGATATTTTCCGTTTCGGCAATTTTATTTAACTTTTCTATTTTTACCGAACGGGCTTGACCCGACATATCAGTTTCCCAAACCTCGAAATCTTCCGGCTTTAGGTTTTCAATGGTCTTGTTGTTTTCATCGGCAACCTGTATGTAAAAACGAATCGATGGGAACTCAGAGGTATCAACCTGCATTATTTCAGGCTGTATGGGCGTCAAAGGCTCTTGTGAGGGTTCGGCTGACGGCTTCGGGGTTGGGGACTGCGAAGGTGCTGTTGATGTGGAAGGCTCTTGTTCGGTTTTTGCAACGGGAGAATTATTGCTTCCCTTTGCAAAGAAGAGCAATACTATCACTACCGTTGCCGATACCAATAAAACCCCGGCACCGCTTAATATCCAAACAAGCGTGCTTTTCTTCATTTTCTTCTCGGTATTTTTCTCGGTGTTTTTATGGCTTATCTCCGGCAATTTTGTTCCGCATTTATTGCAAAATTCCCCTCTTAATTCGGAATTATTACAATTTGGACATTGTCTCTCCATAAATACCTCCCGGGTATTATAAATAATTAATATTTTTTTTAACAGTAATTATAATGATTATATAAAAACTTTATAATACATACAACCGTAAAATAAAAAATATACAAATTTGCACATTGTATCTGCAATTATCCGAATAATATAAAAAAATATATATGGAATCTTTAAACAATATGTTATACTTCAATTAATACAAGTCGCCTGTGGAGGAGCCTTTCAATGAAAAGTATTAGAACGAAATTAACTTTGGGAGTACTGACCGCTTGTTTTATGGGTATTATTTTGCTAACTGTCATGGGCTACTTAATTTCTCGTAACATAATCATCAGTGAATCCTTGGAAAAATCCCAACTGTTCGCTCAATATGCCTCGGAGCAAATAGACAGATGGTTCGCCGATAAGGGAAATTTGGTTAAATACGTGGGAACAAGCATAAAAACTGCCGATAACGAAGATATTGCAAACAGCATTTGCTATGCTCAATTAAACATCAATAAGGATTTGTTTGATGTTTATTTGGGTTACAGCGACGATTCTTATTATTTCAGTACAAACTGGGTACCCGAACCGGACTGGAAGGCCACAAAACGCCCTTGGTATATAGAAGCAATGGCAGCTAACGGAAACCTTGTTTATATACCTCCTTATGTTGATTCGGAAATGGGTAAAATGGTCATTACAGCTTCAATGTATTTGGGTAAAACCCACGGACTGGACACAGTATTTGCCGTAGATATAATTCTGGACTCTGTGGTAGACACCATGAGCAAATTTCATGTTCCCGGCGGCGGATACATATTTTTGACAAATAAAGAAGGCGAAATCATAACTCATCCCAACAACGCCTATTTGCCTACCAAAGACGGTTTTACTTTATTGTCTCAAATACCCGAATATTCCAAATTATCCGGTCTATCCGCTAACTCCGGCAACATTTTAATCACCGACTATGACGGTAACAGCCGCTACGTTTTATCCGCAACCGTACCGGAATCCGACTGGAAAATATATGTGGCAATACCGGTAAACGAAATTTTAGCGCCTGCAAATGCAATATTAATATGGTTCTCAGTGATTTCTCTTTTGATAATGGTGGCTTCATACTTTATAATTCGTGCCTTGGTTATCAAAACCGTGGAAAAACCCATAGTAAACCTTGAATCCGCAGCCATAAGCCTTGCAAAAGGCGACTTAAACATTAACCTAAGTTCAAACTCTAAGGACGAATTAGGCAGACTTCATAATAATTTTGCCAAAGTCGTAAATACTTTCTCCTCGGTAATTAACGAAATGCACAGTATGTCCGTTACTCACGCCGCCGGAGAATACGAATATAAAATAGACGAAACCTTATTTGAAGGGGCCTATAAAGAAGTAGCACAAGGTCTAAACGAAATGACGCTTATGTATGCCGATAATTTCGTTGAAATCCTAAAACTTCTGGACAGCTTTGCCAATGGAGATTTCAGTGCAACAGTCAAAAACTATCCCGGAAAACTTGCCGCCGGAAATGTCTCCATAGAAAAACTTCGTGGAAATCTTAACAAGGTTAATCACGAAATTTCTCTTATTGTAACTGCCATAATAAACGGCGACCTTTCCGTTCGTGCCGAAACCCACGGTTTGGAAGGCGACTGGCACAAAATAATTACCGCATTAAATGCCGTAATGGATGCCTTATCCGTGCCCATAAAGGAAATTTCCCAAGTGTTAAAACATATGGCAGTGGGCAATATGAAGGTTCAAATGGCCGGTGATTACAAGGGAGATTTCAACAATATAAAAACCTCCATGAATTATACAATCAACGAGTTATCCTCTTATATAGACGAAATAGCCGGTATACTGTCCGCTATTTCTCATAACGACCTTTCACACGGTATAACCCGTGATTATATAGGAGATTTTATAGCCATTAAGGACTCTATAAACCTAATAATCAATACCTTAAACAACGTACTGAAAGAAATAATCGACGCCACAGAAAAGGTCAATTTCGGTGCAAAACACGTTTCCCAATCGGGAATTTCCCTGTCCCACGGTGCTATGGAACAGTCAAACGCTGTGGAACAACTGACGGCATCCATTAACACCATAAACAATCAAACCGAAAAAATAGCCGAAAGTTCTAAAACGGCCGATTTACTCTCCCTTAAATCAACGGAAAATGCGGCTGAAAGCAACAAACAGATGCACAATATGTTGGCTTCTATGGAAGAAATAAAGAATTCCTCCGACAACATTGCAAAAATTCTCAAGGTTATAGAAGACATAGCCTTCCAAACCAATCTTCTTGCACTGAATGCAGCGGTAGAAGCCGCCAGAGCCGGCCAACACGGCAAGGGCTTTGCCGTTGTTGCCGAAGAAGTTAGAAGCTTGGCAGGAAGAAGCCAAAACTCCGCAAAAGAAATATCCCAATTAATACAAAGCACCATAGGCAAAATTAACGCAGGTACTGAAATTACTTTAAATACCTCCGAGGCTTTGCAAAAGATTCTTGAAAACGTTAATGAAGTTTCGACCATCATTCACGAGATTTCCTCTCAATCAAAAGCTCAAGTAGAGGTTACCTCACAGGTTACCCAAGGTATAGAAAGTATCTCCCACGTAGTGCGTAACACAGCAGCGGTTTCCGAGGATAATACCACATCAGCCGCAGAGTTATCCAACCAATGCGATAATCTTAATAATCTGTTAAGTGTGTTTAAGTTGAAATAAGCGAATGATTTATCTCTGCCAAAAATAAAAACCCTTGAGCAAAACTATCGTTAAAGATGAAGCTTTCTTCAAGGGTTTTAAGCATATGCAAATATACTCACAATTCTTCAAAAATACAGATTTAACCGGGAGGACTTATGCAAATACTATCAGCTACTTATGCCCATATTGAGCAAATCAGCCTTCTGTATGAACAATTTTTCTCCTATAATGCCGGCCAACAGCCGGATTACTATAGGCAGGCAAGCGAAAAAGGTGAATACGCCAAATCCGTTATAGACAACCATACAGAAGCGTTGTTTGTTGCTGTGGAAAATGACACTGTGGTAGGTCTTATACATATCACCGAGGAAAAGACACCGCCGTTTCCCTGCTTTGTTCCGTATAATTATGCGGTGATTGTTGACTTGTTTGTAGTGCCGGATTGCCGTAGCAAAGGGATTGGTGCATTACTGCTTGATAAAGCAAGGCAATGGGCAAAAGATCGCAAGCTGTCTTATATAGAACTGTCCGTCTTAAATAATAATGTTGACGGAGCCCGTTTTTACCAACGTGAGAACTTGCAAGATGTGTCTCGAGTTATGAGATGCAAATTATGACGATAAAAAAGCTAACCGGCATATAAACCGGTTAGCTTTTTTTGTGCAGTTGTAAAGTTATCAAAAATGCTTGCATTACTTTATTTAATTAGGCCAAAACGTTACAAACGCATACCCAAGAATAATAACAACTATCATCCTAATAAATAGGAGCGGTAGGCCTTGCTTTAACATTTTACTTGCATCCAACCCATAAGAAACCGGTATGGCACGCACACTTATAGGAAGCAAAAATTCTGCATTATAAGCCATTATGGTAGTAAACCAGTATGGCATGGCGTTTAGACCAAGCTTTGATGTCAGCGAAAGTACTATGGGAATAGTAACGGCCGCCGATACGGTGGAGTTTGTTGCCTCAGAAATAATACAGGCAAAAATTACGATGATAACTATAGTAAGAATACCGCCGTCTATAGTCATTCCCGAAACTACATTGGCAATGCTTTCGCTTGCTCCTGACCCGTTTACAATCTTACCGAGGGCAAGTCCACCGCCGAAAAGCAGCATCATTCCCCAAATTGTGTTCTCCTGAGCCGCCTCCCAAGTAAGCAAAGGCCCTTTACCGGACACATTAAAAATGAAGGCCACACAACCCAGAATAAGGAATATATAAGCCGGGGTAAGCGCCGGAAGAATATGAGCAAACAGAGGACGTACAAAGGCACCTGTTAAGGCAAGGAGAAAAAGCGTAACGCAAACTTTTTCGTCGTGTTTTATAGGGCCAAGTTCGTTGTAGCTTTTTTTGAAGTATTCCTTGGTTCCTTTTATCGGCCCTATTTTTTTGCTCATAAATAACATATATGAAAGCGCAAGAATTGCAACAATGATGAAGAAAGGTGCCATATTAATAACCCAGTCAACATACATAAACTCTGACCCGGTGTATTCCTCAATGTAGGAAATCGCCACAACATTCATTGCACCACCAAGAGGAGAGCCTGCACCACCCAGACCTACACCCCAACCGATGGAAAGCAGTATAGGTACAGCCGGCGCACATTTTTTAATGTCATCATAACCTGCAGCTTTCAGCATTGCGATTGCAATGGGACAAAACAGCGCACAAACCGCAACATTGGGCAGCATAATAGAAAACATAATACTGGAAAGTAGCCAAACCGTTACTTGTGACTTCATTGTAGGTCCGATAACAGACAGTATCCTCAAGGCAACACGACGATCCAAGCCCGTTGATTTCCAAGGTATGGTAAGAAGGCATGAAGCAAAAATTAGAATGATACTGTCAGAAAAGTACTGTGACGTCACGTTTTCCATAGGAACAATACTAAAGATAGCGTTTACAACAATGGGTATCAGCGCTGTGACCGTCATATGTACGGGACGTGTAATCCACCAAAAAATCATCCACAGCAAGGTAGCTATAGCTTGGGCAGCAGCAATACTTATAGAGTTTGAAAGCAATAAAGTTATGGCAAAAAAAATAGCCGGACCTGATAGAAGGTATAATAAACGTTGTTTTTCATTCATTGTATATTATTCTCCATGTTCGTTAGAATGTTTCAACTTTGGTGCAAATGGAATTTCTACCGAGTCTAATAAAAAGTAACAAGGCAAAAACTAAGCAGCAATTGGAAGTTTGAGTAAAACCCGGGGTTTTGCTCAAATTCGTCTTTTTTTTGTCAATCTTGCAGATAAATAAAAACATCTCAAATATTTAGGGATGTTTTTATTTTTAAAGTGAATTTATATATACCGCCGCATAAGCGCAAAAGTTTAACTACAGCAGACAGTATTATAATGCCTGTTTGTACAATTTAATAATATCATTAACATTAGTTTGTCTTGGGTTAGCCGGAATATTTCCGCTTTTCATGGCATCTTCTGCCATAGTGGGTATCATATCTTCCGTTACGCCTACTTCTGAAAGTGATTCGGGAATTCCCAAATCTGCATTGAGTTTTTTGATTTCTTCCACAAGCATCTCAGGTTTAAATCCGTCGGATACATGGCTTCCTTGGCTTATATAATTATAGATTACTTCATAACGTCCGTTATCGGCCAGTGCATTGTATTCCATAACTGCGGGAAGAAGGATGGAGTTAGCTACACCGTGTGCAACATGGAAATATGCGCTTACCGGGTGGCTCATAGCGTGTACATTTCCAAGCCTTGCCCAAGCAAAAGCGATTCCCGCAAAGTTACTGCCTGCCATCATAGCACAGGCGGCTTCTTCGTCTTGTCTGTTAGCTACAAAACGACGAATGTTTCCACCGATTAATTCCATTGCTTTTTCAGCCATAGCATCGGAAAACGGAGAAGCATTTCTTGAGATATATGCTTCTATCGCATGAATTAAGGCATCAACAGCACAGGCGGCTGCAATTGAGGCAGGTGTTGTCATTATTAATGCAGGGTCTAAAATCGCATATTTGGGAAGAATTTCATAGCTGAATACGGAGAGTTTATAATTTCTTGATTCATCGGTAATTACAGATGAAGCTGTGGCTTCACTGCCTGTTCCGGCAGTTGTGGGAATAGCAATCATGGGTACTATAGGCCCGGGGACTTTATGCATTCCTTCGTATTCGGTTATATCTCCGCCGTAATTAGCAAGTACACCTATAGCTTTTGCCACGTCTATGGCACTGCCGCCGCCAAGGGCTACTATGCTTGATGCTCCACATTCTTTATAAACAGCAGTTGCAGCGTTTACGTTGTCTACGGTGGGGTTTGGTATTACATCAAGATAAGGTGTGCATTTAATTCCGCCGGCTTCAATAATATCTTGAACTTTCTTTACAACGCCAATGCTTTCCAAGCCACGGTCGGAAACCAACAGTACATTGTCTGATTTATTTTCTTTTAATATTTCCGGAAGTTTATTTAAGCTTCCCATACCAAATTCTATATTTTGAGGGATTTTAAATCTAAAATCATTCATTTTTATTTGCTCCTTATGATAAGCTTAGTTTAATAATATTGCAAATATTTTTAATCATTAAAGGTAACGTGAATATAGTGGTTTAAGTTAAAATATACCAAAATAAATTGCAATTACTCCTTGGGGTTGTAGGTGCATTGCAATTTATTTTAGCTTTCTTAAACTTAAACCACTAAAGGTTTATAATAAACCAACGGTATGATGGGACTTTTTCTCTTAATTAATTTTCTTTAGCATATCTTTAGCATAATTTATTAAATCTATATTATTTCATTACATCCAAAAGGCTTGTAATCAGCATATTTGCGCCGATGAACAGCAATACGCAGTATACAATACGAAGGAAAGTTTCACGATTAATTTTCTTTAAGAATGCCATACCAAGGAAGAAACCGATAGCTGCCATAGGCGCACCTATTGCAAGTGAGCTAAACAATTGGCCGTTCCAAGCACCGTTTTGATATTGGCTGAAAGCGTTCCAAGTGTTAAGAACAACCCAAACCATGTTCATTGTGTTACGGAATTTTTCTTTTTCTTTAACGGCTTCGATAGTATAAACGGTAATAAGCGGGCCGCCGATGTTAAATGCACCGTGTACAACGCCGCCTAAGGCAAGGCAACCATAACGTAATGCTTTTTTAAATTTTGTATCAGGTGCAGCTTCTGTAACAACTTTTTTCAGAACCACCGGAACAATAATATGCTTGTAAATATTGATTACCGCAATTAATGTAACCATTGCACCGATACATATTTTTGCAACAGTAGCACTAATTACATAGAACAGGATATTTCCTACGAAGATACCCGGTGCGCAAAGAAGAATAATTTTACCTAAGTCTAACCAAGAAACTTCTTTTCTTGCTTTAATTGCCAAGAAATATAAGAACGGAAGTGTTATCAATGTACCGTAAGGAACACCTACAGCGGTTCCCAATATTCCGTTGGTAACAGCAGCAGCAATAACGGTACAACCAAAACCGGTACAACCTTGAACAAAAAATCCGAAAATTTGCATTAAACCAACAAGCACAAAACCAAATTCAAAAGTCATTTTCTCTCTCCTAGGAATTGTCAATTGCATTTAATTAAGTAACAAAAATCATCCGGTGGTATTGGTGTTTTCTTGAAACACCGGAAACCAACCGTTTATGTAGGATAGATCTTTGTTACTGCCTTATGTGCAATTGTCTATAGTTTTTAGTTTTCCGGACTCTTTTTTAAAAAGAGCCCGGGTAAATCTACTTGTTTAATTTATAATTAAAAATGAAGCTCAGTGCGTTGGATTAAATCTTTTTGCAGCGGTTTGCCCAGTTCTACGAAGTATGCGCTGTATCCTGCAACACGTACAAGCATATCTTTGTAATTTTCGGGGTTTTTCTGTGCTGCTTTCATTGTTTTGGAACTCATAATGTTAAACTGAACATGCATTGCATTTTTGGAGATATATTCATCAATAAAGCTTAACAAGTTATCTCTGCCTTCTACGCCGGCAACAGCATCTTGCGGGAATCTAAGGTTCATAAGAGTACCGTTGGATGCAAGGCTGTGGTCAACTTTAGATAAAGAGTTTGTAATAGCTGTAGGTCCGCAAATGTCATGAGAGCCACCGTCAGTATGTACAGGTCCCATATTGTCGGAGATAGCTTCGCCTGCACGGCGTCCGTCAACAGAAGCATTGGTATTCAATCCCATAGCAACGTTAGCATTTACAGAATATACGCCCGGGCTGTATTCTCCGCCTCTGGCTGTTTCTCTGCCTCTGATATGTCTGCAGTAGCATTCGAACATAAATTTGAAGAGTTCATCTGCATAGTCATCATCGTTACCATAGTGGTGAACTTTTGAGCTGTTTACAAGTGCATAAAGTTTTTCGTGACCTACCCAGTTTTCCTTAACTGCCTTGAGCAATTCAGCACCGGTGCAACGTTTTTCATCAAATACAAGTTGTTTAATAGTAC
>CAYMOU010000040.1:0-22892 GCA_964392115.1 uncultured Defluviitaleaceae bacterium | reverse complement strand
CTTTGTTATATTTTAACTTACAAAAAAAATTATGGCAAGTATTTTTCTCATCGACGAAAAAATAATTTAATTGACATTGCACCAACATTATGCTTATATCTTTGACATATGTTGTGATTTATTTTAATTTATATGCACGGATAGTTAAATTATTGTGAAAAATAACGAACGACCGGCAATATTATGACGATTTGCCCGAAAATTAAACTTTACACCAATTTTCAGGGTATTTAGGCAACAACTGTATGTTTTTTATCAATGTAAAAAAATATTTTTACACCTTAACATAACCCAACCGGTATTTTGTGCAATATTTTCAAAAATAAAATCTTGACTCTCCCCTTAGGGTAGAAGTTAGACTCAGATATAGAGAGGAGCCAAAAAATGTATCGCATAGGATTATTTTCGCAAATGACCAGAGTAACTGTTAAAACCCTTCGATACTATGACGACATAGGGCTGTTAAAACCGGCTCATATAAACAAAGATAACGGGTACCGGTTTTACACAACCGATCAACTGCTGCAACTGCACCAAATAATCAGCCTAAAACAAATCGGTTTTTCCATAGACAATATTTTATCTGTAATAAACAACCAAGGCGAATCGGATAAAATATTGGAAGCCAGGAAAAACGAAATTTTGGCTGAATTGGACGAAGGCAAGGAAAGGCTCTCTCGAATAAACCACTTTATTAACGAAAGGAAAGAGGGTCATAATATGAATTATCAAGCTGTTGTTAAAGAACTGCCGGAATGTATAGTGTATTCAAAAAGAATGATTCTTCCCAATTACGATGCTTACTTTAGCGTAATTCCCGCCTTGGGAGAACAAATGGCGAAAGCCAATCCTACTTTGAACTGCGCAAATCCTCCGTACTGCTTTATTATTTACCACGACGGCGAATACAAGGAAAGTGACATAGACGTTGAACATTGTGAGGCTGTAACCGAATTCGGCGTTGAAACCGACGGGATCGTGTTTAAAAAAATGCCCTCCCTAACCGCCGTCTCCGTTTTGCATAAGGGCCCTTACAAAGATTTAAGAAAGGCCTACGCCTATGCTTTAAAATGGATAGCCGACAACGGATACACCATAGCAGACAAACACAGAGAAAGCTACATTGACGGCATATGGAACAAAGAAGACGAAAATGACTGGCTAACCGAAATTCAAGTACCTGTCAGAAAATAGCCCATAAATAGCTTTACCTACGCAAAAAATCCCGATTCAGCCTGAATCGGGATTTTTTTATACCGTTATTTTTATATTTATATATGTAAACGAACAAAAAAATGATACCGTCATATTTAATATTAATACCAAATATAAGATATCATAAGTTTATTATAGGTAATACTTTATTAAACTCCATAATTCTCCTTAAACAAAGTTAAAATAATTTGTTTTATATTTATATGTTTAGTCAGATGGCTTGATTTACTATTAATCCGGATTCTATTATTTTAAAGGTTTCATCCTCGACGGTACCCATTCTGTAGTTATAGTAATAACTAAGGCCTTTAAAATTCATATGGTGGGTCATGGGTATGGTTAGAGTATGGGACGAAACCTGATATATTCGGTCAAAAATATTGATATTCTCACCCAGGGCAAGGTTAAAATCCGTTTTATCCGTGGCGTTAAAGTTAAAGAGATTAAAGGAAAGGGCATTGTTGTCGTCCTTCATTATTCCCAAACGCCAAAGTCTGTCCATACCGTCAGAAATTATATCTTGTATAACTTCGGCATATATTTTCAAAACACGGCTATGCTCTTGGTTATTTAAGAAATCCAGAGAAAAATTGTAACTGTTAACAAAATCCTCTAAATCCTCGGCTATCCATCGTCGGGCCGTTTCATAATCTCTGTTAAATACATTTTGATTAAAGTTTTCTATATCCTTAACCACATTGTTTGCAGAATCTTTTGTTCCCACCACAGAATCCGAAATATTTCTTACATACCGTATTACTTCGGCTGTAAGAGATTTGTTTAATAAAAAATCGCTGTTTTCGGCGATTTGTTTTTTATTATCTGTCAGCGGCATTTTTTTAGAGGAAATTTTATTATTCTTCGGCGTATCAACCAAGTAGGGGCGATAATGTGAATAATAAAAAATTTGGGTTAACATTACACACCTCGCTTTCCTGTTTCTGTATATTTTTACTAAAGTAAATTTTATATACATTATTATTATATTCAATTATCACTAAAAAAGCAATGGTAAAATTAAATTATTTCTTTGCCGCCTGCTGTTGTTTGGCCAATTGCATAGCTTCTTTCCATGTGTCACGCAGTTCTCTCAAAAAGTCCCTTACTTCATTTAAAATTTCGATTTTTTTGTTTAAATTAGCCTCTACCAGCCTTGCATGAAGATAATCGTAAATAGAAGCCAAGTTGTTTGAAACATCAAAAGACCTATCCAGAGTAATTTGAAACTCTCTGATTATGTTCTGTACTTTTAAAATTAAGGTATGGGCTTTTTCGATATTTTTGTTTTCTATGGCAATAATAGCTTGATTGCAAAATTTTAAGGCTCCGTCATATAACATAAGAGTAAGCTCTTCTTTTGTGGCGGTTAAGGTTGCGTTTTCTTTTAATTTTTCATAAGGATTTTGAGTAGCCATATAAAAACCTCCGATACAAAGATGAAAATTAAAGCCAAAATTTATCCGGGATTAACTTTCCACAGTCATATTATAATATAATTATAAAATAATACCAACACATATTTTAACATTTTTGTTTACTAAATTATGTCTTGCAATAATCAACAACTTGTGATATTATTCCAAGTTAAAGTAGAAGCTGAAATCTGTGTCAAAGACACAGTATAGAACCGGTAGGAGTGGATACAATTGGCAGCAATAGCAATCTTAGGCTATGGCACTGTAGGCTCCGGTGTGGCTCGAGTTTTGGAAACAAACCGAGCTATTATCGATAAAAAAGCCGCACAACCCATACGCATTAAATATATTTTGGATTTACGTGATTTTCCCGATAATCCTTTACAAGCTTTAATGACCAAAGATTTTAACCAAATTTTAAACGATGATGAGGTCACCGTGGTTGTGGAAACCATGGGCGGTGTAGAGCCGGCCTATTCCTATATTAAAAGTGCCTTGTTAAAGGGAAAAAGCTGTGTTACCTCCAACAAAGAGTTGGTTGCCAAACACGGCGCCGAGTTATTGGCTGTAGCCAAGGAAAAAAACATCAATTTCCTTTTCGAAGCCAGTGTAGGCGGCGGCATACCCATTATTCGTCCCTTAAATCAATCCCTTACTGCTGATGAAATATTTGAAATCAGAGGTATACTAAACGGCACCACCAATTTTATTTTAACCAAAATGTCTAAAGAAGGTCTGGATTTCGAAACCGTCTTAAAAGAAGCCCAAGAACTTGGCTATGCGGAACGTAACCCTGCCGCAGACGTTGAGGGCCATGATGCCTGTCGTAAAATAGCTATTTTATTGTCACTTGCCATCGGTCAACAAGCCGATTACAATGATATTTACACAGAGGGCATCACAAAACTTACCACAACCGACTTCGAATATGCACAAAAATTAAACTACTGCATAAAATTACTTGCCAAAGCAGAGCTTACAAACGAGGGTGTTTACGCCATAGTTTCACCTGCATTTATAAGCACAAACCACGCCCTTGCTACGGTAAATGACGTATTTAACGCCATATTTATCAAGGGTAACGTAACAGACGAGGTAATGTTCTACGGCAGAGGTGCCGGGCAATTGCCTACAGCCTCGGCAGTAGTGGCGGACGTTGTGGACTGTGTGAAGCACATGAATCGCAATGTAATGCATTTCTGGTCTCAAGATAAGCTTGAAATGCTTCCTATAGAAACTGTGCCGGTAAAAATGTTTGTTAGGGTATCTTTTGATGAATCCCAAAAACAAAACGCCGTAGCAGAAGTCTCTGCCTTATTTAACAACCCGGAAATAACCGAGTTGGAAAGTGCAAAAGGTGAATTTGCCTTTATCACAGAGCTTATGCCTTTGAAAAATACCGACGAGAAACTTTCATCCTTAAAAGTTGCAAAGGTATTATCTAAGATACGTTTGGGCGAATAACCGTATAAAATCACAATAAATTTGTAAAAAATTAAGTTTGGCCTATGAAAGCAAGGTTTTATATATTATTTCCTCCTTGCTTTCATAGATTATTATAAACCACGTAAAGGAGGTCATCGTTTTGCTTATTGTTCAAAAATTCGGCGGAACATCCGTGGCCAATGCAGAACGTCTGGAAAACGTAGCAAACATAGTAATAGATACTTACAAAGAATCAAACAAAGTCGTGGTAGTGGTTTCCGCACAAGGTGACACTACAGATGACCTTATAGAAAAAGCCCTGGAAATAACACCCAATCCGTCCAAGCGTGAAATGGATATGTTGTTATCCACAGGCGAGCAACAATCAGCATCTTTGCTGGCTTTGGCTATTCATAAGAAGGGCTTTCCGGCTATTTCTTTGAATGCCTTCCAAGTTGGTATTCATTCCACATCCAACTATTCCAATGCTAAAATCAAAAAAATCAGCGCCGACAGAATTAATGCCGAATTGGAGAAAAACTCCATCGTTATCATTACCGGCTTCCAAGGTATAAACCGCTACGGCGACATTACCACCCTGGGCAGAGGCGGCTCCGATACCTCTGCGGTTGCTCTTGCGGCGGCTTTACACGCTGATAAATGCGAAATCTTTACCGACGTTGACGGCGTTTACACCGCAGACCCTCGTTCCGTGGTTAACGCTCGTAAATTAGACGAAATCAATTATGACGAAATGCTGGAGCTTGCATCCTTGGGTGCTAAGGTTCTGCATAACCGTTCCGTAGAACTTGCCAAAAAATATCATATTAAGCTTGCAGTACGCTCCAGCTTGACCCGTGGAGCAGGTACTATCGTAAAGGAGGAAACTAAGGTGGAAAACACATATATAAGCGGACTTGCCATAGATAAAGATGTTGCACGTATTTCAATTGTAGGTATCAAAGACGAGCCGGGCATGGCTTTCAAAATATTCTCCATCCTGGCAAAGAAAAACATCTCCGTGGATATTATTTTACAATCAATCGGTCGTGAAAATACCAAAGACATATCTTTCACCGTTACAAAATTGGATTTGAACGAATCCATTGCCGTGCTTGAGGCTCACAAAGATACAATCGGCTATGACCACATCAGCTCAGACGACAGAGTCGCTAAATTATCCGTAGTAGGTGCCGGTATGGCTACCAACCCCGGTTGTGCCGCAACCATGTTTGAAGCTTTGTTTGACGCAGGCATCAACATACAAATGATTTCCACTTCAGAAATCAAAATTTCCGTGCTTGTGGACGTAAACGTGGTTGACCAAGCCGCCAATTACGTACACGACAGATTTATTGACCAACACATAGTTTTCAATTCCTAATATAATGAAAAAACTAAAAATCATGAGTATCTTGGGAACCCGACCGGAAGCAATAAAAATGGCTCCCTTGATACTCGAAGCCCAAAAAAATGACTTAATCGAATCACAGCTATGCGTTACCTCTCAACACAGGGAAATGTTGGACCGGGTTTTGGATATTTTCAAGCTAAAGCCCGATTTTGACTTAAACATTATGGCTCAAAGCCAAACCCTCACAGACATTACCACCAAGGCCTTGGTTGGTATGGAAGACGTTTTCAAACGAGAAAAACCGGATTTGGTTCTTGTTCACGGAGATACAACCACTACTTTTGCAGGTGCGTTGGCAGCATTTTACGCCAAGGTACCTGTAGGCCATGTGGAGGCCGGGTTGCGTAGTTTTGACAAATACCAACCCTATCCCGAGGAAATTAACCGCCGTTTGGTTTCGTCTTTGGCGGATTTGAATTTTGCTCCTACCGGGTTGGCTAGGCAGAATTTGTTAAACGAAGGGGTTTCGGATAAAACTATCTATGTTACCGGCAACACGGCTATAGACTGCTTTAAATATACCCTTGACGAAAACCATGTTTTCACTGAAGATAAGCTGAATCATATAGATTATGCTTCAAAAAAAGTTATAGTTATGACGGCTCATAGGCGTGAAAACCTGGGCGAACCCTTGGAGAATATTTGCCGAGCCGTACGCAAAATTGTGGATGATAATGCAGAATGTGAACTGGTTTATGCGGTACATCCCAACCCGGCGGTTGTAAAAACGGCTTACCGGTATTTGGACAAGCATGAGCGTATTCATCTGATTGACCCTATAGACATTCCGGATATGCATAACCTTATTCGCCGTTCTTATCTTGTTTTGACTGATTCCGGCGGATTGCAGGAGGAAGCACCTTCGTGTAAAAAACCGGTGCTTGTTCTTAGAAACGTAACGGAACGTCCGGAGGGTGTGGAAGCCGGAACTTTAAAACTGGCCGGAGTGGATTATGAGCGTATTTATAGCCTAACTCATACATTACTTCATGACCCGGATGTTTACAACAACATGATTTCAGCGAAAAATCCTTTTGGGGATGGTAATGCTTCCAAACGTATTATTCATGGGATTTTACGTCATTTTGGTCTTGATGATAAACCTTTTGAGCATTATTGATATAAAAAAAACCGATTATTGCCCATAAAACAGTTTAGCTGCTTTACGGGATGTAATCGGTTTTTTTGTTCTTCTTTTTGTTTTGTGATGATAATTTTGTAGGTTTTGTGTAATTGTATAGCGTCCGGAGTATAGCCCCGAACCAGCAACATTTTTTATAGTATCAGTCGCCTTTTTGCAGACTGTTGATTAATGATTCGTCCGGAGTTACGTAGGCTGTTTTGTAGTTATCGTAGATGACCATGCCGGGTTTGGCACCGCTTGGTTTCTTTACGTTTTTACGGACAGTGTAATCCACGGGAACCAAACTGCTTTTTGATGCTCTGCTATAAAATGCCGCCAGTTGTACCGCTTCGTTTAAGGTATCGTTACCGGGCGTTTTTCCGTTGGTTTTAATGAGGACGTGAGAACCCGGTATTTCCTTTGTGTGGAACCAAATATCTTGGGGTTTTGCTGTTTTTACGGTAAGTTCGTCGTTTTGCTTATTATTTTTACCCACGAAAATATCAAAGCCTTCCGAAGATATAAAATGCAGGGGTTTGGATTTCTTTGCCGTGGGGTTTTTCACGGATTTTTTTATTATGCCAACGTTATGCAATTCTTCACGGATGTCGTTTATATCCGCTTCGTCCTTGCAGGTGTTAATGCTTGCCAAGACGGTCTCAAGATATTGCAATTCTTGGCGGTTTTGTTCGCCTTGTTCTATTAAAGCCGTAAAGGTACGCTTGTCTTTATTGTATTTTTTAAAGTAACGCTGTGCGTTTTGTGCCGGTGTTAGGCTTGTATCAAGAGGTATGGTTATTTCCGGGCAGTCTTCTTCGTAATAGTTTACTGCGGTAAAACTTTTCATGCCCTGCTCTATGCTGTGTATATTTGCAGTCAGCAGTTCGCCGAAAATTCTAAGCCTGTCCCTGTCCTTAATTTCGTGCATGGTTCGATTGTAAAGGTCGGTCTTTTTAACGCAACGCTCTATATTGGTTTGCACCAAGCGCCGTAAATCTGCCGTCCGTTGATTTATCCTGTAATAACTGTCTTTTTCGCTGTAGTAATCCTCCAACAGCCTTGAAACTGAGTCATACACCCGCTTGGTGTTACCGTTGTATTGGCTCAAGGTTTTTGCGCTAAATTCTATGGGTTTTCCCAAGGCATCGAAAATAATCTCGTTTTCGAAAGTTTCCGCCTTAACCTCCTCTGCCAAGCCCCGGAAAGCTTCAAACAACTTTTCTGCTTGACCTTGCCCAAGTTGTTCACAAAACATATCGGACGGCAATCCGGCCCTGCTGCAAATCTCAACAGCCATAACCGGGCTGATACCGCTGTAGGATTTATATATGGCTTCCTGTAACCTTATTCCTTGTTTGCCTGACAATAAGGTCAAAAAGCTATCCTTTTCCAACAGCATAGGGTTAAGCTTACCTTGGGACGGCGGTTCGTTATATTTTTTACCCGGCAAAACTTCCCGAACAGAACTGGTTTCGTGGCTGATATGTTTTGCACAGTCCAGAATAAGGGCATTTTCGTCCGTCAAAATAATATTGCTGTGTTTGCCCATAATTTCAACGATTATTCGCTTATTGGTAAGGTCGCCCATTTCGTTGTAAGCTTCTATATCTATATAAATAATCCGCTCAAAATCCGGCTGGCTGATATTTACTACTTTACCGCCGGTCAAATGCTTACGCATTACCATGCAAAACAGCGGTGCTTGCAGAGGGTTATTTTTTGATTGGGTGCTTAAATGAACTCTGGGATGAGATGAATTTGCGGTCAGTAAAAGCTTGTGGTTGCTTCCACCGCACCTTATCATTATTATTACTTCTTCTCGCTCCGGCTGGTAAATTTTATCAACACGGCCGTTAAGAAGGTTTTTTCGTAACTCCGAAACAATTCCCGCTATAGCAATTCCATCAAGGGCCAATTGCTTTCCTCCTACTGTATAATGTAAAAAAGGTTTTCTCCCTCATACTGATTCCGGTTAAAAAGAATATAAAGTCCGGAATTAGTCGTAATCTCCCTCTTTCCAAAAAGCCGATTATTAAATCCTGTATTTTTTTAGGTAGATTAACTATACAACCTTTTATCAATAATAAACAACCCTGCTCACATAAGCAGGGTATGATTTTTGTTATTCTTATTGTTAATATAGTATCTTTAATAATGTAAATTATATCACAGCAGGGTATAAAAGTCAATACAGGCGGATTTTGATAGAAACGCATTATGTTAAGCTAATGTTAGCGGTTCTTTGCAAAGAGATAATTCATTTTAGCCGCATGGCTTTGTTCGTCGGTCAAGGCCTCGAAAAGCATATCCCTAAATTGAAGGTTTAAAAATGCAAAGTACAGCTTACGGTAAAGGTCGGCGCCTTCCAGTTCACGGAGTAATTGTTCACCTATTTCATTGCCCAGGTTTCTTCCGATGGGTCGGACGATTTGCTCTACAACGGGCTGTCTGCCGGTGAGTTTATAATAAATATCGGAAATAAGAAGATAATGCTTCTGCTCATCCATCATGATGGAACGAATTATATCCTTGTCTTCCGGCTCGGTAAACATATTAATCAGTCTGCTGTAGTAGTCAAAATCTTCTTTTTCGTCGGTTAAGGCCTCAAGAAGCAAATCCAACACCTTTTGATTGTCATTCTCGAAGAAATCTTCATCAAAAACCGGAGGTCTTGCCATGGGTGTTTCAGGCACAGGAACTTGGTTGAGCGGTTGCTGCATTCCGGGAGTTTCGGGTCTTGGAAATTGATTGGACGGTTGCTGCATTCCCGGAGATTCGGGTCTTGGAAATTGATTGGACGGTTGTTGCATTCCGGGAGTCTCCGGCAAAGGAAATTGCCCGGGCACAGTGGGTTGATTGTTGAACGGTCGTCTGTTAATGGGGTTTTGATTAAAATTTCTGTCATTGTTCATGGGACGTTCATTTACCGGCATTTGGTTAAACCGGTCTTCGTTTTGGGACGGCATTTGATTAAAGGGATTGTTGTTAAAGGGCATTCTTTGGTTACCACCGTTGCCCGGCATACCTTCGTTTGGAAAGCCGGTCATTGGTCTGTTGTTGCCGGTCATGCCTTCGTTGGGAAAACCGGTCATTGGTCTGTTGTTGCCGGTCATGCCTTCGTTGGGAAAACCGGTCATTGGCCTGTTGTTGCCGGTCATGCCTTGGTTTGGGGCTCCTGTCATGGGTCTGTTATTACCCGGTGTTGTACCGCCCGGCATTCCGTTTGTGGGTCTGTTATTGCCGGTCATACCCTGGTTGGGAAATTCATTCATGTTTCCTCGGTTTGATGTAGGTCCGGTCATGGGCATACGATTGTTGTAACCGTCGTTTTCTCCCGGCATAGGCGAGCCCGTAAGGTTGTTTCCCGGGCGATTATTTGTAGAACCTTCACCCGGCATTCCCCGATTGTCTCTGCCTGTCACATCTTGCTCGTTACTTATATCCCTGTATAATCTTCTTTGAAACGGGCTTTCGGGAGCCCTGTTAAACATTGAGTTGTTTTGAAACATTAATTTAACCCCCTAGTATTGTATTATTGTAATAATATGCTTAGATTCTTTATTTGTTACCCTGCAAAACAAGTATAGCCGAGGAAGTATGTTTATTCATAAAATGGGGTCAACACGTTAACTTAACTTATTAATGCAAAGCCGGTTTTATGAGTAATTTTAAGAAACAAGTTCGTTGGGCTTAAGCACATTTACAATATATACATTCGGAGGTTAATAATAGGATTAAACCGTTATTTTTCTAAGCACGAATATCTACGGCAAACCGCCCTAATTCGGCATTTTTTTCCTTTTTTCCGGTATCAAGCAGATTAAAGGGTTTGGATAAGGGTTGGTAGGAGCAAAATTTCAATGAATAATTATATTGCCTTAACAATTCTTCTAATTGGGTTATGTTACTCTTGACCAATTCCGTAACGTCGTCATTCTCCAGCCGAAATCTGCACTCTACCTCTCGTCCGTCCTTTACAAGATAAGTTTCAAACCTTCCCATATTAGCCGTATCCAGAGCAATCAAAGCCGATACAATACCGCCTTCTTTATGGGATTTCTTTTTGTTTTTTACTATATAAAATTCTCCGTTGCTGTCTCTGTTATCAATGTTTATGGGCACTTGAAAATATTCGCATTGTTTAACCTGTGTGGTAAATTGTATGTTTTGCCTTAAATTATTTATGTTCTTTAATACATCCTCTGCCCCTGCTTGCGGAAGTTTTTCGATAATTTTCTTTGCCAATTCCAGCCTCATGCTTAGATCGGTTAAATATTTGCCTATATTGTTTTCTTCCTTGGGATTATAGCTTAATTTAGCACGAACAGAATTTTGTGTTGTATCTTTGGGTACTGTTTCGGCATTGGCTTGAAGTTTAAGCAGTTCTTGAATAGCTTTCAATTCATCGGCGCTTAAATTGCTGTTTAAGGCCTTTTGCAATAAATTATTTGGCAGCGACAGCTTATTTTGGTGTATTTGGTTTAAGGTTTGCTCACTATTTTTTGCGTCTTTAGGAGCAACGGAGTTTTGCTTACGAATAGAATTGTTTTCATCAGCAAGTCTTGCAAAAACCTCTTTCATTTGAGAATTCTCCTCAAGCTGTTCCACAATCAACCGACTTTCCTCCGGAAAAACCTCTTGCAACAGCTTAACAACGGAAGAATCAGCCTTTGCCGGAATGTTTTGCAAAATATTTTTCACGGCTTCATCTATTATTGTAGCCGCCGAAGTTTGATGATTACGTATTGAATCCTGCGTTTTTAAAGGACTATCCGTGGCATTATTGCCGGGCAAATTCTCCGCAGGGTTATTTTGTGACGATTCCACCGGCAGGCTTAACTTTGACTGCGTAAAATCAGACGATTGACCGGGAGTCAGTATATTTTTAAGAATAGTTTTTATTTGAGGGTCAACCAAGTTTTCCAAACTTTTAGCCAACTCGGATAAACCCTCCGCCACCATATTTTCACCGGAAAGAATTCTTGTGAGCAGTTCGGTATTTTTTAATGTTGGACGAATGTTATTCTCCAATAAAAAAACAGCCTTTTCCGCATCACCCGTTAGTTTTAAACCCATTCTGAAATTTTGTAGGTTTTCTTTGTTCAAGGGCAAATTGTAAGACAATAAAATTTTTGCAAGGTTGATACTTTCTGAGTCGGCTTTTAGGCCGGCGGCCTCTAAGGCGTTGCGTATGGCTTCGGTTTGAGGGCTTTCGGTTTTTACCGGTTCTAAAAATATTTTGCCGTCTACGACTTTCACAAGAAAACTTTGCTCTCCGCCGGGTTCTGTGGGTTTTGTGGGCGTTCCGCTGACTGTGGAACCGTCGGGAGATTTTATTTGAATATCGCCGTTTGGCAATTGGCTTACTTCGCCTTTGATAATTTGGTTGTTGTTGGGAGTTGAGTTTTTTTCGCCGGTTTCACGGTTGGCTTGGGTTGTTGGAGTGTTTGAGTTGGGAATGTAATTTGTATTTATTTCCATATGAACCTCCGGAGTAAGGTTATGCTAATATCGATGATATGTCATTGAGCGAGGATTGAAATAACGTATAAATTTGTAAGTTTTCAGCAATTAAAATCGGTGGGAGCAGATCCCCGACCCTACAATTTCAAATGAAAAATGCCTATTACGGGCGAAAATATCTTGAGGGAGAACCTTTTTATCGGAAAAAGGATTCTCCCTCAAACTTCCTCTTTCTAAAAAAGCCGATTATTTAGTTATATAACGGCTATTTTAGGAAAAATTATTATACCTGATTTTTAGGTTTATTCTGCTTCTTCCGCCATTACTTCCCATTGCTCGTATAGCTCCGTCAATTCTCTGTCCAGTTCCTGTCTAAGTTCGTATAATTCTTGGGCCTTGGCGGGGTTTGTGTTTACTTCGGGAAGTTCCAGTTCATAGTCTGTTTGCTTGATTCTTTCTTCTAAGGCGGCAATGTTTTTTTCCAGTTTTTCTACGGCTGCTTTTTTTGTTTTGGGTTTTACTCTCGGACTTTTCTTGGGTGGTGCTTTTATGGCTGCTTCAGCAGGTGTGTCCAGTTTTTTTTCAAGGTAATAGTCATAGTTTCCGTAGTATACGGTGGCTTCCTTGTTACGGATTTCCAGAATTTTTTCTGCTGTATTGTTTATAAAATACCGGTCGTGGGATACATACAGCAGGGTTCCGGTGTAGTTGCGGACGGCTTCTTCAAGAATTTCTTTGGATTGCATATCAAGGTGGTTAGTTGGTTCATCCAGTATAAGGAAATTAGCGTTGCTTAACATAAGTTTTGCCAGGCTTACCCTGCCACGTTCGCCACCGCTGAGTGTGCCTATTTGTTTTTCTATGTCGTCCCCGGTAAACATAAAGGCCGCCAGAACGTTGCGAAGCTCAAGGTTTGTAAGGTCGGGGTTACTGTCTCGAAGGTCGTCAAAAATAGTTTTGTCCGGGTCGGTTTGTTGATGTTGCTGGTCGTAATAACCCACAAAAACGTTTCTTCCTAAGGCTACGGTGCCCTTATCCGGCTCCAGTTGTTCCAGAATTATTTTCAGCAGGGTGGTTTTACCTACTCCGTTAGGGCCGATAATGGCTACCTTTTCACCTTTGCTGATATTAAAGGAAATATTATCCAGCAGATTATCACCGTTGAAACCCTTGGAAATTTCATTTACAGCCAATACGTCCTTGCCGCTTTCTTTTTTAGGGACTATTTCTATATGCATTTTCTTGGTTTCTTGTGGTTTATCCAGACGCTCGATTTTCTCCAAGGCCTTTTCTCGGCTTTCCGCACGTTTAACTGTTTTTTCTCGATTATACGAGCGTAATTGTTTTATAATATTTTCTTGTCGGGCTATTTCTCTTTGTTGGTTTAAAAAATGCCTAAGGGCAACTTCCCGTTCCTGCTCTTTTTTCTGTGCATAGGCCTTGTAATTGCCAAGATAGACGTTGGCTTTGGTATTTTCGATTTCTATAACCTTGGTTACCAGCCTGTCCAAGAAATAGCGGTCATGGGAAATAATCACAACGCTACCGCTGTAATTGTTTAAAAAGCCCTCAAGCCATTGTACGGATTCTATGTCCAAATGGTTTGTGGGCTCGTCCAGCAATAAAAGATTGGGTTCTTGCAAAAGCAATTTTGCCAGGCCTACTCGGGTTTTCTCTCCGCCGGACAGGGTAGAAAGCAATCTGCTGCTGTCTTCGTCAAGAAAGCCCAAGCCCTTGATTACACCCTTAATACGGCTTCTGTATTCGTAACCCTTGTTGGCTTCGAAACTCTCGGTCAAGCGAGAATATTTAGACATTAAATCCTGTAAGTCATCGCCGTCTTTGCCCTTCATTTCGGTTTCGATTTCACGAATACGGTTTTCCGTGGCAATTACTTGGGAAAAAACGGACAAAAGTTCATCATAAATTGTAACATCACCGCCCGGCAAATCCTGTGAAAGATAGCCAAAGCGTTTATCTTTTGAAATTTGTACATTTCCGCTGTCCGGGGTCTGCAAGCCGCAAATTATTTGCATTAAAGTGGTTTTGCCGGAGCCGTTGTTGCCCACAATCGCTGCCTTTTCGCCTTCTTCTATTATAAAACCGACGTTTTTTAAGACCTCGTGTTCACCGAATGATTTTGAAATATCACTGCAAGTTAAAATCAATTATGTACCTTCTTTCGTAAGCATGAATGAGGAAACCGCCGGTTGTCCTCAAAATTTGACCGGTAGGCAGGGGTCAAATTATGGTGGAGCCGTAATGTTTTTTTGCCTGTTCTGAGCGTAACTTTGAAACAAAATCCGGGCTTTCTTTCTCTTTCGCATAGGTAGCCGCAACGGAAATAACAGCATGGCACCATTCACCGTTGTTTATTAATTTTTCGGCGGCAAACCAGTTTGCAAGGCTGTCCTCACTGTTGGTATATATATAAATTCTGAAAGCTATCTTGCGGACAAATTCCACATAACCGAAGTCGTAAACTCCACGTTTTTTTATTTCATCCAGAGCCGCCGGGGTAATAATGTTTTGGGATTCCAGGCAACAGGCCATGTCCTCCACACAGTACCAAAGGGTTAAAGGGTTGTCAAAGCCGGTGTATTCCCAGAGAAAATATGCGGCGATTTTCGTCCATTCCATCAAATCCATAATAAAACTCCTTAACTGATTCCAAATAAAGTATATATTAATTAATATGAAATTAAACACATAATACTACCTTTAATACATAAATATATTTGCAAAGTTGCAAATGCGGTCAATGCAGGTTTACAAATATATCTATGGTTGATCAAAGATTGGCACAAGGTTACGGAGTATGATTAGCTGAGGTTGACTTGTAATACCAATTTTAATTTACAAAGGATTTTCTTACATTGTAGTTTGATTTTCAGGGCAAGGCGGTTATTTAAAACAGCAGAATGAACAGATATTACTAATTCCATTTTAAAATTTGCAATTTATCCTTGAATCTTTGGCAAAATTGCAAATTTTTATCTACTGTTTTAAATGGAATTAGTATAAATGAGCAGAAAGTTCCACACGGACAGGTTAGGGTTGTTACAAAATTCGAATATAAAGGAAATCGCCCTAATAAATTAGGGCTAAGTATGTTATGTCGTTACCGGTATAAGTTATTGTGAATTTTGGATTATGCTAAGTTGATTTTTTGCGTTATCAAGCTGGCTTGATTGAGGGTACTCTGTTATTATTCTGTCAAAGTAGTCCGTAGCTTCGATTTTGTTATCGGTTGCCTTAGCCACCAGACCCAAATAATAAAGTATGTTATCCACATTTGTTCCGCCTATTTCAGCAAAATCCAGTGCCTTTTCAAGATGTTCCTTGGCAAGCTCGTAAGAATTTGCGTTGTAAGCAGCTACGCCTTCCGTATAAAGCTTGGGATGGATGGTAGCTTTTAATTGGTTAGCCAATTCTATGGTTTCGGGTTTTAGATTGTCTGTTCCGGTTTCGTATAGAAGTTTTGCGGCTTCTATGGTGTTGCCTCTGGCTTGAAGTGCTTCGGCGGATTTAACGCTTTCCTCTCTGGCACTTAGACTGAGGGTGTCATTTATTGTGGTCAGTTCTTGTACTCTGTCCTCTAAAGACTTGATTTTAGCCGCATCCTTTTGGGATTCGTTTTGGTAGGTTGTTTCCTTTTGGGCAAACCCATCCTTCAGAGCGGTCAATTCATCGGCATTTTGCTTGTTAATAGCCGGAATTATCAATATATACATTACAGCCAAAGCTGCAGCTATACCCACAACAAATGATATAATCTCCGCCAAATGAAAGGTATTGGCGAAACCCTTCTTTTGGTCTATAGGGTTAGACATAAATGTAGACCGGGGTTTTGGAGTATAGGTTTTAATTTGTATTGGTTGCGGACGGTTGCCGTTTGGTGACAGTTCTTTAAAGTAATTCAAGGCTATGGCGTTGTTTACGTCTATGCTTAACACCCGTTGAACCAATGCCAAGGCGCTTTGTCTGTCTTTGTGTATCATATGGCATAAAGCCAAAAGGTTTAAAGCCGGTACAAGATTTGGGCTGTTGTCTATGGCTTTTTTTAGCTGGATTATGGCTATGTCGTCGCTTTTTTGTATTACATACAAACGTGCCTGATTATACATTCTGATGGCATCGTTGTATATCTCCAGCTCTCGGCCGTTTTGTTGGATGCGTTCAATATATTCGGAAGCAATGTTGTCGTTTTTTTGGAAAGAGGAGCTGATAATCCAATGCATAAGGGCATCGCCTATCATTCCTATTTCAAAATACACCAGACCCAACAGGTTTCTGGCGTCTGTATTAAATTTATAGAATTCGACACTCTTATTCAGTGCATCAATGGCACCGGATAAGTCCGAAGCTTTTGCACATTCCAAGCCTTTATTGTATAATTGAGCGGAAATCCTGTAAATTTTATTGTAAAGTGCTATGTTAAATCCACAGCTTTCACAATATTTTTCGGGTCTTGTCTCGTAAAAGCAATTGGGGCATAACATGACCACCTACTCCTTTTGTGCAGAATTATCCTTGGAAATTTGCTGAAGGAGATCCATAACGTCACGTATTTCATCCGAATGAATAGCACTTTCCACGTCGTCCATAAGCAAAATGGGTTTATACTTGCTTATTTCTTCTTTGAAATCTATCATCAGACCAACCTCCTTTTCCTATCAAAGTCTTAATTTCTCCGATTAGGTACAAAGAACCTATAATTGAAATAATATCATCATTTGAAATTAAGTCAAGAGCAAATTGGATAGCCTCTTGGTAATCTTCTTTAATATAGCATTGGGTAGTGACGTGTTCCGCCATCTTTTCGCAGGCGATAAATCTATGGTTTGGCGGTTGGGTAAGGATAATGGCACCGGCTACAGAGGACAATTCACCAAGCATCTGTGAATATTCCTTGTCGTCGGATATACCGACAACAAAAATATGCCGTTTATCCGGGAAATATTCCTTAATGCTTTCGCAAAACCTGTGTATGGCATCGGTATTATGGCAACCATCCAGAATTACGGTGGGTTTTTCGGATACAACTTCCATGCGGCCGGGCCATCTTGCGGCCTTCAGCCCGTTATAAACGGAGCCGTCCGTAATTTTATAACCTTGCTTTCTTAGGGCTTCCACACAAAGTAAAACCGTACAGGCATTGTACACCTGAAATGTTCCCATAAGATGAATTGCCAAACCCTTGTATTTGAAGAAGGGGCATTCTATGTCAAAAATCGTCTGCTGGGGTTTTGCGGAAACCAAATCCAACTTATATTCATTACCCAAGGAATAAATCGGTGCGTTCTTTTCTTCAGCTTCCTTATGTATTACATTATTTACCTTTTCGGAATTTCCATACATTACTACCGGGCAGTCTTTTTTAATGATTCCGGCTTTTTGCCAAGCGATGTCCTCTATGGTGTTGCCGAGAAACTGCATATGGTCGTATCCTATGGAGGTTATGGCTGAAAGCAGCGGTTTTTCTATGATATTGGTGCAGTCTAAACGGCCACCCAAGCCGGTTTCTATTATTGCTATGTCGACTTCTTTTTTGACAAAATACAAAAAACAAACAGCGGTGAGTATATGAAAAAACGCCAAAGCCGGTTGGGGTAAATCCCTTCCGGCAGCTTCTACTTCGCCTATCAGCGAGGCAAAGTCCTCCTTAGTGATTTGCTCGCCGTTTATAGCTATTCTTTCGGTAAATTCCTCCAAGTGAGGTGAGGTAAAAGTGCCTGTTTTATAGCCCTGTTCTATCAACACAGAACTTAACATGGCTGTAGTTGAGCCTTTGCCGTTAGTGCCGGCTATGTGAATAAAATTTAATTTTTTATGAGGATTGTTGAGACGTTCCAAGATTAACTTGAAATTCTCCGTGAAACTGCATTTGTCCAGAGAGTAGCTTTTTTCCAGGTAGCGCACTGCTTCTTCGTAAGTCAAGGTAATCCTCCCGATAAAACTTAGTAAAAGAATAAAACCTTGAGGGAGAAACCTTTTTTCAAAGGTAGAAAAAGGTCTTCTCCCTCATACCAATTCCATTTAACAGTAGCTAAAGTATGGAATCAGTCATAAACTCCTCTTTCCAAAAAAACCCAATAAAAGTCTTCATATATATTGATATGCTATATAAAGCCTATTAACGGAGTTTGAGGAAACTTAAAAAAGTTTCCTCAAGCTTTTGTTATATAGGTAAATATAATGAGTTCAAATAATATTTAGTATTTTTTAAGACCTTCAAGCTGTTGAATAACTTGCTCCAACATATTGGAATATTTCTGCATTTTTTCACGCTCTACATCTACAACTGCGGCAGGTGCTTTTGCCATGAAGCCTTCGTTAGACAGTTTCTTTTCTATACGGGATACTTCGTCGTTTAGGCGATTTTTTTCTTTGGTTAAGCGTTCGATTTCGGCGGAAACGTCAACCAATTCTGCAAAAGGCATATAAAGCACGCAATCTTGAATTACAACAGAAACGGAATCTTCCGGGATGTTGCTGTTATTTGCTGCAAAGTCAACGGATTTTGCATTTGCAAGAGGTGCAAAGAATACGGCACTGTCTTTAAACAGGGTTAAAACTTCATCTTTTGCGGAAACTACTGTTATGTTAACCTTCTTTGAAGGCGGAACGTTCATTTGTACCCTTATGTTACGGATACCCTTAACGGCTTCTTTAACCAAGCCCACTGCCTTTTCAGCTTCCGGGTAACAGTTTTCGTCTTTGAACGCAGGGTAGCTTGAAAGCATAACGGTTTTTTCTTTTGATTGAACACTTGTAAAGATTTCTTCGGTGATAAAGGGCATAAATGGGTGTAAAAGCTTCATAGAGTCAATCAAAACTTGTTTCAAGGTCCACAGGGCGGTTAAGCGAGTGGGGTCTTCCTTATTATAAAGGCGAGGTTTAACCATTTCTATATACCAGTCGCAGTATTCATCCCAAATAAATTCGTGGATTTTGTTCACTGCAACGGAAAGCTCGTAATGGTCTATATTTTCGCATACTTCTTTGGCAAGAGTGTTGATTTTGGAAAGTATCCAACGGTCGGGTACGGTGAAGCTTGGTTTGAAGTTTTCGTCTTCCAAGGCTTTTTCGTCCTCATCGGATATGTTCATAAGTATGAAACGTGTTGCGTTCCAAATTTTGTTCAAGAAGTTGCGGTTTGCTTCCAATTTTTCGTAGTAGAAACGAAGGTCGTTTCCTAAAGATGTACCTGAAACCAGAGTTAAGCGGAGTGCATCGGCACCGAATTTTTCAACCACTTCAAGCGGGTCTATGCCGTTGCCCAAGGATTTGCTCATTTTTCTTCCCTGAGAGTCACGAATCAAACCGTGGAAAAGTACGTCTTTAAAAGGCACTTCACCCATATGTTCCATGCCGGAAAATACCATACGTACTACCCAGAAGAATAATATGTCATAGGCTGTAACCAATACATTTGTGGGATAAAAATGCTTGAGTTCCTTGGTTTCGTTGGGCCAACCCAAGGTTGAGAACGGCCAAAGTGCAGATGAGAACCATGTATCCAAGGTATCTTCGTCTTGTGTCAAGCCGGTATGGGTACATTTTTCGCATTTTTCGGGCTTTGTGGTTGCAACATGAACATGACCGCATTCGTCGCAGTAATAGGCCGGTATTCTGTGACCCCACCAAAGCTGACGGGAAATGCACCAATCCTTGATATTTTCCAGCCAATGCAAATATACTTTACCGAATCTGTCCGGTACAATTCTTAAGCGACCATCTTTGTATACATCAATAGCCGGGCCTGCAAGGGGTTTCATCTTCATGAACCATTGCAATTTCATAAGCGGCTCAACTACTTGGTTGCAACGCTCATGCAAACCAACAGCATGAGTGATGGGTTCTTGTTTGATAAATAAGCCCAAAGTTTTGAATTCTTCGATTATGCGTTTACGGGCTTCGTAACGGTCAAGCCCTTGGTAAGAGCCGGCATTTTCGTTCATGGAGCCGTCGTCGTTCATAATGTTGATTCTGGGCAGATTATGGCGTTCGCCTACCATAAAGTCGTTAGGGTCATGAGCCGGGGTTATTTTAACCACGCCTGTTCCAAAATCTTTTTCAACGTATTCATCGGCAATAATGGGGATTTCACGGTTAACTATAGGCACTGTTACGGTTTTGCCCACAAACTTGGCATAACGCTCGTCGTCGGGGTTTACGGCAACGGCGGTATCGCCCAGCATGGTTTCGGGTCTGGTGGTGGCAAAGGCTATATATTCGTCAGTTCCGGTTATTTGGTATTTAAAATGCCAAAAATTACCTTGCAAATCCTCGTGGTTTACTTCCGCATCGGAAATGGTGGTTTTGCAATGAGGGCACCAGTTAACCAGTTTTTCTCCTCTGTAAATGTGGCCCTTGTTGTATTGTCTTACGAAAACCTCAAGTACCGCTGCCGAAAGACCTTCGTCTAAGGTAAAACGTTCCCTTTCCCAGTCACAGGAGCAACCGAGTTTCTTTAATTGCTGCAAAATTCTGTTGCCGTATTCGTCCTTCCATGCCCAAGCACGCTCTAAAAAGGCCTCTCTGCCGATGTCTTTCTTGGTAAGGCCTTCTTCAGCCATTTTTTCAACGATTTTTACTTCGGTGGAAATGCTGGCATGGTCTGTACCCGGCATCCAAAGGGCATTGTAGCCTTGCATACGTTTGGTACGTATTAATATATCTTGTATGGTATTGTCAAGGGCATGTCCCATGTGCAATTGTCCGGTAATGTTTGGCGGAGGAATCACTATGGTATAGGGTTCTTTTGTTTCGTCTACTTCTGCATGAAAGTAGTTGTTTTCCAACCAATCAGCGTAAATTCTATCCTCAACTATACACGGGTCGTATGTTTTGTTAAGTTCCTTCATGTTAATTTTATCCTTCCGTTTGGTTTTACTGTAAGCTGTCCGGAAACCCTTTAGCAGGTTCCGGACAGTGGCTATACTTATGAAGACTCTTCAACGGCTTCTCCCTTATTAACATCCGCAAGGAATCGGGATACCTGAGAGAAGTAAATTTGTATCATAGAGTCTATTAATTTGTCTGCGGTTACGTCCTGTTCGTTCAGTTTCATTAATTCTTCCCAAAGCTCTGCATGGTGTTTATCCAACTCATCCAGTTCTTTTTCCAATGCCGAGCATTCGTTTTGGGTTTTGTTGTAAAAGAATTTTTTATCTTCTATATTAATGGTTTGAGCAAACTGCTCTATGGTAAATTTTGCATCCGAAATACCGTAATCACGCAAAAATTTCTCTATCTGTCTGTTTGTTTCGTATAGTATGTCTCTGATTGCATCTATTCTGAAAGTTATATGCTTAAAATGGGCATAGTCTTTCAGGTTGTTTTTCAGCATATGTGCGTTGCTGATTTTGTATTTTTTGTACTCGTAATTTAAGTAGTTGGTATAATGGGCACAAACCACGTTTTTTCGGTTAAGAATTTGAATGGCCCTTTTTTGTTTTTTTATGTTTAAATCAAGCTCATAAATCATACGTTTGCGGAATACGTGAACCAAAACCGTAATAAAAATCAACAAAAGCACCAAAATTGACGTGGGTATGAAAATAGCAGCCTGATTAATCATGTATGAATAAGCCAAAAATAAGGCTACTCCGCCAAAGGCTACCGTCATGGCTACTGTTAATCTTTGAATAAACAGCAAGCCCTTTTTCAATACCGTATGCTCATACTCCAGGGCGGCCTTTTCGCCTTCCAGGCTGCTGATGTCGTTTCTGAAAACACGCTGTTTCTTTTCGGCGTCTTCCAGCTCGGGCATAATCTTATTGGCTTCTTCTTCCAATGAAATCATATATTCCACTGAACGGTCAAAGTCAGCCAACTGATAGCGCAAGGTATTACGTTCTTTGGTGAGAGAAACGTAGCTTTCCAGTAATTTTTTCAGCTTATCGGCTTCTTCGTCGGTTAATTGGTTATAACATTCCAATTCGCTGAGAATTTCTTGCTTTTTCGCAATTTTATTTATAAGCAAAATACGCCGTTTGCTGATTTCCAAGGTACTGTCACAAATTTCGGCGGCACGGAAAAGGTTCGGATAGTAAGCCTCGTTTTCCATGCCTTCAAGCATGGCTTTAAAAATTGAATAGCTTACCTCCGGGTATGCTCTTCTTTCTTTAAAATAAGTAGCAATGTTACCGAAAAAACGCCCTATTTTATTGAAGAAAGTTATTTTGTTTGCATTTTCCACAAAAGATCACCCCGGTATATATCGTCATTTTCCGGCATTTCGCTTAAATACTCTAAAACTTAAGGATTATGCATTTATACCAAAATTATACTCTGAAAACAACAAAATTTCCGGAGCCGTATCAAACTGCGTTTTCTTCTTCACCGGGATTTTGGTTAATTCGCTTGTCATTTTTAAACACAAATGCAATTTTTATGCATTCGATGGCAATAACCATAGTATACCCTTTGGTAGAAAAAATCAAGGGTTTGCCGTTTTTTTTGCAGATAAGGGCATCTATCTTAGGCTCACCGTTTACGCTGTATGAAAGGATAGGGAAATCATTGGAATCTTCAATATACCATTCGGCATTCGGCAACGGTTTTATAAAGTAATTTTCTTTACAACCGAAGTATTTCATTAAGCGGTCCTTAGACTGCATAAACTTCATTACGGTTTCTCCCATAATTTATCCTCCCATATGTATAAATCGTATATTTATGCAATATCACCGGTATAGTGTCAAAGTCGGCAATTGTTAAACATTCTACAGCTAAAACTATTAATTCTTCCCATTTTAACACAACATTCCTACTTTTTCAATTTAAAATTTCCGAAAAAATTTTGACAAAATGCTTGCAAAAGCCATCA
>CAYMOU010000039.1:0-23384 GCA_964392115.1 uncultured Defluviitaleaceae bacterium | reverse complement strand
AATGCCCTGTTTTGTAATAATACCTTTTATTCTTTTTAAGTATTTTTAGAAGTGCAATACTACCGGCAGTAAATAAGCAATAGGTACCTATAATAACTAAAATTGTAGCTACAAAAAACATATTAATAGCCGTCAAAGGTTTTTGCATTGTTAATGCAATTCCATACCCGGCACCAAGTGTTATAAGTCCTATAATTGTGATAAACCATTTGGTTTTAGGCTCTCTTTCTCCCATATTACCGCCTTTTAGGAGTTCAATCGGTTGAGAAAGATGTACGAGTCTTATATTATTAAGAAAAATAAGTATAAATATAAACATGAACAAGACAAATGTTATTAAGGCCGCATTAAGACTAATTTCAAAGGCAAAATTCGGATTAAAACGCAAAAGCTTGTACAGAATCAGTGTTATAAGCTTACTGAAAAGAATACCTAATGACAGTCCCAGCAATATGCTGAGCATAGCCACAAGCATATTTTCCCATAGTATAACTTTGGCAATATGCTTTTTCTCCAAGCCAAGAATATTAAGTAATCCAAATTCTTTTTTACGGCGTTTTACAAGAAAACTGTTGGTATAAAAGAGAAATACTGCTGAAAATATACCTGTTACAAACGTACCTATAGTCATCATTTGTTGCACACTTCCGTCCATCACCGTATGGTTTGTAAGCGCACAGGCATTATAAAACATAATAATAGTGCCAATACATGTAAGAATATATGGTACGTATGTTTTGCTGTTCTTTTTAAGATTAGTTACAGCCATATTAATGTATAAGGAGTTATTCAATACACTCACCTCCGGTTGCAAGAATGGTAAGCGTATCGGATATTCCGGCGTAAAGTTCTTCGTTTGTCATATTTCCTCGATAAAGTTGATGATAAACCTCGCCATCTTTTATAAACAATACACGGTTAGATGTAGCTGCCGCTCTAATACTATGGGTTACCATAAGAATAGTCTGTCCGTCATTGTTTATGGATGTAAAATGCTTTAAAAGCCGGTCGGTTGCCTTAGAATCCAATGCACCTGTGGGTTCATCCGCAAGTATTATTTCAGGGTTTGTTATTATTGCCCTTGCTACAGCCGCTCTTTGCTTCTCTCCGCCGGAAACCTCGTAAGGATATTTATCAAGAATATCCTCAATCATTAGTTTTTTTACTATAGGCGAAAGGCGTGTTTCCATCTCTTTATGTTTCTTTCCGGATAGGACAAGTGGTAAAAAAATATTATCTCTGATTGAAAAAGTATCCAATAGGTTAAAATCTTGAAATACAAACCCCAGCTTTTCTCGTCTAAAAGCTGATATATCTTTTTCTTCAATGGTAGTAATGCTTTTGCCGTTTAATATAACGTCGCCGTTTGTAGGCTTATCAAGTGTTGCTAAAATGTTTAGCAATGTTGTTTTCCCTGAACCTGACTCTCCCATAATAGCCACATATTCGCCTTGTTCAACGGAAAAGTTGACGCTCGAAAGTGCCTGTACAGGTTTACCTCCAAAACGAGTCATATATATTTTTTTCAAGTTTTTAACTTCTAAAAGTGGCATAACTGTTTCCTCCAAATTTTATTTATTACATATTACAAAAACATCTTTTATGCCACCATAACTTAACCTTACAATTGTGATTTTAACCTTACATTTTTGTAAGATTAATGTTTCTGTTACAAGATAAGTCTATACGTACTGTAGTACCGGCATCTTTTTTAGATGTGATATTAATTTTATGACAAAGCTTATCAATTATCTTTTTACATAAATACAACCCAAGCCCTGTTGACTTTTTATCCATACGGCCGTTAAAGCCTGTAAATCCCTTTTCAAAAACTCGTGGCAAATCTTCAGAAGATATTCCTATGCCTGTATCTTCAATGACAAGTACTGTTTCATTTTCAGTATAAATTTTAATTGTTCCTGCCTTTGTGTATTTAAGTGCATTTGACAAAAGCTGTTCAATTACAAGCACCAGCCATTTTTCGTCAGTAAGTACAGGTACGTTAAGTCCGCTCATCTCAGGCTTTATTTTTTTGCTGATAAACATAGGGGCGTATTTTTTAACGGCTTGTTTTATAATATTATCAAGATTGTACCAAGAGAGTACAAGGTCCGATGAAATATTATCTATTCTTAAATACCCAAGAACCAATTCCGAATAACGTTCTATCTTAAAAAGTTCTTGCAAAAGCTGCGTTTTTTCGGGAAGCACTTCACCCTGTAAAATTACACTCATTGCGGCTATAGGCGTTTTTATTTGATGTACCCACAAAGTGTAAAAGTCAATCATGTCTGTTTTGCTTACTTCAGCTTCATGCTGTAGTTTTTTACAGGCTTTATCAAATTCAATTAAAAGTTCAGTGTAACATTTCTCTGTTGAGTTATGGGTCATGGGTAATTCACTAACACTACTTACTATAGTCCCTTTTAACCGTAAAAGCTTCCTATATTTTTTTAAATATATAAGAAAGTCATATATAAAAACAATAAATAAAATAAAAAGACAAAGAGCTGTGGCGTAAAGCACAGAACTTACAGGTAAGGAATAAAGATAAAATACCACTGTAAAAACGGTTGCACAGGCTGCAAGGAGCAAGACTTTCTTAAACTTATCCTTTAAATAATTAAATAACATATCATTCCACCATATAACCAAGCCCTTTTTTTGTAATGATAAATCCTTCGAGACCAATGTCGCCCAGCTTTTTACGTAGCCTTGTTATATTTACGGTAAGTGTATTATCATCAATGAATGTGTCACACTCCCAAAGCCTCAGCATAATTGTATCACGTGATACGACTTTTCCTGCATTTTCTATAAGTATCTGCATTATTTTGAAATCATTTTTGGTAAGTTCAAGCTTTTTTCCTTCATAGGTTAGGGTAGCATCACTTAGATTAAGCATTACACCGCAGCGCTCAATAATATTAAGACTACCGCCAAAAGAATAAGCACGCCTTATTAGAGCACCTACCTTTGCGGTTAGCACGCTTAAATCAAACGGTTTTGCAACAAAATCATCTGCTCCCATATTCATAGCCATAACTATGTTCATATTATCAGAAGCAGATGATATAAAAATAATCGGCACCTTTGAAATCTTACGTATTTCACTACACCAATAATAACCGCTCATAAATGGCAGTGATATATCAAGCATTACAAGATGTGGATTAAATTCTATAAATTTTGCAAGTATATCCTTAAAGTCTGTTATGCATTCTGCTTTATAATTCCAACTTTCCATATGTTTTGCTATAGCCGAAGCAATTGTTAAATCATCCTCAACAATAAGTATGTTAAACATACAAGCGACCCCTTTCATTACTTTATACGAATAATTTTAATAATTTACTGTATATAAATTTTCTGTATCTTATTTTTCTTATATCTGTTAGGCTGATTTTCTACCATACTTGTGGTAAATTCCTTATAGATTCTTCTGTTATGCAGGTCGCTTCTTCCTCGACAGGCGAAAAATCAAGCTTAAAAATTTTGCGATTTCATTAGTGAGAACAGCCTAAATATAACAGACAGTTTGAAAGAAATCAACTTGGTTATTTCTTTGATTATAGAATATTGTGAATGCGTATATTCCGGTATCAAAAATCGTCCGGTGGGAGCGGTGAGTGATTGGTGTTTGTGTTTTCTTGAAACATAGGAAACGAACCGTTTATGGAGAATAGATTTTTGTTACCGGCTATAAGAATAGCTTTGGCAAACAATCCAACGAAATTACTAAAAAACGCCTCTTCTATTCAAGAGAGGCGTTTTGGTAAAATCATACTTTTATCACTTTAGCCATATTTCATTGTGGTTTTTATATACAAACCTGTGGTCTTGCGTAGCCTCGATTATATGGAAAAAGGCCCAATGATTCATTGTCAAATCTTTGAACAGGTTTAACTTGCTGTTATTACTCTTAATGAAATCAATATCTGCTTTTCTTTCAAGGATATTGTTTATAACAGTAACAACCTCTGCCCGTGAAATATTTCTTTCGGGCTTATAGGTTCCGTCCGGGTATCCTTCTATCCAGCCATGTTTTGCTACATTGTTAATGTAATTTTTCGCCCAATGCTTGCTTGAAACGTCAGGGATAGAATTTTCCGAGGTTTCGTTTAACTTTTTATACTTAGAAACTATTGTTGCAAACTCTGCTCTGGTTATAGGTCGGCTTGGCTTAAATGTTCCGTCCGGGTAACCTGTAATTATTCCAAGCTTTTTCGCATTTGCTATACCGTTGGAATACCGGGAGTTTTCTTTTACGTCAGTGAAGTTGCTTTTCGAAACAGTGCCATCTTTTTCAGAGAAGTTTGAAAACATCACCGCAACTTCTGCCCGAGATATATTTGCATCAGGTTTGAAGGTGTGGTCCGGGTAGCCAATCATATATTTTTTGTGAAGCTGTGTTTCCGTAGTCACATCTGTTTTTGCCGGATTGCTTGGCCTTCCGGTATTTTCTCTTCCGGTGCTGCTATCGCTGTTTCCGTTAGAAGTATTTCCGCCGTCCATATTGTCGTGGCCTCCGTCAGCGTTTGCGGTTTTTCGGCCGATAGCAAAGGGGCTGAAATTGTTTACCTGAAATTGCAGGCCCATAGAGGTTTTTTCGGGAAGTATCACCTCGGGGTTTGTTATGTCATAATCAATTCCCTTGTCCAAGTCCAGCTTAAAGGGATAGTGGAGCACCACGAAATCGAATTTTTCCGGATTTAATCCTTCTTGGTAAGGCAGAGTTACGGTAATATAATTTTTGGAATCGGTTGTTACATAAATATTTCCGTTTAAAGTGTTTACCAGCGAAAGTCTAAGTGCTTCGTAGTTATTTTTTTCAATTCCGATTGCGGTCAGCTTGTTTTCAATGGAAGTAATTAATTCTTCATGCTGTGCAAAGCTTTCGGTTGAAAGGTTGTCGCTTATGAGTGCTATGCCCGAAGTATCCTTTACCGGTGCAGATGCCGAATTAATTAATTGAGCCTCCGGCGGTATATAGGCAGTGGGAACTTTAACAGGCTCTTTCGGCAATTTTCTTTGAGCCAACGCATAGGTGTAGCTTTCGCTTAAATGCTTAGTGAAAAGTGTTGCTTCACCCAAAATTATGTTGTATTTTCCTATTTCAAGTTTTGCATTCGGCTTTGCCTTAATGCGATATTCGCCGGCGATTTCGGGGTCATCGGCTGTGCCTGATGTTGGTGTTGGGCTTACGTTGCCGTGTTCATCTACAAGGTAGAATGCAAATAAACTTGAAATATAGCTTTCAATGGTTGTGGTTTGGCCGTTAACAGTTATTTCGGTATTGCCTGTATCATTGCCGGCAAACCCCGATATGCTTTTTAATACAACTGCCGGGAAAGTATCTCTGCTTTCGGAATCTCCAAACATATAGTCAACCATAGAGCCGGGCTCCACAACAAGGTCATACATTTTTTCTCTTGCAGAGAAAACCCAGCGTATATCCGCCGTAATGCCTTGAAGAAGGTTGCCGGCGTTTTTGTCTACCTTTAATTCCACATCAAAGCTTTTTGTTTCACCTTCGTCAAATATTCCAAGGCTTATATTTTCTTTTGAGTCTGACAAAACTCCTTCAAATAAAACTTCGCCGGCCTTGCTTTTTAAGGTAATAGAAGTGTTTTGGAGAAGTTCTGTGACTGTGGGGTCTTGTAAAAGATTTTCGGCAGAGAGAAAAATTTGCACAGGTTTTTCCAAACCTACACTTTTATTATTAATTTCAATCGCTTTTATTATTGCTTCGCCCGGAACAAGGTTTTTAAACCCATCAAACAAATCCGAATCGACTGTAAAGTCGGTATCAAAGCTTACAAAGGAAACCTTTGCGGTTCCCAATGGGTTTTCTTTTTCCGGGGCTGTTATACCAAAATCCGAATAATTCCTACCCCAAACTTCATTAACAGCGTTTCCCAAGGCCTGTAAACATTCAAAGTTTGCAGAAATTTCAACAACCTTGTTACGGTATTCATTTCCGGTAGAAGAAACCAGAGTAAAGCTTTCACACAAGGCTTGGTCTGTTTGCCGGTTTGGGTTAAGTATTCCTTTATAATAAAAATATCCGTCGTTTCCGTTAAGCCATTTATCATTGTTATAATTAATTAAGATGTTGTCGGAAGAAAGATTACTGTCTTTCCACGCCTTATCAAGCTTAGCTCTTACAAGTATGGGAAGTGTGCCTTCGTTTTTTATGCCTACCCTGTGAGAAACGGTGTCACCGGGGTAAATGTTACCAAAGGTGTTCTGCTCGGTAATAATTCTGCCGGCCACCGTTCCTGTTTTTATGTTTTCATCAACCGGTGTATTAACAACAAAAAATCCAAGGGCTGTAATGCCTGTAGTTATAAGTATAATTAAAGACAAAAGAAAGGCTTTGTTTTTTGCCATATACACCAACCTTTTATTGTGCCAAATCTGAATGTAAGGTAGAAAAAGCTTCTAAAGGATTACTTTCAAAGCCTTTAACTTGAATTGCTTCGGCAGTCACAAGAATTTTAAAGCTTCCCATTTCCGCAACAGAGGCTACGTCCATACTGCTTGGGATTTTTACTTTTGTAAAAAGTGTTTTTCCGCCGTCCGGTTTTTTAAGTACAGATTTATAGTTGTAATAACGAATTGTTCCGATGCTGAACCTTTGGTCAAGCTCAAAATCCGCTAGGTTAAAATCAATCATATCCCAAATTTCGGCAGCTGTTACTTCGCCTAAAGGAATACCGTCTATGTCTGTAAGATTAAGCTTAATTCGTACCCAAGCGTCATCTTTTAATACTTTAACTGTCGGGTCTTGATTAATTTCATAGCCCGGGTAAATGCTCTTTGCAGAATCCGGTGCCCAAGACGGTTGAGTAAGCTCAATCTCAACGCCGGCACCCACTGTGTAGGACTTTGTATCCTTTTCTTCAGAGGTAAAGTAAGCAACTGTAAACGGAACTGCTGTTAATGCAATTAGTATTAATGTCAGACAAATTATAATGTTTATTCTTTTCATGTAATTTTCCTTTAAACAGTTTTAGCACGCCTAACTGAGCTTGAAAACAAATCCCTTAACAGTGCCTTTGCATACTCATACTCATTTTCAAACTCACCCGATTGGGTGCCTTGTGCAAATTCCAACCCGGATTGAACCGTAGCCCCTTCAACTCGAATGTTAAATCCGTTCCAAGCATCATATCTTTCAATAATTAAGGCTTCAATGCTTCCGTTTATGATGACCTCGTTAAAAATAGGTTCTGTTTTAATACCGGTGGGAATTTGCCCGTTGCCTTTTTTATAAAAGTAAACAACCGAAGCGGTTAAACCCATAGGGTCAGCCTCCCAAACTGTGCCGTCAAGCCCGGAAAAGGTTATGTTGTCGTCAGCGGCTATATAGCTGTCATATTCGGACTTTGTAAGAACCTGTCCGTTACCCTTAATAAACGTAAGGCGAATAGCACCGTAAACAGGCATATTTCCCTTAGAAGTGTTTTTTAAAGCCGGCTCTTGAACAACAGTGCTACCAGGCAAAAGGTTTCGAGCATTTTCCTCATCCCAACCGCCTTCATCAATTTCAACGCTGATGCCTTGGGATAGGGTGTAAACGGTTTCAAGCGGTGCTTCCGAACGATAGGTAAAGTAAGTTATAGTTTCGTTAACAGCGAAAACCGCAATAACATAAATTAATGCAACGGAAAAAATAAAAAGCTTGTTTTTCATACTATGCCCCCTGCCTTTCTCTCAAAATCCCGTCACTGTCCAAATAAACAGGCCACATTGTATAAAGTATGTTTGCCTTTGTAGCCTCTACAGCGTCAGCCAGAACTTCAATGTCAAGCTGTTTGTCGCCAAGGTCTGTAATGTTTTGGGTTACGCCTGAAAAAAGTTTTGCTGTTTCTTCACCGGGTTCGACAATTTCTTTGTAGTAAAAATACCCGTCCTTTTCACAGAAAAGCCAGCTGTCAGACCAATTAGGGTTAAAGTGAAGTGTAACGGCTTCAAATACAAGCATATTGTTAACCGGTTCGGAGATTTCACCTAAGCCGCCTTCTGTGTCAAACCCTTCAATTTTAAATGAAGGAACAAGCATTACACGCACTACAACAGGCACGGCCCCAAGGTTATCCAAATTTTTAACAGAAATAGGCTTCGAGAAAACTCCCCAGGATACGTTTCCGGGGTCTATTTCTTCTTCGTTTATTTCAATATAAACGTGAGGGTCAAAAGGCTCAAAGGTGAAGTTGTTGTCAATTTCGGGCGTTAGGTAAGACAAATATGAATATGTAGCCCTGATTGAAAAACATGCAATTATAAAGGCAAGGGCAATTGACACTAAATATATTTTTTTAATTCTTTTCATCAAAAGCCCTCCCTGTTAGTTTTTTTAGCAACCTAATAACTATATAAAAAATTACAACAAACAGAATTAATACTGTCTTCACAGTAGGTGAATTTAAAATCGAAAGCCATGCCCCAATTTTTGGAGCCGAAAATTTTACAACTCCCAAAACATTTTCAAATTGTACAGGAGAGCCGTCTGCTATGTTGTTTGCGTCTCCCTTTGTGTAAAGCAAACGGCCGTCTGTATCCTTTTCAATTAAACGGTGGGTAATTACAGGCCCACCTTTACTCCTTTTAAATGAAATTACATCCCCTACGTTTATTTTTTCAAAATCTGTGGGAAAAACGCAAATTAAGTCGCCCACCTTGTATGTTGGCGTCATGCTTCCGGTTGCAACAAAAAACATTTGCACTTTTAAAAGCTTTGAAGCAATGAAGCCACCACAAAATATAGTCAGCAGAAAAATTATAAGGATAGATAATGTTTTTTTAATCTTTTTCATTTAACTACTTCCCTAAAATCCCCGGATTATTCTGTAGTGCCAAAAAACGGTTCCGGAAATTTACCGGCTCATAAAGTTTGTAACGCTGTCTTTTGAACTTGGAGCGCCGCCGACTTTTTCTTGGCTTGCCCTTGTCTTGCTGCTTATAAATTCAAAAACGTAAGGCGAAGTGTCAGTGGAATTCATTTCATAGGTAAGCACGCTTGGGCTTGAGTTTTCGTAACGCCAGTTTGATTTCATATCGGTGACTGTGTATTTACTTATAACATTTACCAATATGCTTTTTTCGGCAAAGTTTTGCCCTGCGGGAACAGCTAATACCGCATAAAATGTCTTTGCTGAACCGTCGTTAATTTTAAATACAAATCTTTCTTCCTCAGTGGCTGTGGTGCTTAACTGCTTTTTAATTATAAATGAAGAAACAAAAGGGTCTAAAAGTATGTTTGTATTATGGGCCTTAACTCGGTAATCTAAAGTTACGCCGCCAACAAGACGATATTTTAAAAGCTCACTTGCCGAAACTGTTGAAGGGTAGGCAACAAGAACACGGTCACTGTAAGGGTTTTCGATACTTATGGGAATAGACGGCGGAATGTTCATAGAAGTTGTTGTTATATTTATAATGTTTCCTCCTGATGTTGCTGTGCCGGCTCCTTGTGTAAGGTATACCTCGGAATGAATGGAAACAGCTCCCGTAATATTAAGCACTCCGTTTTGATAAATTCCGGCCCCGGGATTTTGAGACCGTGCGTTTATTATGCTTGCGTTGCCTAAAAGTTCAACAATGCCGTTGTTATTTATAATTGAACCTGTTACGCCCGTAACGTTATTGCTGTTGCTTGAAATTGTTGCCTTGTTTATTGTAAGCTTACCTGTATTCGTAATATTAAACATATGGCCTAAAAACGGTGCATAGGTTTTGCCATGCACTTCGTGACCGTCATAGCGGATTATGCTTAAATCATTAGTTTTTGCTTCAATCCTTTTCTCGTCGGAAACATCAATTTCACCGCAGACGTAAATATTTAAAAACGTTTCGTTTTCAAGCAAGGGTGCAAGGCTTGCTAATGTGTTAAAGCTGTCTTCGGGAGAAGTGCCTTGTCCGTCTGTGGGTGATTGACCGTCTATATAATAACAGGAAACTATAACAATTTTATTGCCGCCTTTTCCAAGTTCGTAATTATTGTCCGTTGAGTTTGGCAAAGGCTTGTTTGCTAAAACGAAGTTTCGCAGGTATTGCGATGCGTCACCCACAAGAATGTTGTTTGGCATTACAAGGGTTAACCCTGCCATAACATCTTCCGATAATAGGTGATATATCCGGGACCTGTTTATAATTGCACCTGTTACAGTAATTTGTTTTCCGGATGAAACGAAGATGCTTCCTTTAATATTGCAATCACCACGCCTGATGTTAACGGTTCCGTCGGAAAAATGAACCTCAGCTGATTTTGGAACAGGTAAGGCCTCATTCCCTGTAATGTTGTCAAAAATGTTTCCGCTTATTACATTAAAAATGCCGGTTCCTCCACCTAGAAAAACGCCGCCGCCGTTATTTAAGGCTTCATTTTGGCTTAATTCTCCGCCGAGCATTGTGTGAGTTCCGTTTTGTTGATAAATTCCGCCGCCGTTTTCTGCTTTGTTAAGCGAAATTTTACCGCTGTTTTGGGTGACTGTAGAATTGGAATTTACAAAAATACCGCCGCCGTTTAGTGCTGAGGTATTATTAACAATTTCACCGCCTTCAAGCCGTAAAACTCCTGAATTAATGTAAACTCCGCCGCCGTTTCCGGTTTCGGCTGAATTGGAAGCAATTTTTGTTTCTCCGGTTATAATTGGGCTGCCGCCGGAAAAGTAAACACCTCCGCCGTCTTTCACAGTGCTGTTATTTGAAATTTCAATTCCGTTTAAAACATGGTTTGCGGAAATTAAGAAAATACCACCGCCGGAACCCTTTGCTGTGTTGCCCTGAACCAAGCCGCCGTTTGCAATCAGTGTTGAAGCCAATGCGGTGTAAATGCCGCCGCCGTGTAAAGTAGCGGTGTTGTTTATAATTTCACCGCCGTTTATTTTTACTTGCCTGACGATTGAAGATGTTGATAAAATGCCGCCGCCATAAATTGCCGTGTTTTCGGAAATTTCACCGCTTAACATGGTAAAGGTGTTTGGTTCCTGCATGTAATACATGTCTAAATAAATACCGCCGCCGTTGTTTGCGGAGTTTTGGGATATTTTTATACCGTTAATTAAAACAGGTGAATAGTTAGAATAAATACCGCCGCCTCTGCCGGGTGCTGTATTGTTGCGTATTACACCGCCTGTTCCCGTAAACAGACCGGAATTTCCGTTTACATAAACTCCGCCGCCGTAACCTGTAACAGAGTTTTCGTAAATTTCACCTCCGCTCATGTTAATCCTGCAAAATGAGCCATAAACGCCGCCGCCGTGTTCGGTTGCTGTATTTTGAAAAATTTCTCCGCCTTGAAGGTTGAAAGTGGTGTTATCGTTAGAAGCTACACCACCGCCACGATTTGCGGTATTACCGTAAATCGAACCGCCTGACATTGTGAATACAGGGTTTGTGGAGCCGTTTTTTCTTTCGATACAAACACCGCCGCCAAATGAACTTGCAGTATTGCCGGTTATTTCGCCGCCAAACATTGTAAATCTACCGCCGGAATTTACATAAACTCCACCGCCGGAACGAGCGGCATTGTTGCTGATCATTCCGCCGTTTATTGTAAGCGAACCGCCAAGAACATTTATAGCTGCGCCGTCAAGGGCGGATTTTGCGTTTGTTATCAGCGTATCTTCATTTATTATCAGGTTTCCGCCTGTTACGGAAACCAAAGCTTCTTGGGCGGTTGTTGTGTTTTTGTTACCGTCAAGTGTTATTGCGCTTAATGTTAATGAAGTGCCCGTAGGAACTCTGACTATCGGGCGTTTATCAAAACCGTTTCCTCTTTGCAGCATAGTACTCCGGCGGATTCCGCTTAAATCCCAATGTTCATTTCCGCTTACGTCAACTGTGTCAACAACAATTATCCATGCACCGTTTCTGTTTTCGAGAATTTGCTTTGCACGGCCAAAGGTAGCAACGGCTTTTTGCGGGCTTGAGCCATCGTTTGCATCGTTGCCTTTGATTGTGTTTGTCGCTGATGTGCCGGCCAAGTAAACCATGTTTGTTTCTGCATTAATGTGATTACCCGATTGTATAAGCCGGAAGCTTAATATGGAAGGATTTAGGATGAAGTTGCTTAAATCTGCCGGAACTTGGGTTCCGTCTATTACTTTTTTTCCAACCATAGCATCGGGTAAGTTTAAGGTGAATTTTGTTTGGGGTGATAAGGGCCGGCCCAAAACAATCGGTGCTGACGTTGTATCTACTGTATTTGCAGCAAAAATCATACCGTCTATAGTTGCGGAGTCAAATAACTTTAATACAGCAGGGTAAGAAACGTAAATTGCATTCATGCTTTCATCTTCGGCTGAAATTGTTCCACCCTTAAATTCCATGATACCGCCGGTTAGGGAAACCTGTTGATCAAATTCCCCGGTTTGTAAGGTACTGTTGTCGGAAATACTTCCGCCGTTCATAATGAAAGTACCGCCTTCAACCAAAACACCTCCGGCTTTTTCGTTTGCAAGCGGTGTAAGGTTGTTATTTGTAATTTGGCTTCCGGCGTTCATTTCAAAAGTCCCGGATGATATTTTAACGCCGTATGAAGCGTTTGAATGCAGTGATGCTCCGTTGCCTAAAGTCAGTTGTCCTCCCGAAACTGTAATTAGGCTGTCTGTTCCGCCGTTTCCACCGTCTATGCTTATGTTCATCAAAGATAAGGAACCGTTTGTTGCTACGCTAAACAATGAAGTTAAAAAGTTGAGTCGGCGGATTATTAATCCGGGAGCATTTATTTGGGTATCGTCCGATATATTAACCGTGCCGTCACAAATATAAATTGTGTCAATTCCGGCGTTATCCAAGATTAACTGTTCAGCCAAGCTAAAGTCTTTTAAAGCCAGTGAGGGCTTAAACCCTGTAAATTCATCACTACCAAGTGCTTCATTAACAAAAACGGCTTTTGTACAGTAAACGATTAAGTTGTTTTTGTACGCATCAAAGGCATAGGGCAAGGAGGTTTCAAGAATAAAATTATTTGCAAACGGAGAAATATCCGAACCGTTTTCCGGCTTTATTATGTTGCATCCGGAAACAAGGCCGGGTAAGTCCTGGTCTGTTGATTTTCCGATTTTAATAATATAAATTTGGTTAACTGTGGTTGAAGTGATTTGTATAAATGCACCATCGTATTTTGGTGCTTCCTCATAAAAAAGAGCAATTCTTCCTTTTATTAAGGTGTTTTCACCGTTAAGCCTAATGTTAGGGTTATCGGAAGGCTTTGCGTAATAAATTATGACGGCATTTCCGTTTGAATTTATTGTTCCGCCGTTTGCTGTGAAAACGGAATTAGAATTTACCAAAACAGCCGTTCCGTTGCCTGCGTTAATTTCACCGCTTTCAACTACAAGGCTTTTTCCGCTTCCGATAGAAATTACAGCCCCACTTGAAGTTTCGTTTGAAATTGTAACCCCGTCTATAGTCAGGCTGCCTGTAACAGAAATAAGTGTTCCGTTATAGCTTTTGTAACGTTTTATTTCAACGTCTCCGCTCCATGTTTCGTTGGTTACATTTAAGCTTCCGGATACACTTATATGTGTAATAAGTGTTCCGCCGGCATTAAGCATGTTGAACAATTCATAAGCCCTTGCAAATGTTTTTACGGCTCTTTGAGGTGTTGAGCCATCATAATAATCGTCACCTGTACCCGAAAGATATATTGTATCGTGGTATGTTGAATTTTCAGACCTTTTAAATAGTGATATATTGCCATCTTCGTCTTCTCTTAACTCAAATTCTGCTGCGATAAAATCATCAAGTGTAAAATAGTTAATTGCAGATTGTACAATCCCTGCCTCCACTATAAGCCTGCCTGAAATTTCGGTTACGCCCGGGGCGTCTGTAATTAATTTATAAACCATACCCTCGGGCGGATTGGTTAAAAGCGCTATGGGTTCTGCGTTTAAGTCAGACATGGCAACTATTCCGCCGTCTGCTATTCTGAAATTTTCGCCTATTAAAAGCTGTCCTTCCACAACGTTAATTATATGATAAGAACTGCCGTTTGTTTGTCCGCTTATTATAAGGTTGCTAAGGGTTAGTTTTGCACCGGATAAAACCCTAAAGATAGTTCCGTTATAATTTTCGTACCGCCTAAAGGTTATGTTTGCAAAACCGCAGTCTAAAATCGTGTCTGCTGTAATATCAATGGGCTGATCCATTATATGGATTACGGCGTTTTCTCCGGCAAGCTCCAAGGCCCTAACAAGAGTTTTAGCCGGGTTGGAAACCGAGTTTGTATCATAGTCGTCGTCACCCAAATTCGGGTTTAGGTAAATGTCCTTTGATTTTTCTAAAGGTAGCAATTTTTTATGGTATCCGTAATATTCGTCATGCACATGGAAATTTTCACATATCAAATCCCCAAGTTCGTCGTAGCATTCCTCGGTATGTATGTGTTCCGGGTCTTGAGTGTAAGTGCATATGCCGGTTTGTTCTTCCGCCACAATATTTAATTGCACAGCAAATGTTAATAACAGACATAACATTAACATGATAGCTATAATTCTTTTGTTAATCATGGTATCCTCCCGTTCATACTTAAACTTAGATGGCTAAAACACAGATCTGTTCTGAAACCATGGTTTTTTAGTATAGAACTAGTATTGTTTTCGACTTATATGTATATACCAATACAAAAAATAATATAGTTAGCTACTATTTATATTCTCAACAGGAAATAAGCCAATTATAATAATGAAAACGTTTGCATATTGGTAATCTTAGCGAATTAATGACTTAGTATAAAATTAAGGACGGCAAAAACCATAATATATTGTCCATTATCGGCTAAATTGTGCTTCACTATTTATGATACGAATATATGCTATAGTATTAGTTTCTCTAAATAAAGCAGGAAGTTGTATATTATATAAAAGTGCAAATAACAGAGGGATTAATTTCAATCACGGTTGATTTTTTACCGGTGTTGTGATATTCATAAAGTAATAGTATTTGGCAATTCTTAACAGGGGGTAGATAGAGATGGCAAAATTTGAGTTTGATGGCGAAAAGTATAAACAGGCATCATTACATCAAAAAGAATGGGGCAATAGCGCAATTTCTGCACTGGAGCTAAGTGGAAATGAGTTAATCTTAGACCTTGGATGCGGTGATGGTGTTCTGACAGAACAAATTTCCAAGTTGGTACCTACCGGTAAGGTTATTGGAATTGATGCATCTGTTGGAATGATTGACACGGCAAAAAAGCTTGAAAAAGATAATCTTACCTTTATTTGCATGGATATAGATAACATAGATTTCGTGAATTATTTCGATGTAATTTTCTCAAATGCTGCACTACATTGGGTAAAAGACCATAAAAGATTGTTAAGAAACAGTCTTACAGCTTTAAAAACCAATGGAATTATCAAATGGAACTTTGCAGGTTCCGGTAATTGTTCAAATTTTTTTGACACTGTTAAGACTTTAATGAATGTGGGTGACTACAAGGATTATTTCTCTGATTTTGAATGGCCTTGGTTTATGCCTTCAAAAGACGAATATTCGAAATTGCTTGACGAAGCATATTTTAGCAAGATAAATATTCAATACCAAAATGCAGACAGGTTTTTTTCTGACTGTGATGAAATGATAAGGTGGATTGACCAGCCAAGCATAGTGCCATTTTTTAATTATATACCGGATGCAATTAAAGGAAGCTTTAGAAATGAAGTTATTAATATAATGATAGAAAAAACCAAACAGTCAGACGGCAGATGTTTTGAAACGTTTAGACGAATAGATATAAAAGCCACGAAATGAGCAAAATCTAATAATATGTCTGTATGTTATGTATTTACCAAAAGACCATGAATGTTTAGTATGAGGTAAGGACTTGACCAAGCATTTTCATATAAATAAATATTGAAGTATTTATGTAACCCTGCTATAATTTAACATAATAGTTAAGTTCCAAATAAATAGCTATCTTTTGGAATAAAAATCAGCAAAGTTCTTTTTAATAAGGCACTAAGGCATAAATACCTGTATTTTATTAATATGAAAAAAGAAGGTGAAAACGATTGAATAAAAAAATCATTGTATACTGCATTTTTATAGGCTTATTAGCCGCTACAGGTTGTGCAAAAACAGCCGGTTCGGATGTGGTAACAAGTTCTAAGCCCGTTGTGATTGATGATAGTAATACCACCAATCAGTTGGACGGCGGCCCTGTAGTAAATACACCTCCAACACCTATTAACGAAAACACAATTGCACCTGAGGATTATAGTGGGCCCAAAGGCCTGAGTATTCCGTTTAGTACCGAAAACGTCAATGATTCTTTGCTATATTTCTCACCTCAAGAAGCCTACAGCATAATAGCACGTTGGGTTCGCCCGGAAGAAATTATGCCTATAACCAAGGGATACAGTTTTTATTACCGGCTTTCTCATGTTGATAATCAAGGAACAGATGATGGTTACATAATATACTTCGGTGAGGAGTCAGCTAACGACTACAAAGATCTCAAAGAGTATGCTGTAACGGTTTTGGGCGAAGTTTATTCGGTTTCTTACGAAAGAGGATTTCCTCAATACCATATAGAATATTCTCCGCCTAAAATTACTTTCGAGGTAGACAAAAGCATTTTAAGCGACCCGCCGGAGGGATGGCTTGACGTATTTAAGGCACAACAGCTACTTGTTTTACGCATGATAGTTTATACTGACTGTGAACCGCTATTTGAAAAATACAATGAATACCAATTGATTTTCGTTTACAGGGGCATTGAACAAGCGGACGGCACAGAATATTATCGCATTGACCTTTGCACCGAAAACAAACAGGAGGTGCTATATTCGTATCGTGTAAGCGGCAACGGCACTACGCTTATGTTAATAGACAAAGCGTCGGACGCATGGAAGAATATTGAGCTTCTGTAAATTTTAAAGAAAAGGCCATGACGTAATAGAGAGGTTCCTTCAACAAAGTGTTAATTTTCAGCACTTTTTATATTTATGGGAAGATTTATGGAATACAATTAAAATCAAGGGATTAATGCCCGGATATAAACAAAAAACAGCAATGTACTTTAATTACGGGTATATTGCTATTTTTTTGTGTCACAATATAAGCAGTTAAGGCAAAAAGCCGCTTACAGGCAAAAACCATAGGCGGCAGTTACGGAACCGGCTCAATAATTGATGTATTGAGAAGATGTTTGATAAAAGCGTTGTTTCGGGTGAAATTACGTTTTAAAATGATTATCATGAAATATTAAGGAAAGCCCCGATTTTTTCACCATTACCACGAAGGTCCTATACCTAAATCAAAATTTCTAAACCTTTTCGTGTTTTAGTTTAGAATAAGCTCTACGAAATCAGACTAATAAAGAGTTGATTTTTTTGGTAAAACATACTAATATATCAATTGAAACTTTACAGCATTTGTTGGTTAACAATAAATTATATATTATTCAAGGGAGGAATTTATGTTAAAAGCTACAGGCAGAAATTGTTTATATTTTTTTGCACTGTTATGGGCAGTATTTATATCGCTTGCATTTCCCGGTATGCAAACTTACGCAGGCGCAAAGGATGTAAAAAATAAGTACCACATGGTCCGGGATTTAACTAATCTTAGCGAAAAACAAAAGGTATCCACAACCAAATGGAAGGATGAAATAATAAAGCTGGCTGAAAAACACCCGGATGATATTATTTTGAACGGCACCTCCGGGAAAAAGAGGGTGGCCTTAACCTTTGATGACGGGCCGGATGCTAAAATAACGCCTAAAATTTTGGACTGTTTGATTAAAAATAATGTGAAGGCTACTTTTTTCTTTCAGGGTGGCAATATTAAAAACAACGAGGCTGTAGTTAAAAAAGCCTATAATAACGGAATGCAGATAGCCGGTCACTCATATTCACATCCTCAATTTACAAAAACAGACAGCTCCAAGATTCAAGAAGAAATGAAGAAAACAAACGACTTGTTTAAAAAGACTATAAATAAAACTCCGGCTTACTTTAGACCGCCTTACGGGGACATAGACGAAAATACTTTGAAACTTTTATCCGACTATAAAATTATTATTTGGTCTGTTGACCCTATGGATTGGGCAGCAAAGGCAAAGGCAGCAGATATTGCAAACTACGTAATTAATAACGTTCAGCCGGACGATATTGTTTTGATGCACAGCAGTTCCGGCAGGAATGAAACCCTTAAAGCCCTTCCTTTAATTATTCAGGGCTTAAAAGATAAGGGCTATAGTTTTAGCACAGTAAGTGACATAGTGGGAACAAATTCTTATAAGGATTAGGATGAAGAGTATGATTTGTGAAAATTGTGGACATGAGTGCAATCCCGGGAATAAGTTTTGCGGTAAATGCGGAACCCCGTTGAATGAGCAACAAAATACCCAAGCAGAACAGTCAGAGCCTACACAGGAGCCGTTGCCGGAAGCTAAAAAGCAGCAACCGGAATTACAGCCACCGCAGGACATCCAAGAGCAATCTCCGGATAATCAAGAGCAACCTCCGAATAATCAAGTGCAACCGCAGAACGTAGAGATACCGGATTCAATCCCGAAAAAAGCCAATGTCAAGCGTATGAAGTTGTTTATTTGCATAGCCGGGATACTTGCGGTGGTTCTTTCAGCCGGCGGCTTTGCGTTTTATAAATATTCCGTGGATAAGGAACTTTCGGAAAAAATCCCTGAGCTTAACGCTGTAATGGGAGAATTTGAAAACCTGTATCTTGACCTTGGCAATAACAGGCAGGAGTATGAGAACCTTCTGAAAGAAGTCAATATTCAAAACGAAAAGAAGGATTTAGGTGTTGTTAAAAGCCTGCTGGCTAAAGCTACAGAATTACAGCAAAAGGTTCAATCCGATAATGACAATAAATTGGCTGAAATAGAAGACAGCCTTTCGGTTATTGAAACAGGCTTGAGCAACAGCTTAACCGATAATTTTGCGGACGAGATAGTTAAGCTGAAAACCAAAATCAAATCGGTTCAATCCTCCAAAAACTGCAAAGAGGCCATTGCTTTGTTGGATACGGCAAATGACCTAAAGGACAAAGTTGATAAGGAAAACAAAAGTATACTTGACTCCAAACTGGATTTTATTAATTCAAAAGACATAAGCCTGGCATTTGAAGAAGAAATTAAGCAAATCGAAAGTTTTAAAGTTGAATACACAGCCCTGCTTAACCAAAGCAAATTTTCCGATGCAAACGACCTTTTGGATAAATGGGAAGCCTTTGTATATCCAATTGAAAACGTAAACGATAACTATAATATTTCGGTTAATCAGGTGGATTTCAGCGAATTCCCTAAAATAAAGCTTTTCCTAACCATAGATGATATGATAACCGGTAAGGTTCCTGCGGAATTATCAAAGAAATTCTTTTTTATATCCGAGAACGATGCCAAAAACCCCGAATTTCTGCGGGATACCGTTAACAAAGTAACACAGCTTAACCAAAAAGAAAAATTAAATATAAACATCGTAGCCGATTGCAGCGACAGCATGACCGGATACCCCATTAATACAGCACGCTACATAATGAATGAGTTTTTGAACTACGTTCAATTTAATATTGGTGATAAAGTAGAGCTTACTTCCTTTTCAGATTATGTTTTCACCGATGTTGAGTTTACAAATTCGAAACAGGCAGTATCCTCTGCCATATCCAACTTAAATACATATTCCATGACTGCGCTTTATGATGCACTTTTTGCGGCGGTAAACACAACGGCCATTCAACCCGGTGCAAAATGCGTTATAGCCTTTACCGACGGCATGGACAACGTAAGTAATATTTCCGTAAGCGAGGTTATAAACCAAGCTAACAGATATAATGTGCCTATTTTTATAATTGGTATAGGTAATGGATTAGATGATGGTGTGTTATCAAACATTGCCAATAGCACCAACGGGTTTTATACAAGAATAACAGACGTTTCGGATTTGGCGGATATTTACAGACGTATATATGCAAAAAACAAGGAAATGTACGTGGTTGAGTACGAAACCCAAAATAAAGAGGACGTTTTCGGCGAGCGAACCGTAAAAATTAATATTAGAACCGAAAATTCCGGCGGTTCGGAGGTTTACAGATTTACACCTGTAATGCTGGGTACGGCAGAATTTGAAGCCTACTCAACCGATACCATAGACAAATTAATGGGAGCTTATCTTAAAAACTATATACACGCCATTAACAATCACGATTATTCATACATAGTTGATTATATTGCTCCCGGCGGCGGAGTAGAGCGAGAGGTTAAACCCTATATTCAAAAAGACATACAGGAAAAGCTGTTATCTTACGAAATTATCGAAAAGAATTACACCGATGCTAATACCTGTATAGTTACTACCAGGGAAACCTACATGATACAAAACCGCCAAGAACCGCTGCACGCAAGGGTTTTATTGGGCAAATACAAGGTAATCAAAAGCAGCGACGGTAAATGGCGTTTGCTGGACTTTGCTGACAGATATAAGGTATTGTCTAAAACCGCCCGGTAGGCTGTAAATCTGTTTTACCTGTCTTGTTTTTTATGTAATTATTAAAGGATACAAAAAGGAGTTTTTATATGAAAATCAATTCGGAAAAATGTACCGGTTGCGGAGAATGTGCGTCTGTTTGTTTCCGTCAAGATATAGAAATGAAGGATAACAAAGCGGTATTTCAAAATCAAGGCTGTTTTCATTGTGGGCATTGTGTGGCTGTTTGCCCGGCAAAGGCCATTGAGAGTGAAATATACTCTATGGAAGATGTTGAAGAACTGGGTAATTTCCCACACATAGACGGAGAAAAAATGCTGAAATTTATCAAATCCAGACGTTCTACCCGTAGCTTTAAGAAAGAGCAGGTTTCTAAAGAAACACTTGATTTGATTTTACAGGCCGGAAGGTATTCTCCTACGGGCAGCAATCTCCAGGATGTTTCAATCATTGTGGTTCAGGATAAAATTCAAGAACTACGCAAGATTGTATTGGAGCAACTGGGAAAAGTTGCAGATGGCATACTGTCTGACCCTGCCGGCACAAATAAAAATTATGCTCTCATGTGGAAACAAATGGTGGATGAATTCGAAAAAGACCCCGATGGAAGCGACAAACTGATCTTTCATGCACCAACGGTACTGCTGGTCTTATCAACAAAACCCATCAGCGGTCATTTGGCCGCCGCCGCTATGGAACTGACCGCCAACGCCTGCGGTCTTGGGGCTTTATACTCCGGGTTTATTACCATGGGGCTTAATAATGATTTAGACCGGTCGTCAGCCTTACTGCCCATTCCGGCAGGTAAGACAATTGTCACTTGCCTGCTTCTGGGGCATCCGGCGATACGGTTTAAGCGTACAGCACCAAGGAAAGAATTGGATGTGTGTTATCTGTAAAAATAATTTTAATCCTGCATATACCCGGGTAATACACTTTATTCCGGGTCACTTCTAAAATTACAAGGGATAGACTATTAGTCTATCCCTTGTAATTATAATAAAAAAATAATGCAAAGACCCAAATTCAAACCTAAGAAACAACAATCGCCGTCATTTCTATCCTACTCCTCTGCAACAACAATAACATTAACCCCCAGTGCTTTTATTTCCGATAACATTTTTTGTGGGGCTTTGCTGTCCGTTACTACAGTGTTTATTCTGCTTGTTGGGCAGACATTATTCATTGCCGTTACGCCAAATTTGCTGTAATCAGCCAATGCTATAATTTTTTCACTTCTTTCAACAAAAGCACGCCTTAGATTGCCTTCCTCTATATGATAATCCGTAATTCCTCTGCCGGGCGTTAAGCCGCCTACGCCTAAAATCGCCTTATCTATATTAAAGACATTAATGCAGTTTTCGGCCAAAAAGCCTGAGGTTGAATATTCACCGCTTCTAAGATCACCGCCTATCATTATTACTCTGATATTGCTGTCGTCTACAAGTTCCATAGCAATTTGTATAGCATTTGTAATGACGGTAATCTTTTTTTTGCCTTTTATATGTTTGGCAAATTCCAAAGTAGTTGTTCCTACGTCAATAATAACTGTGTCACCGTTGTCAATTAAATCTGCGGCTACTTTCCCTATTGCTACTTTCTCGGTATAATGTTTGACTTCTCTAAGCGAATATTCCGGTTCAACTCCGTACATAGACTTAACAACCGCACCGCCGTAAACTCTGTTCACATATCCCTTTTTCTCTAAATACTCCAAGTCCCTGCGAATAGTTTCTATTGACACATTAAATAGGCTTACCAAATTACAAACCTTAACTATTCTATCCTCCGAAACCATTTGTATTATCTTTGCTCGTCTTTCATGCAACATAAAAATCACCGTTTCATAATTATATTTGTCGTTTTATTAATTCAATATTTAATGAAGGATAAAAATTTGCAAATTATCCTTGAATCTTTGTCTAAATTGCAAATTTTTATCTACTGTTTTAAATGGAATTAGTATTAGTCTTCATTAATATGTAGTCCTATGGCCTTACATTATAACATATTCCGGCAAATCAATCTTAAAAATACAGTAGCGTTGATGATGTGGATTTTTGTGGAGTTGGGTATATAATACCAAATCGCCTGTCAAAATGCACAAAATTACATATCATTTTCGTGGAATTGTGTGTATTGACGGCAGGATAATCCAAATGTTACTATTGCAATGCAAACAAATGCACAAATTATTTGCAAAAACCTGCAATAAAATAAATACTGCTTTTTCCTTTTGTTCTTACAATAGCATTAGTGCGGCCGAATTAATTGCTGTTAAGAATAATACCGGTTCCCTTATATTCAGTAAAATATCCGGGATTGGTATAAAACGCTTATACTCAAATGAATAAGAAATAGTAACAAAAGCTATTCTACGTGAACGGTTCGCTCATGTGTTTTTCAAAGAAAACCACAGGTTGCTCACCACTACGAATATACGCTTTCTTTACTCATTATTTAGCATTTGACTATAAAACTATAAACGAAAGGGGATTTCAATGTCTTTTGACCAGATAATTATGTGGGTTATGGCTATCGGTATCTTAATTGGAGGGCTAGACAAGGTTATAGGAAACAAGTTGGGGCTTGGCGAAAAGTTTGATGAAGGTTTTAATGCTATGGGTCCTTTGGCTTTGGGCATGGTAGGCATAGTTTGCCTTGCACCTGTTATTTCCAATGTTTTAGGCCAGGTTATTATACCAATTTGCACTTCTATAGGCGCAGACCCTTCAGTGTTTGGCTCTATACTTGCCAATGATATGGGCGGTTATCCGCTTGCTATGGAACTGGCAGTAAACCAACAGGCAGGGCTTTTATCAGGCTTAATAATTGCATCAATGCTTGGTTGTACCATTGTATTCTCTATACCTGTAGGGCTTGGTCTTATTGAAGAACATGACAGACCTTTCTTTGCAAAAG
>CAYMOU010000038.1:0-23658 GCA_964392115.1 uncultured Defluviitaleaceae bacterium | reverse complement strand
CTATTTCGCTTTCTTGGGTTGGCGGATTTTCCTCCTGTGGCACGGAGTTTTGGCTTTGGTCTAACCCTTGTTTGCTGTTTTCGGCTTGATTTTGGGCTTTTTTAGCCTTTTTCTTGCTGTTAGCGTCAGTCTTTTCTGCCCCGTCCGCTTTGGTGTCCAGGGTTGGGAAGTCGAATTTTTCCAACATCCATCTTGAGCGTAGGCTTGGAAACAAAGGGTGTACATTTTTGGTTTTGCCGTCTGTTGTTGTAAAGGTCTTACTTTCATAGGGTTTAAGGATTCTTAGAATTTCTATAATCCTATCGTTGATTTTCCGATTAAATGAACCGACCGTACCCCATGCGATTATGATTTTATCCGCTGATTTTGCAGATTCACTTATTTGTTCAAGATTAGTTTCGGATACAATCTCACCAATCTCTTTATTTTTAGGTAGTATCTTGGGACAAATATTAACTGTATCACAAGACCCGAAACCTAAGGCATTAAGGTTTGTTAGTGTAAGACAACTTGTTAAGTCTATCGAAAAGATGTTGTCTGATACAGGGTGTATCATTATTACACAGGCACGAGGGGCATTTTCGTTCCAAACACGGAGTAGTCGGTATCTTTCGGTATTATCATTGCTGAAGATGGCTTGAACGTATTGGGTGTTTTCTATTATAGTCATTTCTAATCACATCCATCTCTATTTAGTTGTAGCTAGTTGATTCTAGGTCATTTTGGTTGAGTAATTGGCTGTTTTTTCTGAATCTCCCTTCTATATAAAGTGATGAAATATATATTTCAATATTAAAATATTTATTTGAAAATCTGGTTAAGACGCTAATTACATTAATATCTACCTTTGCTTCTATTAAGAAAAGAATTATGATGCCACTTGCTTCCAAATTATACTTTAGGTTATAATAATACCTTTAGAGATTATTTTGAAGAGGAGTAATAAGAGTTTTGCAACCAGTGCAGTATCCGCAATATGAGACCTCATGTGAGATATTCGTAATTCGACTAATGGTAAAATGACATACTTAAAGATATCGGATGGGACTTATATAAATCTAAAAAGAGGTGTTTTATTGACATGAGCGTGTTAAAAGGCGACCAAACTACTTTCAAAGTCAGAGCTACCAACTTTATGTTTGCGTACATGTATGAACTAGAAGTGGTATTGATGGATATACGACAAAGATTGCAGGTAATTGATTTTCAGTCGGATGAAGCAAACATGGATAGACCTTTAAAAGAATTTCTGAAAAAATTTATTATGGAAGAGTTTAATAGACTTCCGGAAAAAGATATGTGTATGATTATTGAAGACAGCACTAAAATAGAGGTAGACTATACACATTTTAGTGATATGTACATAAGCAATGTTAAATTGCCTGAAGAGCTAGATAGCAAAGAAAAGGATGCAATACGCCAAAATAAAAAATCTGTCTATACAAACCCTGATTTATATTTAGAGATTACAAATGGTATTGATATTGTATATGAGTCAATAGAACTTAAATCAACAAAGGCAGATTCGATTCCGGGATCAAGTATAAGGCAAGTCAATCCATTTGAATGGACTGTATTTGTTAAGCATACAGAGGGTGACATTAAAGTTTTGACCGGGCAATACATTAATAGTATAAATTCAAAGTTACAATTTCCGGATAGAAGCCCACGTCCTCAAGTTTCTTTTAAGGAGCTCTTTAAATGGAATAAGGAGAATAGGTTTATAGATGGCTCAAAATTAAAATATATTTTAATGCCAGATGGTGAAAAAGCTGATTTTTTAATGGATTGGCAAGCCTTTTTGGCTAATAGGTGGGTTGAAATTCTTTTTTCTCCTAAGACTAAAAAAAATGAACCTTGGTTTAATAATAACTTAAGAATTTTCGCACTTGAGTTTTTAAAAAGATATGATGAATTAAGTGAAGCAGACAAACATAGCTTTAAGCAAATGATTTCTGGATTAATAGATACAAAAAATTGAAGTAGCCCACAAAGTTTGTACATGGTATAGTATAAAAAAGCCTGACACCGTTAGAAAAACGATGCCAGGCTACATATTTTGCTGATATTCTACGAGTGTGCTTTTATTATCGTGTCCGGTGAATGGGGTTTATTTTAAACTACACCAGCTTTATTTAGTGAAAAATATAATGCTCGTGCAATATGCCAACTTAAGATGGGTGGAACTGCATTACCAATCTGTTTGTAAGCATCAGAAGCTGAACATGGGAACTTAAAATTGTCTGGGAATGTCTGCAATCTAGCACATTCTCTTACACTTAATCTTCTCCAAAAGGACATATCATTTGGTTGTTCAGGATTTAAAGTTCTATAATGCCCTTCAATATTCCCATGATGCTCCGCTCTAATCGTAATTGATGGTTTATCTGAATCAATTCTGCGATTACCCTGCATTTTCTTATTAGGATAAAACTTTGCTTTTGAATAGTCGGATCGACTGTGATTAAAGTAATTCTCGTAACCCAGTTTATCCCATAAATCATCAATAGCTTCTTTCGCCGTCATCCATGGGATTATAGTAGTATCTCCGTGCACCCTTTTTGGATATAGAATACTATCACTCAAATCATTTCTAACCCCGATAATTATTACCCTTATTCTTGTTTGAGGCACTCCATAGTCAGCAGCATTTAGCACTTTATATTTTACATTGTAGCCAATTTTCTTAAAATCTTCTAAAATAATATCTAATGCCGTTTTATTTACTTCATTTGCAGTGGACTTTCTTATCCCATCTACATTTTCAGCAACAAACGCTAATGGCTTACAATGCTCTATAACTCTCTTCATTTCAAGATACAATCTACCTCTCTCGGCGTTTAATCCTTTTCTATTACCGGCTAAACTAAAATCCTGACATGGAAATCCACCAATTACTATATCTGCATTCGGCAATGAGCTGCTTTCGATATTCTTGATGTCTTCACATATGCACTTATGATTAAAATTCAGTTCATATGTTTGTGTTGCTTTTTTTGCTATATCATTTGCAAATATAATTTCGAATGGATTCTCCTCATAGTGTTTCCCGAAAATATTAAAATTGCCTCTAAAACCTAAATCCATTCCTCCACAGCCACTAAATAATGATATTACATTTAATTTAGTATTGAACTTTATTTGTTTACAAACATCTATGTATTCTTCATTTTCCGTATTAAGAAAATTTAACTGAATAGAATTCATTTATTATTCCTCTTGAGTTCATTTTTTTACACAATTCATCATGCTAACTCTAATCTAAACCTTTTATATTTAATTACTTATTATAGCATATTCAGCTCCTAGAAACAATTCTTCTTATATATGAAATAAATATTTCAATATAAAAATAAGATTTATGCTTCTACGGGGTCATGAGCGTGGCTATGGTCTTGTTGGTCTGCTTGCAGTGTTGTTTGGATTTATTGTGTTGTTTCGCCTTCTTGCGTTAGCGGATCTTCTTCCTGTGGCTCGGGGTTTTGGATTAGGTCTACCCCTTGTTTGCTATTTACGGCTTGATTTTGGGCTTTTTTAGCCCTTTTTTGCTGTTTCATCAGTCTTTTCTGCTCCGTCCGCTTTGCTGTCAGCTAGGGTTGGAAAGTCGAATTTCTCCAACATCCATCTTGAGCGGAGGTTTGGAAACAACGGGTGTACATTTTGGGTTTTACTGTCTGTTTTTGTAAATGTTTTACTTTCATAGGATTTATGGATTCTTAGAATATCTATAATCCTAACGTTCATTTTTCGGTTAAATGAACCAATTGCACTTAATGCAATTATGATTTTATCCACTGCTTTTGCTGATTCTACCTTTTATGGTAAAGTAATAAAATATTTCAATATTAAAATATTTATTTAAAAATCCTTTTAAAACTATATTAATGCAATTGTCGCTTTCGCCCTGTTATGATGAAATATCATTATGCTCATATGTAGAATTTCAGTAGAGTTCGAAAGAGTATCTATTGGCGTTTACTTGGTAATTATTATTTGCAGTAGCTATTAAAATATGTTTTAGGAATGTAAACAACCAATAAGGAGAAAACCTTACTGGTTGCTACACTACACTAAGTAAACAGTATATGCTTAGTCGTTTAATCAACATTATTTATTAAAATATACAGTGGTTAATGTTTTATGTGCATATGATGGGTTTATTATTTACTAACTTTTGTAAAAATGCTTGATTTTTTTTGTAATATATGTTAAAATATATCTGCGTGAGGAATTGCCTTGTTGGTAATTGCCGATCGGTATGTTTTATACATACTGTCAATGTATATAATGTGCTAATAAAGTAATGGTATATATTTGATTGTATGGACAATGCTTGAACTAATATTTTAGTCTGTGGTAATAACAGTAATCGGAATATTTGTTCAGCTCCTTTCTCTATTGTAGCAGAGATTATTTTAATTCGGGCTCACACAAAAGTGTGCGAAGTAGTGTAATTGCCCGTCGGTTGTTTTTTGATACCCGTAAATCAATACCGAGGGGCTAGCTAAAATGACTATCAAGAAAAAGGTGTACAGAAATAAGTTCTATAATCACCTGGATTCAGCAATAAGATATGATGAAAACTCAGGATTGCCTGAAAGGTACAGGAGTCAAATAGAAGATAAAAATTCTATTGCTAAACATGGTTTTTATCCATTTATTCAGTATACTAGGCGTACATACAAGTTTAGAAGAGACGGAATTACTTGCGAGGAACGGCACATATGCAAAGATCGTAGGATTATGTATGCTGCTCATTTTGATAGATTTGTATACCAACATTATGCACATATGCTTAATGAGCAGTATAATAAAATAGCAGATATTTTTAGTATTTCCGATTCTGTAATAGCATATAGAAATGGTTTAAATGTACATAAAAGAATTGATAACTGCAACATCGGATATGCTAAAGAAGTTTTTGATTTTATAGAGCTACACGAAAAGTGTTTAATATACATTACAGATTTTACTAAATATTTTGAAAGTATAGACCATGAAGTCCTTAAGGTAAATCTTAAACGTGTACTTAACGTAGAAAGGCTTCCTCCTGATTACTATAATGTCTTTAAGAGTGTCACTAAATATTCTTTTATAGAAAAAGATGATATTTTTGAGTATAAGAAAAGGTTAGACCCAACTCTTACAAAAAAAGATTTTTACGGTAAAAATAATAGAAATAGATTTTTTACTCCAAAACAATTTAGAGCTTTTAAAAAGGAGCAAAGCAATACAGGAAGAGCTTATTTACAAAAAAATTTAAATGGCTTTGGTATTCCTCAGGGTTCTCCAATAAGCGCCGTCCTTTCAAATGTATATTTAATTGATTTTGATAAAACATTTGTTGAATTTGTTTCTATGTATGGAGGTCTGTACAGAAGGTATTGTGACGATATTGTTATTATAATTCCATTTAATGGTGATTGTAAAATAGAAGGCTTTTTTAATGATATTGAAGAGAAATTTAATGAAGCCACTAGCCTATACGAACACCTCAGCAAAAGCGAGGAAAAAACAGGAAGGTACATATATAGTAATACTTCTTTTTATAGATTTTGTTCTAAATCTTTATATTTTAGCTACAAAAAAGTTGCACTTAACTATCTCGGATTTACTTTTGACGGTAAGGTTGTAAAGATTATTGAGAAATCTATTACAAACTACTACAGAAAATTGCATAAGCGCATCAGATTTATAAACAAACGTACACGTGAACTAGGCAAATGCGTGTATCATAGAAAACTATATAAAACCTATTCCCATCTTGGAGCTAGGGAAAGAGTATACTATTTAAAAAGAAATGGTATAAAAGATAGGTATCATGGCAACTACATCTCATATACAAGAAGAGCCCACAAAGCTTTTGGATCTAAATCAAGAATTAAATTTCAGATAAAAAATCACTGTAAGGTTATAGAGAAGAATCTTGCTAAGACATTCTAAATATTGGGGGATAAATTATGGACGAAAGAATTGATGGATTGTACATACATGGGGTTATAACCTCACGTACAAAGGTACCGGTTGCTGATGGGAAAATGTGCGTTGAATACAAAGTTAGATACCTCGACACAGATAGGCAAGAGCAAATTGTTAAAGTTAGCGAATGGGATTTTAATGAATCCGAATGCCTTTCGGTAGGCGAAAGTGCTGATATTAAAGTATATGCGACTGCAAGGGGTGGAAGAATTTATTATACCATGGATAAGGGAAGAAAGAAAAAGGGCGAGGAGTTCTAATAAGCTTGTAGTTTGATTGACTCAATACACATTAAAAGTATTTTTTCTATGTACCAGGTCTAAATCGTTTAGGCGATATGCTTTCAGCGTTTCTTTTTCTTTTGAACTTGACCTTGCTTTTGAATTTTTCTTTAGATGACTCGTTTATTATATCAAACTGTCTTATTCGAAAGTCGTTTAATCGTGGATACTTCTATAGGAGCTTCACCTCCATCCATAGAAAACAATCCAAACCCCTATTATTTTTAGTAGGGTTCGCAGTAAAATCAACCATGCATTTTATATTTACAAAACGAAAGGGAAGGTCGTTGTGACCTTCTTTTTTTGTGGCAAGAAAAACCCGGGCTAGGCCGGGTTTTCATAAAAGGGTATAGCTATAACTCAAAAAATAGCCTCTAAATGACAATTTCAGCCGGTCCGGGCAACCGCAAAAATAAATAGGTAGGCTAATCCATGAAGGATAATGAAAGTTATGGCATACCAAATAAAATTGCAAATACCATAAACTTTTGCTCATGTATAGAATGCGGATTGTGTGCTATACTGAATAAATTAAAATTCATTGTAGGAGGTTTTGTCTGATGAGAAGGCACTACATAGATAACTTGCGTTGGATTGTTGTGTTGTTATTATTTCCGTATCACACATTTATGATATATAACACCTTTGGTGAAAGCTTTTACATAAAAGGCGCAGGCATTACGTTAACAACCAACTTTATAGTAGCGGTATGGCCGTGGATAATGCCTTTGTTATTTACTGTTGCAGGAATTAATTCTGCTTATGCACTTAAAAAACGAACGACTGCCTTATACTTGAAAGAACGTGTTTCAAGGCTGTTAATACCTTTGTTGTTTGGGGTTTTGATAATAATGCCGGTAATCACCTTTTTTGCAGAGAGATTCCACAACGGCTATACAGGAAATTATTTCGAGCAATATATCCTGTTTTTCACAAAGCCTACGGACTTGACGGGCTATAACGGCGGTTTCACACCCGGACATTTGTGGTTTATCCTTTACCTTTTTGTTATTTCTCTTATGGCGCTTCCTATTATGATAAGCTATGAAAAATCAAGAAAAAAGCTACCCATTGCAAAGCTCAGCCTACCAATTTTGTTGTCGTTGTTTATCATTCCTCTTATTATGCGAGGGTTTTTGGATATATCGGGTAAGAGCGTTGGCGAATATTTCGCCTTTTTTATGCTGGGATATTTCGTGATTAGCGATGAAAGCATTTTGGAAAAGGCAGATAAATACCGCTTTTTACTGACAGGAATATTTTTGTCGGGAATGGTGGTTGTAATTGCTTTGTTTAATATACGACCTGAAATTGACCGGACTTTATACGATATTATTGTAGAGCTATACGCTTTCAGCGGTATTTTAGCTTTGATTGGGCTAAGCAGACATTACCTAAACAGCAGAAACAAAGTTATGGACTATATGAGAGGTTCTTCCTTTTCTGTTTATTTGTTTCACCAACTATGTATTGTGGTAATAGCTTTTTACACATTTAGAATAACAGACAGCTCATTTGTGCAAATAATTTTAATCTTGTTGGGCAGTGTTCCGATAACTTTTTTAACTCACGAAGTAACGAAAAGGATACCTTTTGCGAGATTTGCTTTTGGATTGAAAAAGTGACAGTGGAGGATAATAATGCAAGGCAGTGACTTGACTGTCTTGCATTGCATTTCCCGGCCATAGCCCTAAGGGCTTAGAATATGTAAAAAACCACTTGACTTTAACTGTACTAATATATATAATACACTTATATCACACAGATAGAAGGTGAGGTAATGTTCCGGATTGATATAAAAAGCAGAAAAGCTATTTACGAACAGATTGTAGATAACTTTAAGCGGCTTATAACAACAGGCGTATTGCAAGAAAATGATAAGGTGCCGTCCATAAGAGATATGGCAAAAACCCTGACGGTTAATCCCAACACAATTCAAAAGGCATATCGTGAATTGGAAAGCCAAGGGTATTTTTATACCGTGCTGGGTCAGGGAAGTTTTATTTCTGCTCCGCCAAAGAGCGTAAGCATAAAAGAAATCAAAGTCCTATACAACAGCCTTAGAGCTACAGTACAAGAGCTTGTATTTTTGGGAGAAAAAACAAACAAGATTATTGACTTTATTAACAACGAGTGCAACGCCTCAAGCAATAACCAAGCAGAGACAGAGAAAGGAGAAAATAATGATACAGATTGAAAACCTGACAAAGACTTTTGATGGATTTACAGCCTTAAATAATCTTAATTTAAATATTCAACAAGGCTCCATTTACGGCTTGGTTGGGGTAAACGGCTCGGGAAAAACCACCATAATCAAGCATTTAGCGGGTATTTATAGGCAAGATAGCGGAACGGTACTTATGGAAGGGAAACCGGTTTACGATAATATATCTATAAAAGAACGAGTGGGATATATTTCGGATGATTTGTTTTTCTTTACGTATTCACTGAAAACCATGCGGGTTTTTTATAAGAATTTATATAAAAATTGGAATGACCAACGATACGAAACTCTTGTGAATTTATTTAAACTTGACCAAATCCGTAAGTTAAATAAGTTTTCCAAGGGAATGCAAAAACAGGCAGCGTTTATCCTTGCAATGTCTACAATGCCGGATTTTTTGCTTTTAGACGAACCCATAGACGGGCTTGATCCATTTGTAAGAAAACTGGTTATGCAACAAATAGTTGAGGACGTGGCAAGCAGAAATCTGACCGTTTTGGTATCCTCTCATAATTTGAAGGAGATGGAGGGTATTTGCGACTCTATCGGTATTGTTAAGCAAGGAAAGATGATTATAGAGCGTAATTTGGATGATTTAAAATCGGATGTTCATAAGGTGCAGGTTGCTTATTCGCAAGAAACACCCCAAGGTCGGGAAAAATACGGAGATTTAAACATTCTGCATTTTGAAAGCAGAGGCAGCATAGAGCTGTTGGTTGTAAGAGGCACTGAAGATGAAATCTATAATAGAATCAGAAAAATAAATCCTCTGGTATACGATATTTTACCCTTAACACTTGAAGAAATATTTATCTATGAAACGGAGGGTGAGTACAATGAAATCCCTTATTAATACTGCATTTTTAAAGGAACAATTAAAACGCAGTTGGGCTATATCCGGGCTGGTCCTTTTGTTTCTGGTATTGTTCATTATACTGCCTTTATTTCAAATGTTTGACACACCCTATGAAAAGGCTAATTTTATAGTAAGGTTATTAAGTGCGCAAGATATGTTTATGAATTTTATGTGCGTGTTTATACCCTTGTGTCTGGTTTTTGAAATCTTTTCATACTTATTTCAAACGAAATCCACAACGGCTGTTCATTCTTTGCCCATAAGCAAAAAACAACTGTTTTGCACCAATATTTTAACGGGATTTATTTTAATTATTATTCCGCTGATAATTTTTTCCGGTTTAATCTTAATTAATCAAGTAGCTTATCTTGAGCCGGAGGTTCTTAACATAAGCGGAGAGATTCATTACGGGCGGTCTATAGGGTTGCCGGCTGAATTGTTTTCGGGCGGCTTGGCTGCGGGAGAAGTAATCAACAGCTTCCCTGTAGTATTGGGCTTTTTTCTGAGAACATTAATGACCTTTATTTTCTATTTTGCTGTATTTGTATTTGCTGTTACTGTTTCCGGAAACTCTTTAATTTGCATTTTGGTCAGTATATTTGTACCTTTGCTTCCGCTTGGATTACTTATGTTGTTTCAAGCCGCCGGCTTTTTATACTGTTTCGGATTTCAAATGTATGGTTTTACTAATTTGCTCCAAGATGTATCGGTGCTGTCCAATCCGGTTGCTTTAGGGTTACTGTTTAATACCGATGCTGTAGGCCTTGCATCCGGCAGTATTCAAAGCACCGGTTTAAGCCCATATATTATTACACATATTGTTGTTACCCTTATTTTATTTGCCTTGTCGGCATGGTGTTATCATGTAAGAAAACAGGAACGTGCAGGTGATTCTATTGTTTTTGTACCTGTAAAAAATGTTTTGATTTTCTTAATATCCTTAGCAGGTACGCTGTTTTTGGGAATTTTCTTTTTATTAATATTCGGTAATATTTGGGCTATGTATTCCGGATTTGCTTTGGGCTTTGTTATAACCTATATAATCGCTCAAATGCTTGCAGAAAAAACCTTTAATATTTTCGGAAAGATTAAACTATTGCCTAATTTCGCCGGTGTTTTGGTAGGTTTGTTCTTAATTACCATAGTTGTTACTACAACCGATATTATAGGATACTCAAACTATTCTCCTAAGGTTGATGATGTTGAAGGTGTTTACCTGCATTGGCCAAATAAATTTTATAACGAAGATAATGCAGATGATTACTTTATTACAAACCCCGAAATCATTGCAGAGGCTATTAAAGTTCAAAAAGAAATAATTAATAATAAGGACTCTCTCAGAGAAGTTTTCATTAACAGCCTGAACAGAAACTATTACCCTAACTACTATGAAACTCAACGCTGTAATTTTACCTTTAAACTTAAAAACGGCAGTTTGGTTGCAAGAGAATATAAATTGCCTTACTCATTTATAAAAAGCTCCGGTTTAAATGATTTACTTAATACAGACGAGGTTATTCTATCAGAATATCCGTTTCTGGCAAACTTAATAAAAACAGATAAAACAAGTAACTTGTCAATTTATTACTATAACCCCGATAAACGCCAAAATTCAGAAGCGATTTTTATTAAAGATACTGACCAAATCAGCTTCTTATCGGAAGAAATCAAAAAAGATATAATTGCCACAGCCCGGTTAGAAAAAGATTATCTTGAGGAGATAGTAAACAATAAGGCAGATCCTACGGCTTATAGGGATGTACCGTTTGTTAATGTGCAATTCGAAGTAAGGGATACTATGAATAGTTCAAGATATATCTATACTTTGGAAAGTTGCCGGCTTACATCATATGAAAATACTATGGAATGGCTCAAAGAAAACGGTTTTTCTTTTAAAGATATATCCGATTAATAAAACTTTCTTTAGAGTAACCACGGTGTATGTGAAAGCAGAAAATACCTCCTATCGTTCTTTATCTACGATAGGAGGTATTATTTTATACGTTAAAAATTCAGCTTATTTAGAAAACAAAGCAATTATTTTATCAAAAAGGCCTGTTGCGGTTAAGAATGTGATAAACACCAGTACCGGTGTAACAAATTTTATCATAAAGCTCCAAAGCCGTTTGTATTTAAAGTTATATCCGCTTTGTTCGATTTCGGCAACAAACATACTTGGTTTTGCAACCCAGCCGATTAGTATACACATTAACAAGGCGCCCAGGGTCATTAATAAGTATTCGCCTACGTAATCCATCCAGTCCAGTATGCCCATCAGTTCGCCGTTTAAGGCCATAAGCTTAACGTCTCCCAAAAGCCCGAAGCTTAAAGCTGTAGGTATACCAACCACGAAGATAGCAATGGTTGCAATAACGGTTGCTTTTTTTCTGCTCCATTTTTTCTCATCCACAAAATAAGACGTTGAAACTTCCAACAACGAAATGGAGGAGGTTAAGGCTGCAATTGCAACCAGTAGGTAAAATAAGGCGCCGAAGAACGCTCCGCCCGGCATACTTTCAAAAACACCGTGCAGTGTTATATATAACAAAGAAGGTCCGGCTGCCGGGTCTATACCTGTAGCAAAAACCGCCGGCATAATTGCAAGACCTGCCATTACTGCGATAAGTGTATCAAAAACCGGTATTAATACGGCGTTTTTAACCAAGTTCGAGTTTTTGTTCAGATAGCTGCCGTAGCATACCATAGTACCCATACCCAAGGAAAGCGAAAAGAACATTTGCGCCAAGGCAGAGGCTATTACATCGAAAGAGGATTTTACATCAGAAAACACAGAAAAATCAGGCTTAAACATAAATTCTATACCTTGCATTGCACCGGGCAAGGTTACGCTTCTTATGATTATTATAATAAGCATAATAAACAAGCAGGGCATCATAATTTTAGAAAACTTTTCAATACCCGATTGTACGCCAACTATAACAATAGCCGAGGTTAAAATTATAAAAATCAACTGGTATATAATCGATTGCACAGGGTCGGCTGTAAAGTTACCGAAAAATTCCGGTCCGCTCATTCCGTTAAACCCGGAACCGAATATTTCAATACAGTATGTAAAGAAATATTTAATAGACCAGCTACCTAAAACGCTGTAAAAGGATAGAATTATAAACGAAGCCAGTACGCCTAACCAACCGTTAAACGCAAACCTTTTGTTTATAGCTCTGTTTGCACCTACCGGGCTTAATTTTGTTTTGCGGCCCAGAGCAAGCTCGCCCAAAATTACAACCACGCCAACTACGGCTACAAATATAATGTAGACCAATAAAAACGCAAAGCCGCCGTTTTTACCTAACTTATACGGGAAACCCCAAAGATTTCCCAAGCCGACTGCAGAGCCTACTGCTGCCATTAAAAACCCAAAGTTGCTTCCCCAAGTTCCTCTGCCTTTGTCAGACACTTTTTTCACTCCTTTAGTTAATTAAAAAGCATTATTATGAAACAATTATTCCTAATAATCTTTTTTTCGTTTTAACATTATGCTTTATTTTAATACTTTTTGCAACAACTTTTTAATCATTTATTATCCGGTAAAACTTGTATGGGATAAAAGACTGTTTTTTAGGGATTTTTAGGTGTCTATAAGCCACTGCAAAGCCTTGGTTTATACTAAGACCATATTTAATGAAGGATAAAAATTTGCATTTTATCCTTAAATCTTTGTCTAAATAGCGAATTTTTATCTACTGTTTTTAATGGAATTAGTATTATGTCAATATATTTTTAGGATACCCATTTTTTCTAAAGAAGTGCAATAAAAAAAACTCAAGTAAAACTATTTTGGTAGTTTACTTGAGTTCTTTTATTTTAAATACATAAGCTTTTTACCGTTATATTATTATTTACCTGCCTTATTCGCACAACCGCAATTTCTTATCTTTTCCATTACGAATTCTTTAACGTACTTCTTGCCTACTGCACCATATTTTTTAGGGTCTATGGTATCGGGGTTGCTATGTAATACTTCTTTAACCCCGTTGCTGTAAGCTATACGCAATTCTGTTGCATAATTTACTTTGCAAATTCCTCGGCGGATAGCCTCACGCACGGTTTCATCAGGTAATCCCGAAGCACCGTGTAAAACCAAAGGCTCGGATACCACTTGACGAATTTCGGTAAGTCTGTCCAAATCCACCTTAGGCTCTCCGGAATAAAGCCCGTGAGCAGTGCCTATTGCAATAGCCAAGGAATCCGCTCCGGTGCGTTCCATAAATTCTTTTGCCTGTGCCGGGTCGGTATAGCCGTCGCCTTCGCCGCCGTCCAAGTCGTCTTCCTTGCCACCTACTTTACCCAGTTCGGCTTCCACGGGAATGCCGGAGGGCTTGCAAGCGTTTACAACTGCCTTTGTTACGGCTATGTTATCTTCAAAGCTTTCGTGAGAACCGTCTATCATAATAGAGGTATAACCTGTACGCAGGGCTTGCATGGCCAGACCAAAATCTGTGCCGTGGTCCAAATGTATAGCCACCGGAACTGTTGCTCTTTGGGCGGCGGTTTTTATATTAGCGTAGTAATAATCCAAGCCGGCGTATTTGACTGTGGATGGAGTTGTCTGCATCATAACCGGTGCGTTTAATTCTTCGGCGGCTTCAATAACCGCCATAACCATTTCCATATTTTCTACGTTAAACGCACCTACGGCGTAATTTCCGTTTTGGGCATCAAGCAGCATTTTTTTTGCTGTAACTAATGGCATATAATTCTCCTTGTTAATCTATTCCAATTCACGAAGGGTTACTTGGGGATATATTTTATCAAATTCTTCTTTTTCAAAATGACCGGTTCGGTGGCTCATGGCGTTTGCCGCCGAAACCGAAACGGCGTATTTCAGGCTTTCTTGGGCTGATAAACCCCGTTGCATAGCCACGGCAAATCCGGCTACCATAGAATCACCGCAACCCACGGTGTTTATGGCAGTAATTTTCGGCGGCACTCCGTGGAAGATACCTTGGTCGGAAACAAGCAAAGCACCGTCTTTTCCCAAGGAAACAACTACCTTTGCTATGCCGCCTTTGTGCAATTCCTTTGCCGCTTCTATTGTTTGTTCCATGCTTATAATGGGTTTTCCCAGCAGCATTTCCAGTTCTTCTTGATTTGGTTTTATCATATGCGGAGCGGCTTTTATACCTTCTTTCAGCAGTTCTCCGCTTGTATCCAGAATGACGGTTTTTCCCATTGCTTTTAATTGTTCTGTCAGTTCCTTGTAAATGCCTTTGCGTACTCCTCGGGGAACACTGCCGGACATGGTTATTACTTGTGCGTCTTTGCAAATTTCAAGGAATTCTTTAATAAAGCTATCTATTTCCGCTTCGGTTACATCTTCGCCGGGTTCCAAAAATTCGGTAGATTGTAGGTTTTCGTCCAGAATATTTATGCAACATCTGGTTTCGCCTTTTATACGGACAAATCTTCCCTTTAAGCCGTCTCCGGCGGCGAGTTCTTCCAACAGAGAGCCGGTGTTTCCGCCTACTAACCCTGAGGGCGTGACTTCCTCGCCGCAACAATGCACTACCCTTGCTACGTTTAGGCCCTTGCCTCCGGCTGTGTTTATACAGGAAAGCACACGCATAACCGTGCCCGGTTGAACCGTCCCGGAAATCCTATAGGCTTTGTCTATAGCGGCGTTTAAGGTAAGCGTAACTATCATTTTACCGCCTCCGGAGACTTAATCATTGTTTACCAACAAAATCTTGCCTTGTACCAGTCCCGGTGTTTTATACATATCAAACGCTTCTTGGGCTTGGCTCATGGGCATTTTTTTGAATACAAATGCCGGGTCGAATTTTAACTGACCGGTTGCAAAGTAATGAGCGGTTAATTCCCATTCTTTGCCCGGGAAAGGTGAGCTGTAAGACATCCAAGAACCGGTAAGGTTGAATTCCTTGCGGTTCATATTTTCCCACATGGCCGGAGTGAAAGAGAGATCAACATGAGGTGTGCCGATAAAGCAAACATTTGCCTTGTTTCCTGCTACCTCAAAGGACATTTGCATGGTTGCCGGCTGTCCTGCGGTTTCGAAAACATAACCGAAGCCTTTACCTTCTGTTATCTCCTTGACCTTTTCCTTGTAATCGTCCTTTGCTGTATTTATAACGTCGTCTGCGCCTAATCGTTTAGCCATATTTAAGCGTTCTTCGCTAATATCAAATACCACAACTTTACGGCTGCCGAATATTTTAGCCCATTGCATGGTAAACATACCGATGGTTCCGCCGCCTAAAACAGCCACGTATTCTCCGCCGCTGTAGTTGTTGCAAAATAATCCGTGTAAGGCAACCGTAGAGGGTTCAAACATTGCACCTTGTTCATATGAAATGCTCTTGTCAAAGGCTACGGCATTTACAGCGGGGATTACTACATATTCAGCATTACTGCCCTGTCTGCGAGAGCCTATAAAGGAGTAATGTTTGCATAAGGCGTAGTTGCCTTTTTGGCAATCGTAACATTTCATGCAGGGAATTAAGGGTGCGCCGGATACTCTGTCGCCCACTTTTACGTTTTCAACGCCTTCGCCTACTTCCACTACGTCACCGGAAAATTCATGTCCCAAGACTATGGGATAAGAATGTGCTGCGTTATGCAAGGCTCTGGGTATATCGGAGCCGCAGATGCCGGATGCTCTTACTCTTATTTTAATTGTATTGGGTTCTACCTTTGGTTCTTCGATTTCCAAATATTCAACAACTTGGTTTTGTACTACTACTGCCGCTTTCAAACTACATACCTCCCGATTTATCCATGGTGGTTTTTAAATTTTCATATAATTCCAGGTAAATCTCATAATTTCTATCGTAAACAGCCTTTACTTCGGGGTTTGGGCTGTGATTTCTCTTGATTGTAACCGTGGTATCCACTGCTTCTTGGAAATCGCTGTAAACGCCAACGCCAACGCCGGCCAATATGGCGGCTCCCAAGGTGGTAGCCGTATCGGAATCCGGCACGATAATGGGCTTGCCGGTAATGTCGGACTTTATCTGAGTCCAAAGCAGAGAATTTGCACTGCCGCCCATGGAGCGCAGTACTTCTGCGTCTGCACCGGCTATTTTTGCAACTTCCAGATTATGACGGACGGAAAACGCCACGCCTTCCATGGTTGCACGGACAAAATGCCCCTTAGTCTTGCTGAAATCCAGACCGTAATAAACGCCTTTTGCTCTGGGGTTCCATATGGGCGTTCTTTCGCCGGACATGTATGGTAGGAACACCAGACCATCAGAGCCGGCCGAAACCTTCTCTGCAATTTCATTAAGCTGATTTATAGAACTTTTGCCCAGTTCTTTAGCAACCGAACGCTCGTAATCGGCGAATTCCTGTTCCAACCAACGCATTGCTCCGCCGCCGCCGGTTGTACCACCTTGGAACAACCACCTATCGGGAACAACGTGGAAACTTAAAATTAAGCGTGGGTCGGATTTATAGGTATCCGTGCATATGCTCATGCCGCCGGCCTGACCGCCTTGTTCCTGAACATCGCCGTTATGCAAAACCCCTACTCCCAAGGCACCGCAAGCCGCATCTAAACCGCCGGCTACTACGGGAATGCCCTCGGTAAGTCCGCTTAGTTCGGCGGCCTCTTTTGTAACCCTGCCTACAACAGCGTGGCAAGGGCTGATTACGGGCAGAAATTCTTCGGGTATGCCCAAAGCCTTTCGCATTTCGTCATCCCAAGTACCTGTACGCATATTAAAACAGTGCCAAGCGTAACTTTGGCATATGTCTTGGGATATATTCCCGGTTAGTCTGTAAATAATAAAGCTGTTGGATTGCAGGATTTTATGTATTTTTCTGTATACGTCCGGCAGGTTTTCTTTATACCAAAGCACTTTTCCCGTGGTGTAAGGTGCAGTGAGAGAATTTCCGCTGACGTTGAATATGGCATCATGGCCGATTTCTTTGTTTAACCTGTCGCAAATTTGGCTGGAACGGGTATCCATCCAAATAGGTGTATGGGTTAGGGTGTTTCCTTCTTTATCTATTGCAACGGCAGACCAACCCTGACCGTCTACGCCTATACCTGTAATGTCAGCCGGGTTTACCTTGCCTTTTTCTATACATTCTTTTGTTGCCTTGCAAACTGCCTTCCACCAGTGGTCGGGTTCTTGTTCGGCATAACCGACTTTTGGGTAGTAAACGGTGTATTCTCCGCTGGCCGTGGAGATTACTTCTCCGTTTTTTCGAAATATTGCAATTTTACAGGCGCTTGTTCCTATATCTATTCCCAATAATAACTCTTTCAAGGCTTATCATTCCTTCCAATCAAGCATATAGCGTTGAAAGGTAACAGCATTTTTGGCATCTCTGTCAAGTTTTTCTCCGGTGGGGTCGCAGACTATATCACGCCATACATGAATATCCTTGCCTACCTGTCCGCCCATATTCACAAAGGGCTCCATAACCACCGCACCGTCATATTTAATGTCTTTTAACGCCTCGCCTATTTCTCTCCAAGGTGTGCGACCCTGCCCGGGAACCATACGGTTGCATTCGCCTGTGTGGAAATGCCCCAACAGGTCACCGGCTGTTCTGATAGCGGCACCTATGCTTACTTCTTCTATGTTCATGTGGAAGGTATCCAGCATGACTTTTACGTTGCTCATATTAACTTCTGTTACAAAGGCTCTGCCTTCTTGTGCTGTATTCAAAATATGGTTTTCAAAACGGTTTAATACTTCCATACAAAGTGTAATGTCATATTGTTGGGCTATGGGTGCAAGGGTTTGCATTCCTTCTACGCCACGTTTCCAATCTTCGGCTTTATTTACGCCTTTGGTAAAATCTATGGGCCAGTAAGAATACAAAGCGCCGCCGATTTTATGTATATCCAATTGAGCCATTACGTCAAAAAGACGTTTAAACCATTCTGCCGCATTTTTACGGATTTCTGCATCTTCCGAGCCCATGTTGTGGAAATAAGCCGGGCCGTAGCCGGCTGTAAGTTCTATGCTGTTGTTATTTGCGCAATCTTTTAAGGCTTTTATTTGTTGCGGAGTATAGTCGGGAAGCGGTTTTGCACCGATTTCGAGAATGTCAAAGCCAAGTCGGGCTGCTTTTTCTGCGTAGACAAGATAGTCCGCTTCCCACTCTTTTTCCCAATAAGCATAATATATACCGTGTTTCATAATTAACGTCCTTCCCTTCTGCAAGTGGTTTAAAGGGATAAAACCTTGGGGAAAACTTTTTCTGAAGAAAAAGTTTTCCCCAAGCCCCTTTCAAAAAGACTTTAATATAAAGAATCAATAGATTTCATAGTTTATACTGTTTTTTCAGCTTTATCTGTTACAAGTTGAAGAAGAACAGCAACTACGATAATTACGCCTTTGATAATACCTTGAGGGTATGCAGGTACAGCCATAAGGTTCATGATGTTGCTTATGAGGGCCAGAACCAAAGCACCTACTACTGCCTTAAATACATCACCTTTACCGCCTGCAAGGCTTGCTCCGCCGATAACACAGGCGGCAATAGCGTCAAGTTCCTGTCCTGTACCGATGGTTGCACTGCCTGTAGAGGCTCTGGCGGCTATAAAGATACCGCCCAAGGAAGCCAACATACCGGAAATAGCGTAAACAGACACAAGATATTTCTTTACTCGTATACCGGCAAGTTCAACGGCGTTGCTGTTACTACCCAAAGCAATTACGATACGACCGTAAGCCGTGTATTTTTGTATGAAAACGAACAAAACGATGATTATAAATGTGATAATCAGAATGGGATAGCCGTAGTTTTTGTCTATGAGGGTTGCCAAGGTGTCGGTTTCCATTTTGATAGGGCTACCTTTGGTGATAACCAGTGCCAAGCTTCTGGCAATGGTCATCATAGCCAATGATGCTACGAAACCTTGGAATCTGCCGTAGGCTACCAGAGCGCCGGTTACCAAGCCGCCGACTAAGCCTATACCTAATGAAATAAGAATAGCTACCGTAAAATGTACGCCTTCGTTTACTATCATATAAGCCGAAAGTGACGAACCCAGAGCCATAACCGAGCCTACGGAAAGGTCTACACCGCCGGTAAGTATTACGAAAAGCATACCAAGCACTACAAGTATAGGCCCTGCCTGTTGCATGGCTATATTACGCAGGTTCATTTCTGTCAAGAAACTGTCGGACGATAAAGCACAAACGATTACCAAACCGATAAAAATAATATATGTATTATTCTGAATCAGAAAATTCTTGATTTTATCTTTATTCATTCGCTTATACCCCCATTGCTGATTTAATCATGTTATTTTCGTTCATACTCTCTTTGCTGTATTCGCCGGTTATTCTACCCTGACGCATAACGATAACTCTGTCACACATACCGATAATCTCGGGCATTTCCGAAGAAATCATAATGATTGCCATACCTTTTTCGGCAAGGTCGTTCATAATTTTATAGATTTCCTCTTTGGCACCGATGTCCACACCACGAGTAGGTTCGTCAAATACCATGCATTTACAATCAGCGGCTATCCATTTGGCCAAGGCTATCTTTTGTTGATTTCCTCCGCTCAGGCTATCTGCGTTGTCTTCTGTATTCCCGTATTTGGTTGACATACTAGCCAAAAGTTCTTTTACGTATTGCTTCTCTTTTTTATGATTGATAATGCCCCTTGGAGCAATCTTAGAAAACAGTACAGAAAGGGTGGAGTTCATACGCACACTTTGTTTAAGAAGCAAGCCTTCTTCTTTTCTGTTTTCCGGAAGCATACCGAAGCCGTTTTGGATGGCCTCCTTGGGATTCCTAAAGTTCACCTCTTTGCCGAAATATGTAACCTTGCCGGAGGTTTTCTTGTCCGCACCGAATAGGACCTTCATGATTTCCGTTCTGCCGGAGCCTACCAGTCCGCTAAAGCCCACAATTTCGCCGGCTCTTACCGAGAAGCTTATGTCTTGAACCATTTTTCCTGCGTTAAGGTTTTCTACTCTCAAAACTTCTTCGCCTATTACGGCGTTTCTGTCAGAAAACAACTGGCTCATTTCACGGCCTACCATCATGGTTACCAGTTCGCTTTTTTCGATAGAGTCCGTATCTACAGTTCCTACATATTCGCCGTCTTTCAGCACGGTAATATGGTCGCTCAGTTCAAAAAGTTCCTCTAAGCGGTGGGAAATATAAATAATACTAACGCCTTCGTCTCTGAGTTTTCTTAAAATATCAAATAACTTCTTAATTTCTGAGAATGTAAGAACTGCCGTGGGTTCGTCCAGAACCAGTACCTTTGAATTTCTGGTTAAGTTTTTGCAGATTTCAACTACTTGCTGATAGGCTACGCTTAAATCACGAACCTTAGTGGTTGGCGAAATATCATCAAAACCCAGGCGTGAAAGTTGCTCTTTAGCCTTTCTTCTAAGCTCTTTCCAGTTTATAAGGGCCTTGCCTGCCGCCAGTTGGTCTATGTAAATGTTTTCCGCTACGGTTAAGTCCGGGGCTGCCATAAACTCTTGATAAATAACCGCAATGCCCAAATCCTTAGCATCCTTGGGATTGTTTATATTTACGGGCGTTCCGTCAATTAATATTTCTCCTCTGTCCCTCTTATAGGCCCCGGATAAAATCTTCATCAAGGTTGATTTTCCGGCACCGTTTTCTCCTATTAGGGCATGAATCTCATGGGGTTCAACTTTAAACGAAACATCTGTAAGCGCTTTAACGCCGCCGAAATGTTTTGTTATATTCCTCATTTCCAATCTGTATTTTGTTTCTTCCATACCTTCCCTCCAAATCGTGAATGTAAGTAAAACAAAAATCAAATCTTGGATAACTTTTTATATAGATTTGCTTTAAAAGATTAAAACCTTGGGGAAAACTTTTTCCGGGGAAAAAATTTTCCCCAAACCCCTTTCAAGATGTTAATGAAAGGGTAATTTTTTAAAAGTCAATAAACCATGTGATAAAAAGTTTCCGAGACTACCTAAAACTTTTAAGTTTAGAGATGAAAAGACGCCAAAGGCGTCTTTCGCAAAAGGAAAGTGATAAACCCCTTATCTCTTCAATTCAAGCCATACCTATAGTGTCAGACAAGAGGATTTCAAATCTTAATTCGCCCGTAACCGGCATATTAAAGTAGTTGTACGTCCGAAAATTCCGGTGGGAAAGTTTAATTCCCCGGTTTTGTGCAAGTAATTGGTTTTTTTGACAGATGAGGCTCCTCTGGTTAAGGAGCCTTATCAGTCGGTAAAAATATTGTTTAGAATCTAATTTAAAATCTTAGAAACCTACAGCGTAGTATTTGTCAACCAAGTCTTTGGTAACGCCTGCTGCTTCGGTTAAAGTGATTTTTTCAAAGCTGTCCCAAGCTGCGCCGCCGATGATTTTTTCAGCGATTTCAATACCTTTTCCTGCAACAAGAACGGGGCTGTTCAAGCCGGAAACTATGTAAGGATTGTCTGCTTTATCGTTAACTTTGATTAAATCAAAAGCTGCGCAAGCGCCGTCAGCCGCTGCAACAAGTGCAACACCTTTAAGGCCGGCATTGTTAAGAGCTGTAGCAGCACCGAAAAGCATTTGGTCGTTTTCGCCAAGGATAGTAGTTACGTTGGGGTTAGCGGTAACAAAGTCTTCAGCGGCAGTTAAGCCTGCTTCTTCTGTCCATGCGCCCCAGCCTTGGCCTACAATTTTGAATTTAGCATCGGCAAATTCAGCTTTACCGCCGGAAACCAATTGGTCTTCGATGGCTTCGGATGCTTTCCAAGCGTCTTCAACAGAACAACCGGTTCTGCCTTGAACGATACCTGCAAAAAGACCTGTTCTTCTTTCTCTGCCTGCAACGTTGCCTTTAGCGCCGCTGAGAAGGATAGAGATGATTTCGTCGTTTTCTTTGCCGTTTTGTTTCATCCAGTCAGCATATGCAAGACCGGAAAGTCTTCCGTTTTCTTTGTTGTCGGAGTAAACGGTAGTTACATAGTCGCCGCCGTTAACGCCGGAGTCAAGGTTGATAACGGGAATGTTTGCTTGTGCTGCAGCGTTGATACTGGGAACACAAGAATCGGGGTCAATACTGTCAAGGAAGATTACGTCCATTTTTTGAGTGATGAAAGTTTCGATGTTTTGAGCTTCTTTGGTAATGTCTTCGTCAGCTGTAAGGATAGTGCATTCCCAGCCTTTAGCTTCCGCAAGTTCTTTTACGGAATCTACAAGTTTAACAAAGTAAGGGCCGTTTTGAGTTTTGATGGCAAAACCTACTTTAACGGTTTTTCCTTCGTTGCCGGTGTTGTCAGCCGGAGCTTGGGGATCTTGGGGAGCTTGAGAATTTTGGGGTGTTTGAGAATTATCGGCTGCCGGTGTTCCGCCGCCGCATCCTGCCGCTACAGAAACTAACATAGCAAGACTTAATACAATACCCAGTAATTTTTTCACTGATTTTTTTCCTCCTTAAATTAACTTAAAACTTTTATAATTCAGACTATACGGGTCAGACCGAAAGGAATGCTCCGATAATCTTAATTATATTGAGGTAAAGCATCCGTCGATAATCATATCCAAACCGGATGTGTAGGTAGAAGCTTCAGACAATAGGTAAATAACAGCGCCGGCCAATTCTTCCGGGGTTCCCATTCTTTTGAAAGGAGTACTTGCTACCCAGATGTCTTGCCAATCTTGACGAACAAAACCTGTCATATCTGTCATTATGTAACCGGGGCTGATAGAGTTAACTCTGATGCCTTTAGCTGCCCATTCTACCGCCAGAGATTTAGTCAAGTGTGAAACAGCTGCTTTAGAAGCATTGTAAGAAGCTTGACCTTGAGGAACGTTTACGATAGTTCCGGACATAGATGCGGTGTTTACTATGTTGCCTTTTTTGTTGTTGGCAATAAGATATTTGCCGAAAGCTTGAGCAACAAAGAAAACGCCGTTTAAGTTTACGTTGATAACGTTAAGCCAGTCTTCAGCAGTACAGTCAACCGCATCTTTGTGAAGGCAGATGCCAGCGTTGTTGAAAAGATGGTCAAGTGTGCCCATTTTTTCTGCTGCTTTATCAATACATTCTGCTACTTGAGCCGGGTTTGTTACATCACAAGTAAAGGAAGCTGTACGCACGCCGTATTCTTTGGCAATTTCTTCTGCAACCTTTTGGCCATCCAAAAGATCGAAAATTACGATGTCGGATCCTGCATCCGCAAGGTATTCCGCAACAACTTTACCTATACCTCTGCTGCCGCCTGTTACGATTGTTACTTTGTTTTTGAGTGAAAAAATATCTTTTTTCATCTGTCATACTCCTCCTAATGATAAATTTATAGTCAAATGCTAATTAAAGAGTAACAAAAGCGTATATTCGCAGTGGTGAGCGACCGGTGGTTTTCCTTGAA
>CAYMOU010000037.1:0-23791 GCA_964392115.1 uncultured Defluviitaleaceae bacterium | reverse complement strand
CCGCACTAAAGGTTTTGGAGACCTCTGTCATACCACTTGACCACACCCCTATATTCGTTACAACGAGTTGAAATTAGTTGTAACGAGCAGTTCGAACAATTAAAATCAACAGTAGCTATTATACTACAGTTAACGAGGGTTTGTCAATACATTTTGCAAGATATTTCGCATATTGCCGGCCATGTAAATTGAGCCGCAAATCAGAACAGTACCTGTGGGTCCGGCAGAGGTGATTGCGGAGGTGAGAGCTTCTTTATAGTCGGTGTATGAAGCAACGTTGTGACAATCTTTTTTTGCGTATTCAGCAAGAATTTGCGCATCTAAGGCTCTGGGGTTGTTTGGGGTGACGGTGTATAGGGCATCGCTGCGTTTGGCAAGTTGAGAAACGCAGTAAGGATAGTCCTTGTCGCCCAGCATTCCCATTACCGTAATCAAGGGTCTTCCGGCTAAAAGCTTATCAACCGAGTTTGCAAGAGCCATCACTCCGTCCGCATTATGGGCGGCATCCAAAATAACGGTAGGATTGCTGCTCAGTACTTCCAATCTGGCAGGTACAGTGGCTTCTTTCAAGGCTTCGAGCAGGTTTTCTTGAGTAATCTCATAGCCCATTTTTATCAAAGTTTTGATGGTTTCGATTACAGTTAATGCGTTTTCGCATTGATGGGGTCCAACAAGACGTATGTTAAATTCTTCGCCTTGATATTTAAAAACTGAGCCGGTCAAATCCGAACTTAAAATCTCCAATGACTGTAATTCCGGTGAAACAAATTGGCTGTCCTTAGCCTTTGCGTTTTCTTTAAGTATTTCCATAACTTCCGGCTCTTGACCGGCATAACTTACAACTATACCGGACTCTTTAATAATCCCGGCTTTTTCTTTTGCGATTTGTGCAATCGTGTTGCCCAAATAGTCTGTATGGTCGAGGGAAATTTTGGTGATCACCGAGCAAAGCGGTTTAGGGATAACGTTTGTGGAATCTAATCGTCCACCCAAACCGCATTCCAACACAACTACGTCGCAGTTGTTTCTGTGAAAATACTCAAAAGCCATAGCCGTAGTTATTTCAAATTCCGAAGGAAGGTCATCCGCCGCTGTGTTTTGCAATAATTGCTTTATGCTTTCGGTCAACTCAATAACTTGGCTTTGTGGGATATAGTTGCCATTTATGCTTATTTGTTCCTCAAAACACTGTAAATAAGGCGACATAAAAACGCCGGTTCTGTACCCGGCATTGATTAAGGTTTTAGCCAACATTGTAACCGTTGAACCCTTGCCGTTTGTTCCGGCTACATGGATAAATTTCAATTTTTTTTGCGGATTACCCAAGGCTTTGCAAAGGTCAATAATTCTCTCCAAGCCGAATTTGGAGCCTCTTTGGGCTTGGATAAATGAAACCGCTTCTTCAAAATTCAAGTTAAAAACTCCATTCATGTAAACATCTTTCACAACCGGCTGTTCCGGCCAATAAGTCTAGCCAATTGCATATAAGGTAGTAACAAAAATCTATTCTCCATAAACGGTTCGTTTCCTGTGTTTTAAGAAAACACCCCGTCACTCACCATTCCGAATGTACGATTTTTGTTACCGGAATAAACGCAATTGAAAATATGTATAATTACATAAGAAATTTGACAAAATACTTGAATATTAATTTCCAATATAATACAATGAAAAAAACTGTTTGGAGGAGTAGCATGAAAAAATTATCCGAAATCATGGGTTTGTCCTTATATACAATTAAAGAGGGCGAATCCTGCGGAGTTGTAGACGACATAATTATAGACCCTGAATCCAAGCAAATTATTTATATTATCACTAATACAGGCAGCTCCATTTTTTCCGTATCCATACTGCCTTATCAAAACGTTATGTCTATAGGGACAAGCTTTATCACCGCCCAAAGCAAAGAATACTTTGTAAGCCTTGGGGATTGTTACAAGCAAATTCCAAGCTTGTTAAGCATAAAGGATTTGATGAAAGCCAAGGTAATGTTTATCAGCGGCTCTAATATAGTCAACATTACGGACATGACAATTGACGATAACGGAAAGCTGCACCAAATAATTATGGATGACATTACCGTAAGTTGCGATTCTGTATCTACCATAACCAGGGACTTTATTTTTGTTACGGATAACGAAGAATTGACGGCTAAAATGGCGGAAAAAAAGATAGAATTAAGTAATATGCAGTCCGTGCCGAATATTGAAATCCCTCAGCCATCAGCGCCGGAAATACCCCAAGAGGAACCGGAACACAATCCCCAACCAACGGTAGCTTTGGAAGTTGAATCCATTGCATCCGCAGATAAAACCGAAACCGAGCCGGTAGAAACCGAAAACAGTAATTCCGAAGAAGAAGCCATGGGTACAAAAATTGATATGTCTCCCTTAATAGGCAAAAGGGTGCCAAAGGATATACTGGATGCTGACGGCTCGGTTATAGTCCGCAGAGGTGAAGTTCTGACACCCCGACTTCTTGAAGAAATCAAGTTGAAAAACAGGGTAACCTCTTTGATTTAACCGTTTTTATGAATAGAAGGACAAAACCATGAGGAAGAAAACCTTTTTAACAGGGCAAAAGGTTTCTCCCTCTTTCATAAACCCAATTAATAAAAATTCCAACTCATAATTCAATTAACAGGGAATAGGCAAGCTTATGGGCTTGCCTTTTTGTTTCCCTTAATCCATTAAATGCAAATCAACACCCAACAAAGCCGCTCCGATAATACCGGCGTCGTTGCCAAGGGTAGCCTTTAGAATTTGCGGAGGACTGATTAAACCGTTGTTGGGAACCAATTCGTTAAATTTACTGCGTAAAGGTACCATCAAATAGTCGCCTTCGTTGCTTATGCCACCGCCGAGAATAACGGCTTCCGGCAGAAATACTGTGTTTAAACTTGCAATACCGGCGGCAAGGTAATCAATATAACCTCTCACAACTTGTTTGCCGGCATCATCGTTTAACTTAGCCGCATCAAAGGCGGTTTTGCCGTTTACTTCCGAAAAGCGGTCGTTGCATAACTCACGCATGGCCGAATGAGGATAACGTGCCATCATTTCAATGGTTTGGCGAATAAGAGCCGTAACCGAGGCATAAACCTCAAGGCAACCGCTACGGCCGCAGGTACAAGGCAAACCGTTCATTATCAGGGTAAAATGCCCCGGTTCACAGCCGAAACCCTTGCCGCCGGTGAATATTTTATTGTTAAGCACAACACCGCCGCCCACTCCGGTTCCCAGAGTCAGCATAAGCACGTCTTTGAATACCTTTCCGGCTCCGCAGGCGGCTTCTGCCAGAGTAGCACAGTCCGCATCGTTGGCTACGAGAACTTGTATGTCCAGGTATGTCCGCAATTCTTCGGCTATACAGGCATTTTTCCAGTTTAGATTATTGGCGAAAACAATATTGTGGGTGACCGGATCCACCGAACTGGGAACGCCTATGCCCAGATACTCAAATTCCGACAGAGCCAAGCCGGTTTTTTCCAAGATTCCTTGAGTTGCTGCGGCTATGTCTTTTACCACAGTTTCAAAAGGTCGATGTGCCAAAGTAGGTATGCTGACCTTTTCTATAATGTTATAGTCTTGGTCAACCACGCCCACGGCAATTTTCGTGCCACCCAAATCTATACCCAGATAGTGCTTCATGCTATCAACCTCCGCAACCGCCTTCTATCAAATTTATCAAAACAATTCCGTGGCCGTTTAAGGCTGCATAATCTACGGCTTTTTTACCGTTTTTGTCGGTAGTGTGCAAATCGGCACCTTTGTTTTTCAGTGCCAGTACCGTATCCACAAAACCCAAACCGGATGCAGTCATTAAAGGCGTTAATCCTTCGCTTCCGAAGGAATTTAATACCTCATCAGGCCATTCCTTGCTAATAATTTGCCCAAAATCGTTGGATTTCACTAGCTCAAAAATATCCATTATATACTCCCGAACATATTGATTACAGATGTTTTGTGGTTTATGCGTTTGGGTTAACTATAGGGGTCGAAATAGCGAAACCGGCAGAGCCGTTCCCTACAAAAAATCAATTTGGTGGATTAAGAATGCCGGCTTTATACAGATTATCTACGGCGATAATTATGCCGGCTTTTGCATGGAACCAAGTTAGGCCGCCTTGCAGATAAGCCACGAAAGGCTCACGCATGGGTGCATCGGCACTTAATTCTATAGAGGACCCTTGAACAAAGGAACCTGACGCCATAATTACGGGACAGTCATAGCCCGGCATATCCCAGGGTTGGGGTAGAACAAAGCTATCCACGGCGGCACCTTTTTGTATGCCTTGGCAGAATTTAACTACCCTATCCGGTGACAGGAACTTTATGGCCTGAACTATATCCGAGCGTTTTTCTCTTGAGGCCGGCAGAACTTCATAGTTAAGCAACTCGAATATTTTAGCGGCAAAGGTAGCGGATTTTAAGCTTGAAGCCACAACTTGTGGTGCCATATAAAATCCCTGTATAAGTGAGGCGGTTAAGCCAAACATAGGGCCTACTTCAAAGCCCAGCCCGGGAGAGGTTAAACGATAGGCGGCGTTTTCCACGTATTCTTTTTTACCGGCTATATAACCGCCTGCGGCAGCTAATCCACCGCCCGGGTTTTTAATCAAAGAACCTACGATTAAATCAGCACCAACTTCGCTTGGCTCTATGATGTCTACGAATTCGCCGTAGCAATTGTCTACCATGCAAATTATGTTGGGGTTAATGCCCTTGATAAATTCGATTAATTCCTTAATCTCGTCCACATGGAAAGAATGTCTGTAGGCGTAACCTTTGGAACGTTGGATTAACACCAGTTTGGTTTTGTTGCTCACGGTGCTTTTTATGGCTGAATAATCAACCTTGCCATCTTGGGTTAAGTCCACCTGTTTGTAAGTAACGCCGTGTTCTGCCAGCGAGCCTCTTGCAGGTTTTATACCTATGATTTTTTCCATGGTGTCGTAGGGTTTGCCTAAGGGCGAAATCATTTCGTCACCATGTCTTAAATTTCCGAATAGTGCCAAGGTCAACGCATGAGTGCCGGAGATTATTTGAGGACGCACCAAGGCCAGTTCAGTCTTGAAGGTGTCTGCGTAGACTGCCTCCAGAGTTTCACGGCCTAAGTCATTGTATCCGTAGCCGGTGGAACCGGAGAAATGAGCGTCGCTTAATCGGTTTTTTTGCAGAGCTTTTAAGACTTTTAGCTGGTTAAATTCGCCTACTCTGTCTATGCCTGCAAACAAGTCCTTAATCTCTTCCTCCGCTTTGCGGCTAATCTCCAATACTTCTTCTGCAATTCCAAATTCATTATGTAGATAACTGTAACTGTCCAAGTGTGACCTCCGAAAGATATAGTAAAACATAAAAAGCAAGACCTTGAGGGAGAAAACCTTTTTTCATACGGCGAAAAAAGGTTTTCTCCCTCATACTGATTCCATTTAAAAAGTAGATAAAATGGAATCAGTCATAAATTCCCTCTTTCCAAAAAAGCCGAATATAAATTCGTGTATTCGATTTAAACTAGATTTACTATATTTTAATTTCTTTATGACTGCAATAAAAATTTTGAGGAAACCCAAAAGTCTCCTCAAAGCGGATAAAGCTATATAGATAGGGTTGATTATTCTTGGGATAGAAGTCTGTCTAAGTCCAGTAAAAGCTTCATGCCGTCGGCGGCACGGCCAACGTTTCTGATAAATTCGTTGGCGTAGTTTAGCTTGGCTGAAGGCGGCGGAAGTACGTTTTCGTCGTCTATATACATAACCTCTTTAACACTGTCTACTATCAGACCCAGTGAATATTGTCCGTATTCAATAACCACGATACAGGTCAAATCGTCGTATTCTTTGGGTTGTTTGAGGAAACGTTTTCTAACGTCTATAACGGGAATTATATCGCCCCGTAAGTTTATTATACCTTCAAGATAAGAAGGCGTTTTCGGTACTTGTGTAATGGCACAGATGCTTATTATTTCCTTGATATTGGCTATTTCTATGCCGTAATCTTCATCATCTATAACAAAGGTTAAATACTGACCCTTCGTGGTATCCTCTTCAACCGTTTCTTCTATAACAGTATTAACGTTTTCGGTACTCATTTAAACACTCCTTTCGTTTGACAAAGCCCTGTTCTTAAAAGAAGCAACGATATTATTTGTCAAAGAAGCCGGCTACGTCGATAATCAAGCTAATATCGCCGTTACCCAGCAGTGTACAACCGCTGATACCTCTGATTTTGTTTATATATTTGGACATGGTTTTGACCACAACTTGTTGCTCGCCTATTAATTCGTCCACAAGCAGGCAAATGGTTTGGTCGCCGTTTTCCAGCATAATCATAATACCGTCCTCGATGTCGGTAACCTGGGACTGAACCCCGAAGAATTCGTAAAGTCTCACCACATTGTAAACTTCGCCTCTGACGGTAATCATTTCGTTGCCGCTGGGGTCTCTGAACACGTCCTGTTCTTTAGCCTTAAAGGATTGTTTTATGGATATTATGGGAATGGTGTATTTTGCACCGCCCATTTTTATGGTCATACCCTCGATAATAGCAAGGGTCAAAGGAATTTTTAACGTAAAGATAGTGCCTTCGCCGGGAATGGAATCCACAAAGGCAGAACCGCCGATGATTTCCAAGTTGTTGGAAACAACGTCCATACCTACCCCACGGCCGGAAAAGCTGGTAACCTTTTCGTTGGTGGAGAAGCCGGGTAAGAAAATAAATTGGTGAATTTCTTTGTCGGTATATTCGCTTTCGGGCTTTTTAAGCAGACCGTTAGCCTTGGCTTTTGCAAGTATTTTGTCTCGGTTAAGGCCGGCACCGTCATCTCTGATAATGATTAAAACGTCGCCGCCGGAGTTTTTCGCCTCGAGTACTACAGTACCTCTCTCAGCCTTACCTCTTTCAAAACGCATCTCGGGAGTTTCTATACCGTGGTCTATACTGTTGCGGATAATATGCATCAGAGGGTCGGAGATATGTTCGATTATATTTTTATCTACCTCAGTGTCCTCACCAATAATTTCCAAAGCCACGTCTTTGTTGAGTTTCTTGCACATATCCCTTACTATCCTGTGCATTTTAAAGAAGGTGGTGGAAAGAGGAACCATTCGCATGGACATAACCGTGTCTTGTACGTCGTTTATGATTTTACGTAATTGTCGGGTTTCCTTGTGGAAACTTTCCAATTCCAATCCGTCGAGTTCGGGGTTTTGGGTAACCATAGCTTCTGCTATAACCAATTCGCCCATAAGATTAAGTAATTGGTCAAGTTTTGATACGTTTACGGATATAACGTGCTGACCGGCCGGTTTTTTGCCGCCTTGGGCAGGCTTTCCGGATTCGCCGTCAATATCATTTTTTATGGGTTCCGGTATGTTATCTTTAACAGGTTCTACCGTCATTGAAGAAACAGCATCGGGGATCTCGATATTTTGAGTAACCTCCGGCATTTCCGGTGCTTCTTCAGGTTGAAGTAAGTTGTCGCTGACTTCTTCCAATTGAAGGTCTTTTAGGTATACGGTTTTAAGGAGTATTTCTTTTATTTGGTCATAGTTTAAATCGGAAGTAAACTCAAGATGAAAACCGTCTCGCCTGATAGGCGCAATGGCTTCTTCGTCGATAATATCTTCGGGAATATGGGTTACACCGGATATATCGGAGCCTAAGTTATGCACCAAGGTATAGGCACGGATATTTTCCATTTCGCACCCGTCTTCGAAACGAATAACGGCTTTGAAACGGTTTGAACCTGTTCCGGGAGCGTTATTTCCTTGAGATTGTTGAGGAGCGGAAACTTCTTGGGTTTCTTTTGCTTCCGGAGAGTTGTTGCCTTTGATTTCTTTTAAGTAACGTTTAATAACATTAATGCAATTGGTACCGTCCCCGTCGGACTCTCCGCCGTCCTCCAGTTTGTTTAGCTCGTTTTTAATAAAGTCCATACCTTCAAGAACAAGGTCTGTAAGTTGAGAATAATCCAGATTTCGAGGGTTTTCTTCCCTTAAATAGAAGAACAAATCCTCTATTGCATGGGCAACGCTGGAGATGGAATCGAACTTCATCATGGCAGCCGAGCCTTTGATGGTATGCATTATTCTGAATATTTCGTTAATTTCGCTTTCGGAATAACCGGCTTCTCCACGGATAATGTTTTGTTCCAAAGATTCGAGCAACTGAGACATCTCGAAAATAAACATCTCCAACATGGATTCTCTATCAAAATCAGCCAAAATATCATCACCTTTCATTTGTTCTTATACCAATCTTTGATTAATGTAAGACATATTTAACCCGGCTTATACTAATTCCATATTTAATGAAGGTTAAAAATTTGCAAATTATCCTTGAATCTTTGTCTAAATTGTAAATTTTTATCTACTGTTTTAAATGGAATCAGTATTATATCATCAGCGTTTAAAATATATCTTTTAATATGACCGGTATTTACCCAAAACGACATTGGGCTTGTTGCAGATATTTAAACCCATAGTAAAATGATGTGAATATTTGATGAACATGGGCGTTGATTTGGTATTGAAATTGCCTTATTAAAAACTTATGGAGAGACTTAAATATTTATTGATAATACAATGAATTCTCCGTTATAATATATATTTAATATCGAAGTTTTTAATCATTTTCATTAGTTTAAAATGCAAGCGAATATTATTCCGTTGGCTTAAACTTCGATATTTGATTTAAGCAAACTTTCGTGATAAACTTTTACTCAGTATATTATGCTTATATTAACCGTTTTCCGGCCTTCTGTAAACGGCGGGCATGATGTAATCAAATTTAGTGTCCGAACGATTAAGAGATTCCGAGTGTCCTATAAACAAATATCCGCCGGGCGCAAGAGCGTTGTAGAATTTTTCTACCAATTTAATTCTGGTTTCGTTATCGAAATATATCATTACATTGCGGCAAAATATAACCTGCAAGGGCTTTTTAAACGGAAACTTTTCGTCCATAAGGTTAATTTTACGAAAAATAATCATTTTCTTTATTTCATCTTTTATGGAAAAATCATTACCGGCCGGTGTAAAGTAAGCTTTAACCCACTTATCCGGCAAGGTGCTTACGGATTCTTTGCTGTAAACCCCTCGGATTGCTTTCTCCAAAACATTTGTTGATATATCGGTAGCCAATATGGATAATTCCCAAGGCGGTTGCTTATCCTTAAAGAAATCCTGCATTATCATTTGCAGGGTATAGGGTTCCTCTCCCGAGGAACAACCGGCGCACCAAAGACGAAAGTCCCTTTGGGATGCATAGGTTTTCTCTATATAAGGAAGAACATTTTTTTGAAAATATTCGAAATGGTCTACTTCACGCATAAAGAACGTGTGATTTGTGGTAACCTTATCTATAAATTGAATAACGGCTTCACCGCTTTTGTCGTTAATCAAGTAGTTAAAATATTCGGTAAAGTCAGAAAAACCCTTTTCGCTCAGTACTATACGAAGGCGAGAGTAGATTAAGGATTTTTTTTCATCAGCCAAATTGATTCCGAAGTTTTTCTTTATGTACTCTCTTATCATATCAAATTCTTTTTGGGTTAAGTCCTTCATTATTACCACCTTAAATTATGCATCGTTGATAACAGGTTTAGTAAACTTATAATTACCGGCAGTATTCTGTCAAAATTATGAATAGCCGTATTTATTTCAACGATTACGGTATAGTTAAATAATAAGTTTTTATCCGGAGTTTGTCAATAAAATTCAAAGCTCTGTCAAATTATTATTCCTTAAAAAATATTCATGATACATACATGAAAGTATAAGAAATAATTTAAAAGATAAAGAAAAAGAAACAATACCAATCTCTTAAATATCTTACTTAATCAAGGAGCAAATAGGTTTGTCAAGAACTAGAGAATTATTGTCAATACCCGTAAATTAATATACAGTATACAACCGAAAAATCAAAAACACCTTATAGGGAGCTTAATTGGGACGAGATTTCCCGTACCACAACTTTGTTAATTATAAAATAGTCTGCAATATTTAATAGTTTTCAAGTTACTGACTATAATTATTTATAAAGAGGTTATGCATATGAGTATTTTGGGTATTATAGCCGAATACAACCCTCTCCACTCCGGGCACGTTCATCACTTAGAAGCCGCTAAAGCCCTAACCGGCTGTAAGTATACGGTGGTGGTTATGAGCGGCAATTTTGTTCAGCGTGGAGAGCCGGCTTTGGCAGACAAGTATATAAGAACAAAATTTGCTCTAATGGCAGGAGCGGATTTGGTATTGGAATTGCCGGTTTATTCGGCTACCGCCAGTGCAGAGTATTTTGCGGAGGGTGCCGTAAAGTTATTGGACGCTACAGGCATAGTAAACAAGCTGTGTTTCGGCTCGGAATTGGGCAGTATAGAACATTTGGATTATATAGCTACCCTATTATCTAAGGAAGAAACCGAATTTAAGTCCGTTTTAAAACAATATTTGCGTCAAGGTTATTCTTTCCCTCAAGCCCGAGAAAACGCCTTGGAGGTATTATACGGGCAGAGTTTTAAAGACCTGCAAACCTCCAACAATATTTTGGCTGTGGAATACATTAAGGCATTGAAAAAAATTGATTCAAACATAAAACCTTATACGGTCAAACGTATACATTCCACATATAACGGAACAGAGCTGGATAAGCCCTTTGCTTCGGCAACGGCTATTAGGCAAAGTATAATAAACTCGGACTTTGAACCCATAAAACGCCTTGTTCCCGATTATGTTTATCGTGCTTTAAAAGACAAAACGGAAACTACGGGCTTTTCCGACTTGGATAACCTTAGTTTAATACTACATTATTTGCTGCGTACCAAATCCGTAGAGGAATTGCAAGCCATATTGGGTATGCAGGAAGGTTTGGAGCAGCGTATTTTGCGTATGGCCGGCGAGGCTTTCCCGATTACATCCATTATACACCGGATAAAAACAAAACGCTACACTTTTACTAAATTGCAAAGGCTTATACTTCATATACTATTAAATATAACCAAAGATGACTTTAGCTTTTATCAAAAGACCTTTCCACATTATATAAGAGTGTTGGGTTTTAGGGAAGAAAGCCGTATTCTTCTTAAATATATGCATTACAATGCCAAGGTGCCTGTAATTACAAACCTTAAAAACGCTCACCGTGTCCTTTGTCGACAAGGTGCCAAGGTGCTGGACAAAGAAATCGAAACAACAGACATCTACAATATTTCTCTGAACAGGCCATATAGACCCAATTCTTGGGAATATAGTGTTCCGCTTGTGAAAATATGATGTAGAACGGGATTCGACTTTTGGTTTTACGGATAATTTTCCGGAGTAGATTATGAAGCCCTAACCGGATCAACAAAAAGTGCATTATAATAAGGTTTTTGTTAAACAGCCCCGGAAATTTTCCGGAAAAAAATCCGACGTTAAATGGTATATAAACATAAAAAAATCGAATTTAGGTAATATCCATATATAAATCGCTGTATTTTCGACATCTGCAAATAAGCCCAAAACGAAAACAAATGTTTGGGTTGAATTGGAAGATAGTTAAAATATCGGCGATTTATTTATTTTTTTGTCCCTTTTATAGTTTTCGTCATAAAATCTTATCAGAATTTTCTACATAATTCCTTGTAGAAAGTGTTATGTAATTTGTAAATTCATTGACACGGATTGTTGAAATTGTTGAAGCATATCTTTGATTGTCGCAAGTAAATTGTTGCACTTTGTAGAGAGATGGACTATAATTCAGTTGATTTGGTAGTAAATGCCACTAATGCTAATTTAATTGATTTTCTTCACGTAAATTAAATTAGCCGGTATTAAACAAAATTCACTTATTATTAATTAATTTATTATAAAAAATCGTTTCATACCACAAGGGTGTCTTACCGACTGCATAGTCCCCTAAACCGGGACAAACTTCATCCACAGTACATATCATTAAATGTCGGGTATCCGGAAAGTTGCAATATATTTCAACGTAAACGCCGACGTTGACTTTAATATTGTTACATCCGGAAACAACATATGCTAAACAAACCGAACCGAAATTGCTTGCACAAAAAAACATCATTATAATATGAGCATTTATCTGTTTCGAATTTAGTTTGGTATACACCGCCCCCGGGTTTGAATCGGTCTAAAACTTAGGAGGTTTATTATGAGCCAAAATAAAATACGTGTATTTGTAGCAGACGATAACAAGGATTTTTGTGATGTAATATGCAGTTTCTTGGAAAAACAAGAAGACATAGAAGTTGTCGGCGTAGCTTATGACGGTATTGAGGCTTACAATAAGATTATCAACGACTCTGCGGATGTAGCCATTATTGACGGTATTATGCCCAGACTGGACGGCCTTGGCGTATTGGAAAAGCTTAATAAGGTGGACAACCCTGACAAAGCTCCCATTTGCATAATTCTATCCGCCATGACCCAAGAAAAAGTAGCGCAACGAGCCATGGATTTGGGTGCTGATTATTACATTGCAAAACCCTTTGACATGGAATCCCTCATATCCCGTATCAGGCAACTGAAATTCCAAATATCCGAAAAGGTGGTTGGCAGCAGCACGGGCCTTGGATTTATGAATACAGCAAGCGGCCTTAACCTGGAAACCAAAGTTACCAATATTCTGCATGAAATAGGCGTACCGGCTCATATCAGAGGTTATCATTATATGAGAGAGGCCATAATTATGGCCGTAGGCGACATAGACGTTTTGAATTATATCACCAAAGAACTTTACCCATCCATCGCTAAAAAATGCAATACTACACCCAGCAGAGTGGAACGTGCCATAAGACACGCCATCGAAGTAGCATGGAGCCGTGGCAAAGTTGATGTAATAGACAAGCTTTTCGGTTACACCATCAACAACCACAAAGGCAAACCCACAAACAGCGAATTTATAGCCCTTATAGCCGACAGGCTGAGACTGGAACTAAAGGCAAGCTGATTATGGCTGAATTTTGCTTGGATTGCTGGAATAAAATCAACCAAACTACTTTTACCCATAAAGACGTTGTTTTAAGTGGTTATGAAGACTTTTGTGAAGGTTGCGGAGATTTTCTCCCTGTGGTGGTTAGATACAGATTTGCTTACGTCTTAAAACGTTATTTGGGAATATATCCGGAAAGAGCCTTTGATAACGTTCCCTTGGCAAGCCTAAGAACCGAAAAAGCAGAGCAATTCAGATAGCATACGGCATATTAAACCTGTGCCGTCAAGATAATCCTTCCTATAAAACAAGGAGATAAGGCATTTGGCTTTATCTCCTTGTTTATTTCAATTCTCTTCTACAATTATTGCTTCGCTTTCAACCGAATCCGATCTCAGATTTGCAATTTCTTTATATTTAGGCGAAGAAAGCCAAGCTAATATTTTTTCCTTTGAATCAAACTCTATTACAATAACTCGATTAGGCTTCCAAGTATCAGACAACGTGGTTATTTGTTCACTTCGAACAATATACCTTCCACCGAAACTTTCAGCAATGGGCTTAACCTTTGCGATATATTCATCATATTGTTCTCGGAAATCAGTGATTTTAGTACTAACGATAAAATATGCCGGCATTTTAATTCTCCATTTCCCTGATATTTGCATAAATGCTGCGTCTAAACAAAGGATTTTGTAGCAAATGATTTAAGTTTAGGTCATGGCATACTTGTGAATATATTTTATCGGGATTCTTATTGCCTATGCTTTCAAAAACTTGCCTAACACAATCATGAATATGTGAAAGGTAATCTATTGATTTTTTAATATTGCTTATGCCTATATCTTTAAGGTAAATGTCATCCCAGGATGACAGGTATCTGTTAACACCGTTAAGATTGACTATTCTGTTAAGAGAATCTATGGAATCACTTGCACTGACATAAATAGGAATATCTCCTATAACAGGTATAGCATCACCTGTAAACAATTCACCTTCTTCTATCCACAGAAAAGACAAGGATCCGGCAGAATGCCCTTTAGTGTCAATCACCTTAACGGTAATACCCTTTTCTAAGGTTAAAATATCTCCCGGGTGTACCACTTTATCCACAACAACGGATTTATTCAGCAAATTATAAAAGTTAGGTATAGGACGTTCAGCAAACTGTTTATCAATATTTTCTATCCAATCCTTTTCGGGTTCACAAGCATAAACACTGCAATTGGATAGTTCTTTAATTGAATTTGCTGCTCCTATATGGTCCGGGTGTGAGTGAGTCAGCAAAATACTCTTTACCTCATTGATACTTCTGCCAATGCCCTTTAGATATTCTTGGACTGTTTTTTCAGCCCCGGCCACGCCTGTATCTATTATATGTACACCATCGGATTCAATTAAGTAAAGATAAACAAAACGCTCAATCTCTTTCGTAACATTGAAATTTACTCTTATTCTGTGTAGTTTTTCGTTAATTCGCATTGGCATGGCCTCCTTTAGATAAACATAGCCTGCAATTTTTACATGAGATAAAAACAGCTGATTTAATTTTAGTTCTACTTTATATGGCTGTCAAGACATGGTAAAGAAAACGTTAACTTTTATAGTCTATTTAAAATAATCAAGAATACATAAACCTAAATGCAATTCCATTGTCATTAAGTAAGCTTTGATTTATACTAAATGAAAAATAGCTTTATAGAGGAGGGTTGATATGAAAGGCTTTAACAGAAGCGATTTGCTTTTTTCCTTATGCGGTCTTAACTGTGCTTTGTGTACAATGAAATTAGATAACTATTGCCCGGGTTGCGGTGGTGGCCCCGGGAACCAAGGCTGTCCCATAGCAAGATGCAGTTTGCAACATGAAGGTATAGCATACTGCTTTGAATGCAGTGAATATCCCTGCGAAAAATACAACGGTATAGATGAATTTGACTCCTTTATTACACATAGAAATCAGCTTAAAGATATGAAAAAAGCCCGAGATATGGGAATAGAAAAATATCATCTCCAATTGACCGAAAAAAGCCGGATATTGAAATATCTACTTACAAATTACAACGACGGACGGCGAAAAACTTTCTTTTGCATTGCTGTGAACCTTATGGAAATTGAAGATTTAAGAGAACTTGTTGATAAAATCAAGTTACAAACAGATTCTGACCATTTGACACTTAAAGAAAAAGTCTCTGTTGCCGTAGCAATATTTAATGAAAGGGCAAAAGAAAAAAATCTTGTTCTGAAGCTTAATAAGAAACCGGCTAAAAAATAAACATCCTAAACGCAAAAAATCTCACCTTTATGGGTGAGATTTTTTATAGATAATTTATTATTTGCCGGTATTACAGAGCTTTAATTATTCCTTCAACAGCTTGGGAAGAAACTTGGGCCGACATCTCAACAAACTGCTCGTAGCTGAGATGAGCCACTTCGTCGGATTTGTCGGATATGGCACGAATAATAACGAAGGGAACATGGTTTAAATAGCAGGTTTGGGCTATGGCCGCACCTTCCATTTCCACACAATAGGCGTCGAACAAGTCGGAAATGCGTTTTACTTTATCCGGGTCGGAAATAAATTGATCGCCGGAGGCTACACGGCCTACGAACACATTATCCGGGCCTATAAGCTCTCCGCATACTTCTTGAGCCAGCTTGACCAATTCCGTGTCGGCCTTAAAAAAGCTTTCTTCGGCTCTGGGTATTACTCCTACAGGGTCGCCCATGGGAGAAGTGTCGAAATCGTGCTGAACGGTGTCGGACGAAATAACAAGGCTTCCGATTTTTAAGTGGGGATATATTCCTCCTGCAACTCCTGTGTTTATAACACAATCTACACCGTAAAGGTCTATTAACACCTGAGTACAAATCGCAGCGTTTACCTTGCCTATACCGGAACGCACCAGAACCACATTTTTTCCGTGTAAATTACCCACCGTAAAGTCCACGTCTATAATTTTCTTTTGGGATATAACATTTATAAGCGACTTTAAACGTGCCGTTTCCTCGTCCATCGCTCCTATTATTCCTATAGTTTTCATGGTAACCTCCGAAATAAGTATATCCTTTGTTATACCAACCCTTGTGATATATTTTGGATTGGTATTACTCTTATTCATATGCCCTGTTTATTTTATTCGGTAAGTAAAGGGAGGAAAACAAAGGCTGTTTTCTCTCCCAAACTTTTCAAGGGGATATTGACAGTCATTATATTGTACATTAAATCCCGGAAAAAATCCAGAAAAATTATTCATCTTGGAAATTTAATATACAAGAACTGTAGCAACTTTACCGGTAAGGGAACATAAAAAGATATACTTAATCCTTCTATTTCAATTGTTCTTCTACTATCTTAACCATTCTTTCGGCCTCTGTTTGAAGCACTGCTTTGTCCTTGCCCTCTATCATTACACGGACAAAAGGCTCGGTGCCGGAAGGACGAATTAACACCCTTCCGTTGCCTGCAAAGCGTTCTTCCAGCGCCTTGATTTCCTCTGCAATTACCGGGTTTGACAGATAGTCGTTTTTCTTGGAGTTGTCCACCTTGGCATTTATTAATACTTGCGGCAAAACCTCCATAAGTACGTTCAAACGGTCAAGGCTTTTTCCGGTGTCTTTAATAATAAAGGCGGTTTGCAAGGCTGTAAGGATTCCATCGCCGGTGGTGTTATGTTCCAAGAAAATTATATGGCCGGACTGTTCTCCGCCAAAAGAATAACCGCCTTGAAGCATACGTTCCAAAACATAACGGTCGCCTACATCAGTTTTTTCTATTTTAATACCGTTTTTCTCCGCCATAATAAACAGACCCAAGTTGCTCATAACCGTAGCCACTATGGTGTCTTTCTTTAACTTGCCTTGTTCTTTCAGATAATTGCCGCAGACAGACATTATTTGGTCGCCGTCGATTTTTGTGGCGTTTGAATCCAACACAAGACATCTGTCGCCATCGCCGTCAAAGGCAAAACCGGCATCACAGCGATTTTCTTGCATAAATGCCATTAAGCCGTCCATATGTGTGGAGCCGCAGTTTAAGTTAATATTAACTCCGTTAGGCTCGTTGTTAATAACGTATACTTCTGCACCCAGGCGTTGAAAAATCAGCGGTGCCGCTTGAAAGGTTGCACCGTTGGCGCAATCCAGAGCAACTTTAAGGCCGCTTAAATCCTTACCTTCGAAAACGGAAGCCAAAAAGTCTATATAATCGTCCAAGGCTGAATCCATGGGTGCTTTTATGCCTACTTTTTCTCCGGTGGGTTTGTCGAGTTTAGCCAAGTCGTTTGAAATAAGGTTTTCTATTTCATCTTCAACACTGTCCGGCAATTTATAGCCTTCGGAATTGAATATTTTTATGCCGTTGTCTCCGAAAGGGTTATGTGAGGCGGAAATCATAATTCCTGCATCGAACCCGTACTTTCGTATTAAATATGCTATGGCCGGCGTGGGAATAATCCCGGCGCTGTAAACGTTGCCGCCCATAGAGCAAATTCCGGCGGTTATGGCCGATTCCAGCATATCGCCCGAAATGCGTGTATCGGCACCCACTATAATTTTCGGGGAATGCCCCTTTGATTTTGACAATACGTATGTTCCGGCTTGACCGATTTCGTAAGCTAAATTAGGTGTAAGTTCCTTATTCGCAACTCCTCGAACACCATCGGTACCAAACATCTTTCCCATAAGTTATTCCCCTTTACTGATTGGTTTTCCGGCTTTCGGCAATGCCATTAACTTAACGCATTACCTGCACTAATCCAATTATTAACCCAAACGTACCCTTGCGGACAAACTTTGTGACAAACACGAAATTAAAGGCAAACTCGCCATTAAGGCGAAGTTGCCTTTAATTAGTAACGTTTATCCGGGCCGGTACTATATTCTATGAAAATATGCATAAAAGTGCAATATTTAAAAGCCGGAAATTATTGAAAATTCGAGCCTTACTATAATTTTAATGACGGAAATGGCGCATTCCGGTGAATACCATGGAAATGCCGTATTTATCGCAAGCGGCTATGGATTCTGCATCTCGCACGGAACCACCCGGTTGGATAATGGCTGTAATACCTGCCTTTGCGGCTTCTTCTATGCAGTCGTCAAAGGGAAAGAAAGCGTCAGATGCCAAAACCGCACCGGTTAGGTATTCTTGTCCCAAAATTTCCAAGCCGTGAGAAATGGCTTGTTGGCAAGCCCAAAACCTGTTAACCTGTCCGGTGCCTATGCCTACGGATTGATTGTTTTTAACTATGCAGATACCGTTGGATTTAATGTGTTTAACCAACTTGTAGCCGAAAAGCATATCCTTCATTTCTTCCGCAGTGGGTTTGCGAAGGGTTACAGCCTTTAAGTCTTCCACCTTTGTTGTTCCGTTTAAAAGAAGCTTGTCCGAATGTTGTGCCAGCAATCCGCCGGAAACTGTTTTCATATCAAGTATGGCGGTTTTGGGTTGAGTAATATTTAAACGAAGTATTCTTATGTTTTTCTTTTGGGTAAGAATTTCAAGGGCTTCTTCGGTAAACTCGGGAGCCAATACTATTTCAATGAAGGTTTTGTTTATTTCTTCTGCTGTTTGAGCGTCTATGCTGCCGTTTGCAACCACTATTCCGCCGAAGATAGAAATAGGGTCGGATTGGTAGGCTTTTTTGTAAGCTTCAAGTATGGATGCTCCGCTGCCTACGCCACAGGGACAGGCGTGTTTTACGGCTACAACGGTGGGTTCGTTAAATTCTCTCAATAATTCCAAAGCCCCGTTGGTATCGTTAATGTTATTGTAAGACAGTTCTTTGCCGTGCAATTGTACCGCATCTGCAAGGGTGTCTCCTGTTTTTTGGATTTTACGATAGAAGGCCGCCGGCTGGTGAGGATTTTCCCCGTAACGCATATCTTGAACCTTTTCGTATGTAAACGTAAGGGTATCCGGCAAGGTGGGCATATTTAAAGTGTTTTGGAAGTATTCGGCTATGAGCGCATCGTAATGAGCCGTATGCATAAAGGCTTTTGCCGCCAAGTATTCTTTGGTTTTTAATGAGATTTGGCCGCTTTCTTTAAGCTCGCTTGCTATCTTTTCGTAGTCAGCGGTATCCGTAAGCACAGCAACAAATTTATGATTTTTTGCGGCGGCACGAATCATGGAAGGCCCGCCTATATCTATATTTTCGATAATTTCTTCGTGAGTGGAATTTTCTTTGAGGACGGTTTCTTTAAAGGGATATAAATTTACTATTACCAAATCTATATTTCTTAATTTGTGTTCTTCCATTTGTTGAAGGTGCTGTTCATTGTCTCTCAGGGCTAAAATGCCGCCGAAAATTTTTGGGTGCAGGGTTTTTACTCTGCCGCTCAGACACTCCGGAAAGCCGGTCATTTCGGTTACGCCGGTTACTCTCAAACCGCAGTCCTCAAGGTAAGACTTGGTTCCTCCGGTGGAGATTATTTCATAACCCATAGCGGAAAGGGCTTGGGAAAGTTGGGCAATACCGGTTTTGTCGGATACAGAAATCAAGGCTCTTTTCATGTTGTTTCCTCCTGTTAAAATTAATCAGCTTGTCCTGGGATATAATCCACCGGAAAGACCGGTGGATTATCAATTATGCAAAATTCACGTTAGATTAAACAACTTGGTAATATCAAAATATGCAACGCATATAGCCAAAACAATCAGCAAGGCAAAGCCCACCAAATGAATACGCCCTTCTATTGAAGTAGGTATGGGTTTTTTGCGTATACCTTCAACCGTAAGGAACAGCAATCTTCCGCCGTCCAAGGCCGGTAAGGGTAAAAGGTTCAATACGCCTACGTTTGTGCAAATTACGGCGGTGATAAACACCATGCTCTTTATTGCATTGAAAATATTGACGGCTGTTACCGCTCCGGCACCCATAGAAGCATCCAGAGTTTTGTCTATTACAACTCCCATGCCGATAAGCCCCGATATATCGCTGAAATTAACTCTGAATGTCAGCAACCTAAACACCATAATCAACGACGTTTTTATCCAGAACAGCAGTTGCCAAAAACCGTTTACTATAACGTCTATAATATTAACCTTGGGTGTGCCGGCAGGAACATCGGAAAACAAAGGCTCTTTAATCTTGCATTCTATGCCTATGGCATTTCTGCCGTCTTGTGTTTTATAGGGAGTAATATCTTTCAGGATACGTTCTCCGTTTCTCTCAAGCTCCAGCTTGACGGAACCGGTTTTGTATTCAGACATTTCAAAGGCAAAATCCTCATAGGTATTTATCCTTGTGGAATTAACCTTTTTAATAATGTCGTCAGGCATAAGCCCCACACTTTCCGCAGGGCTGCCCTTTATCAGGGTTTTTATTTCCGGTAAAGCCATGCGGTTCATACCGGCAAAGACGGTTAGCAGCACCAAAGCCAATACAAAGTTCATCAACGCACCGGCAACTATAACAATAATACGCCTAGACACCGGTTTATTGTTAAAAGCACGTGGGTCACTGTTGTCTTCCTCATCGCCATACAATTTGCAAAAACCGCCTATGGGAAACAGCCGCAGGGAAAACACCGTATCACCTTTTTTAAAGGAAAACAGCTTAGGCCCCATGCCCATGGCAAATTCCTCTACCAGAATGCCGCATTTAACGGCGGCATAGTAATGTCCCCATTCATGTATCATTATAATTATTCCGAGAATAATTAAAGTTACAATAATCGACAATCAATCATCCTCCTTTTTATTTTAATCCGTCTGATGTATTTATCATTTGTTTATGCTTTAGAAAAGCTGTAGTTTTTCGCAAATTCTCTGCTCCAAGTATCGGCAAATAAAATATCCTGTAAGGACAGGGAATGCTTTGCTTGTTCCGAGCAGATTTTTTTCTCTTGTATTGTTTCAGTTGCGTTTGGTAAAGGTTTCTTTGAAGTATATGCAAGCATAGTCTGTTCTATTAATACAGGTATGTCAAGAAAGGCAATATCTTTGCTTAAAAATCGAGAAACGGCTATTTCGTTGGCGGCGTTTAACACCGTGGGCATTATTCCGCCGGTTTTTATGGCTTGAATTGCAAGTTTTAAGCAGGAAAACAACTCATAATCCGGTTGGTAGAAGGTGAGCGAGTTCTGTTCAAAAAAATTCAACGTGGGATAAGGGTTGTCCAACCTTTTGGGATAGGTTAAAGCGTATTGTATGGGTACTTTCATATCCGGTACTCCCAATTGAGCCATAACCGCACCGTCTGCATACTCTACCATGGAGTGAATAATGCTTTGCGGATGTATAACCACGGTAATATCGTCGGGATTAACTCCGAACAACCAATGAGCCTCTATAAGTTCCAGACCTTTGTTCATTAGGGTAGCACTGTCTATGGTAATTTTGCTGCCCATGGTCCAGTTTGGATGTTTTAAGGCGTCTTCCGGGGTGACTTTTTCCAAATCAGCCCTTGTGAAATTCAAGAAAGGGCCGCCGGAAGCGGTCAAAAAAATTTTATTTATGCGGTTGCCTTCGTTGCCTTGCAAGCACTGAAAAATTGCGGAATGCTCGCTGTCTACAGGTAGAATTTTTACGCCTTTTTCCTTAGCCATAGGCATAATAATACTGCCGCCGGTAACCAATACCTCTTTGTTTGCCAAGGCAACATCTTTGCCGGCTTGAATGGCAGAAACAGTGGGCAGTAAGCCTATATTGCCCACCAAAGCATTCACTACCGTATCCGTCTCCGGTAGGGTAGCCGCTTGGAGTATATGGTCTTTGCCAAACAAAATTCGGGTTTCCGTATCTCCGGTTAGCCTTAAAAAATCGTCTTTGTGGGTATCGTCTGTGAGTACGGCCAGCAAGGGTTTAAATTCCCTAATTTGTTCCGCAAACAGTCTGTAATTGCTGTTGGCTGTAATGGCCGTCACTTGTATATTGCCTAAATCCTTGGCTACGGTTAAGGTTTGAGTGCCTATGGAGCCGGTGGAACCCAATACAGAAATTTTTCTCATATTATATCCTTCGTTTTGTAGTGTGTAGGAGATTAATTAAAGCCAAACAAAAATACAGTGGCAAAAAACACACCCGGTGCGGTTAGGAGTATGCTGTCGAATCTATCCAAAATACCGCCGTGTCCGGGAATGAGTTTTCCGAAGTCCTTAATATTGGCGTAACGTTTTATGGCTGAGGCCGCCAAATCGCCGAATTGAGCAAAAACCGAGCCTACCAAACCTATTATGGTACAGCTCAAGGGAATATTAACCTCATTGAGTTTAAATATGGTAGATATGGTGAAGCCGAAAATAAAGGCAAACAGTGTTGCAAAAACAACGCCGCCTATGGCACCCTCTATAGTCTTTTTGGGGCTTAGGTCGGGAGCCAGCTTATGCTTGCCGAAAAGTATGCCCACAAAGTAAGCGCCGGTATCGCAACCCCAGGCACAAATAAAAATCAACCACACAAAAAATTCGCCGTAATTATGGTCACGAACAAGACAAATAAACGACAACAACACCGGAATATAATAAAATCCCAGCAAAGTAACCGCACAGTCATAAATATTTACGTTCTTAAAATTAAATATTGAAAACAACAACAAACTTATTATAAACAACGGCGAAAAGAACAACAGATAAACGGAATTATAATAAGACTGCAGAAAAGTAAGGCTGTAAAAATACAGCACCGCAAATAAATAGCCTATAAAATGTATAGACTTGTGCTTTTTTTGCACGGCTGTATAAAACTCAACCATGCCCATAAGAGACACAACCAAAATTATAAACCAAAGTAGATAGCTGCCACCGGTTATAAAAAAAACCAAAAGAGGAAGGCCAATTATGCTTGAAATGATTCGCATGACCATCCGGTCCGTCACCCCTATTTTCGTCCGCCAAACCGACGCTCCCTCTGAGAATAGTCCTCAACAGCATCGATTAAGTCTTGAGAAGTAAAATCAGGCCAAAACTTATTGCAAAAGTAAAACTCCGCATATGCCGCCTGCCACAACAAAAAGTTGGACAGTCTGCGTTCCCCGGCGGTTCTGATAATAAGGTCGGGGTCGGGAATACCCTTGGTATCCAAAAAGTCCGGCACTGTCATTTCGTTTATATTTTCGGGAGATACGCCGCTTTCAAGCATTTTTCTTATGCCACGCAAAAGCTCGTCTCTGCCGCCGTAATTTAATGCTATGTTTAAATTCAAACCCGTTTTATGGGCTGTAATTTCCGTAAGATGCTTGATTTCTTTTTGCAAATCTTCGTTTAATTGCGATACATCGCCGATAATTCTGATTTTAATGTCGTTTTTGGGAGATTCTTTGATAAATTGCCTTAAATAGTCCTTCAACAGGGCCATCAAAAACTTAACTTCATCTTGTGGTCTTCTCCAATTCTCGGTGGAAAAGGCGTACACCGTCAAATACTTTATCCCCAACTTATCTGCGTGTGGCAACAGTTTTTTCAGTGCCTGTCCGCCTGCTCTGTGACCGAAGGATTTTGCCAATCCCCTGGCCTTTGCCCAACGACCGTTGCCGTCCATTATTATCCCTACATGTTGTGGAATGTCCAATACCTTTGACCTCCAAGAAATTCGCTTACTTAGCTTATTTCATTTTCTTACAAAATCTTTGATAAGTAAAATTATATTATACATTTAAAGAAAATGCTATATTTTTTCTAAATTTCTTAAATATTCAGACCGAAGAAATTATGGGTAACAAAATTGTCACCCGAGGTTTTTGTACCGGTCTTTTAATTATAGCCTTATTTTCCGATTAAAAGACAGGTGAGTTAAAATTTTCGTGTAGGAAACAAAAAACCGGAGGAGAGCAATGAGCAGCCTCCTCCGGTTGGGGAATATATTATACTAGAGTGCGTCTTCAAAGACAAATCTTGTGTAAATAATACACAAAATGTAT